>DATADL010000335.1:0-13995 GCA_036258555.1 Actinomycetota bacterium | reverse complement strand
AGATGCCGCGTCTCATCCGCGCCGCCTATCCCCCGCACGGGTAACAGAGAGCCGCCTACCGGCATAACAGAAAGAAGCCACTCGGTCACGCGCGTGGCGGCGGCGCGGGCACCTCGGCGCTAGGGCGGGGGGGCCGCTCTCGGGTCGGGCGGCGGCGGCTCCACGTCCAGCGACACCTCGTCCAGCTGCTCCCCCGCGTGGAAGCCCGGCCCCTGGCTGATCACGCGGAACGACTCCCCGTAGGCGAACCCGGCGCGGGCCCCCGTCTCGGCGAGGCGGCCCCGGATCCACCCCTCGATCTCGTCCCGGTTCTCGCCGACCTGGCTCCGGTGGCACATGAGCGCGTCGATCTTGCGCTCGATGGTCGCGGTCACGTCGACGACCCGCGGCCCCCCTGCGGGCCCGGCGATCCACACCTCGCGCAGGTCGCGCCACGGCTCGAGCCCCTCGTCGAGCAGCTCGGGGAAGTGGCCGGGCGTCGTCCCCGCCGTGAGCGTCACGTCGAGCGACGCCTGCCCGACCGCGCGGTGGTCCGGATGGTTGATGAACCGGTCCTCGATCGTGGGGGCCGGGTCCATGACCATGTAGCGGTGCGGCCGGTACTTGCGGAAGACCCGCGCGATGTCGCGGCGCAGGTCGAGCGTGTACTCGACGTAGCCGTCGCGGTAGTCGAGCCACACGAGCTCCGCGACCCCGAGCACCTTCGCCGCGTCCGCCGACTCCTGCTTGCGCACCTCGGACAGCCCGGCCCCCATCAAGGAGCGGTCCTGGGTCCCGGTCGATCCGTCGGTGACGATGCAGACGGTCACCTCGGCCCCCGCGTCGGCCCACGCCGCGACCGTCCCGGCCGAGCCGAACTCCATGTCGTCGGGATGAGCGGTGACGACCAGGGCGCGGTAGGCGCTCACTCCTGCGTCCGCAGGATCAGCACGTCGGTCGGCGCGCTGTGCGACACGCGGTGCGGCACGTTGCCCAGCATGAAGCGGCGGGCGCCGGTCATCCCGACGCTGCCGACGACGATCACGTCGAAGCCCTCGTCCTTCGCGATCGAGCACAGCACCTCGGCGGGGTGTCCCTCCGGGGCCCGCACCTCTGCCTCGACGCCCTCCTTGGCGGCGCGTTCCGCGGCCCGCTCGAGCACGTCCTCGGCCTGCGCGGCCCCCGAGATCCTCCAGCGGAACTCGTCCGGCGTCCCCTTCGCGGAGCCGCCACCTCCCCACTGGGCGACCGGGTCGTTCGGGTCGGCGGCGAGCTGCTCGCGCTCGGCGTCGCTCAGCGGCTCGTGCGCGCACACGATCAGCTCGTGCGCCCCGAGGGACTTGGCGAGCCGCGACGCGGCGGTCACCGCGCGCATGGCCGTCGGCGAGCCGTCCGTCCCGACGAGCACCTTCGAGTAGTCCGAGACCTCCTCGGGGGCCTCGTCGGTCTTGACGATCAGCAGGTCGGTCCCCGCGTGGTGCGAGATCTTGTTCGGGACGCTGCCGAGCAGGAACCGGCGCGCACCGCTCATCCCCACGCTTCCGACGACGAGGAGGTCGGCGCCCAGCCGCTCGGTCTCGGAGAGCAGCACCTCGGCCGGGCTCCCGGACGCCACCACGGGGGTCCCGCCGTAGTCCGCCGCGAGCTTGGCGAACGGCTCACCGGGATCCCGGCCCGCGTGCACGAGGAACAGCTCGGCCCCCAGCCGGCGCGCGAGTCCCGCGGCCCGGTCGGTCGCCACCCGCGCCGTCTTCGAGAGGTCCGTCCCGACGGCTATCCGTTCGTACACGTCAACCCCTCTCTCCCAGGCGCCGGATCGCGAGCGTGCAGCGCGCCACGGCCACGAGCGTCCCCTCCTCGTCCACGATATCCACAGACCACACGTGGATCGACCGGCCCTTGCGGACAGGGACCGCCACCGCGCGCACGAGACCTTCCCGCTTCGCCCGCAGGTGGCTGATGTTCAGGTCCGTCCCCATCGAGGTCTCGTCGTCGGCCGACGCGAGGTACGCCCCGATCGAAGCCGCGCTCTCGGCGAGCGTCGCCGACGCGCCGCCGTGGAGGAGGCCCAGCGGCTGGTGCACGCGAGGCCCGACGTCCATCTCGAGCACGACCCGTTCGGGCCCGGCCTCGACGGTCCGGATCCCGAGCGAATCGTGGATCGTCGCCTCGAACGGCTCGCTCAACCGACCGGGGCGTCCTGTGGGAAGACCGCGCGCACGTCGGCCTTGCGCACCTCCATGAACGGCGGCGTCGCGACGACCGTGTGCCCGTCGCGCAACGACACGCGCACGTCGGTGACGGGAACGAACCCGCGGCTGTCGCGTACCAGCGACTCCCACGCGTCGGAGAAGCGCGCGAGCTCCGGCGGGAGGTGGACCTTTCCCTCGACCTGGTAGTGGTCGAGCAGCATCACGACGCCGACGACGACCAGGTCGACCTTGTTCGGGTCCGGCCGCGGCTCGGCCGGCCGCTTCGCCTCCACACCGGGATCCAGGCCGCCGCGGATCTTGCCGAGCAGGGCGGAGGCCGCGAACGGCTTGCTCAGGTAGTCGCAGCCGAGCGACGCCGCCCGTTGCACGATCTGGGGCTCGATGAGCCCCGTGAGCACGACCACGGGGAGCGCCGAGAACCGCTCGTCCCCGCGGAGCTTCTCGATCAGGGTCCAACCGTCGGCCCCCGGAAGCCCGATGTCGACGACCACGGCGTCGGGGGCCTCGGCCGTCAGCAGCCGCCACCCGTCCTGGACGTCGGAAGCGAAGAGCCCCTCCATGCCGGCGCTCTCGAGGTGATAGCGCACGATCGCCACGACGGACTGCTGGTCCTCGACGACCAGGATCTTCGGCATCGCCACATCATCCTTCACCGGATCGGGCGGATTGAACCCGGGGGCGAAGGGAAACGACTTAGGGACCCAGGACCCATAAGATCGTGCAATCGAGACAAAATCGCCCAGGGGGGTGCCCTGATGGTTCCGAGAACGTCGTCCAAGGCAATCGCGGTCATCGTCGTTCTGTGGGTCGCTGCCTGCGCCGCCGCGCTGGCGCTCGCGACCACCGCGGCCGACGTCGCCCAGGCGGACGAATGCACGGGCGGGGGCGGCTCCCCGTCGCCCTCGGGCTCCTCCGCGGCCCCACCCGCGTCCGAGGGCCCGCTCACGTTCCTGCCCTCGCTGATCCCGGACCCGGCCCCCGACGGCAACGAGAGGGCCGCGGCCAAGGGCGACCCCAGCGAGAGGCTCGACGCCGCGGCGCAGCCCGACCGGACCTGCAAGTCGACGGTCACGATCGCCTACGACGGCGGGAGGAACGCCAAGTTCACCGGCAAGGTCGGGTCGGACGAGCCCATGTGCAGGCGGGCCCGCGACGTCACCGTGCTCAAGGTGAAGCGCGGGAAGGACGCCAGGGTCGGCAAGGCCGTCACGAACGCCCGGGGCAGGTACACCGTGCCGGCCCGTCAGGCCAACGGCCGCTTCTACGCCAAGGTCTCGGCCGCGACCACCGAGAACGACGAGGGCCAGACCGTCCGCTGCCAGTCGGCGCGCTCCAGGGCGATCAGGCCGTAGCGCTCGAAACAAACGAGGAGGGGGCACCCGTACGGCGCCCCCTTCTTCGCGTCTAGGGGGCGGCGCGCAGCCGGTAGAGGCCGCCGCCCGCGAGGTCGGTCACGTAGACCTCTCCGCGGTCGTCCTCGCCGAACGAGCTGATCGAAAGGTCGGTGTCCAGGAGCCGGACTGGGTCCTGGCGGTCCGGGCCCTCGGCCGCGACCGCCCACACGATCCCGGAGCAGTAGTCGCCGAAGAAGTAGTTCCCGGTGAGCTCGGCGAACGCGCGGCCGCGGTACACGTGCCCGCCCGTCACCGAGCAACCGTGGTCGTGCGAGTACACCGCGAGGGGGTCGGTCATCTCCGCGAGCGCGCCGCCGACGACGTCGCACTCCTCGCCCGCGGGATAGCAGGACCGCCCCTCCTTGACGCGCCATCCGTAGTTGAGCCCGCCCGGCGAGTCCGCCGGCTCGCGGTTGACCTCCTCCCACTCGCCCTGCCCGACGTCGGCGATCCACAGCGCGCCCGTGGCGCGGTCGAACGAGATCCTCCAGGGGTTGCGCAGGCCGTAGTCCCAGATCTCGGGACGCGCCCTCGGGTCGCCCGCGAACGGGTTGTCGTCCGGGATCTCGTACGGCGTCGCACGGCTCGCCACGTCGATACGGAGGATCTTGCCGAGCAGCGTGTCGGTGCGCTGGCCGTTGTTCTGCGGATCGCCGGCGGACCCTCCGTCGCCGAGCGCGATGTAGAGCATCCCGTCGGGCCCGAACGCGAGCGCCCCGCCGTTGTGGTTGTCGAAGGGCTGGTCGACCCGCAGGAGGACCCGCTCGCTAGCGGGTCGCGCCAGCGTCGGGTCGCGGCGCGCCCGCCGGTACTCCGCGATGACGGTGTCCCCGTTCAGGTCCGTGTAGTTCACGAAGAGCCTGCGGTTGGTCTCGTAGCGGGGATGGAACGCGAGCCCCAGGAGCCCCTGCTCCCCGCCCCCTTCGGTGCGGTCCGTCACGTCGAGGAACGGCCTCTCCTCGAGCTCGCCGTCGCGGAGCAGCCGGACGAGGCCGTCCTGCTCGACGACGTAGAGCCAGCCGCGGCCGTCGCGGGCGCCGGTCACCCCGAGAGGGGACGACAACCCGGTGGCGACCCGGCGCAGACGGATGGCGATCCGGTCCGGCGGGAGACCTTGGCGTGCGGGGGCGCCGTCCTTCACCCGGGCCGTGGGCTGGGCGGCGTCGGACGCGGCCCCGGCGCGCGACGGCGTCGCTCCGCCGTCGCTGCAGCTCGCGAGCAGCAGCGCGCAGCCGCCGAGGGCAAGGATCCTGCGAAGGGCGCCGGCCATCCCCACTAGCCTACGTACGCCGCGGGCTTAGTGGACGTCCCCGCGAGTAGGGTCGCAGGATGACCGTCGAGAAGACGAAGGCGCCGGTCGTCCTGGCGGACCTGCCGGGCATCACGGCCCGCGAGGGCGAGGCGACGTCGCTCGCGCTCGCCGCGGACCTCGTGACGTTCCTGGAAGGCCTCACCGCGGAGGAGTGGGCCGCGGTGACGCCGTGCGATCCGTGGACGGTGAAGGACGTGGCGGCGCACCTGCTCGGATGGTGCGACGCGCTGTGCTCGCCGCGGGCTTTCGGCGTGCAGGCGCGGGCGGCGCTCGCCCGGCGCAAGCGCTTCGGCAACCTCCTCGACGCGCACAACGACGCGCAGGTCGAGCTCGCGCGCGACGTGTCGACGGAGGAGGTCCTCGACAGGCTGCGCGTGATGACGCCGAAGGCCGCGAAGCTGCGCCGCCGGCTGGGTGCGTCGCTCCACTACGTCCCCGCCTACGCGAAGTTCCTGGGCGGGACGTTCAACCTCGGCTACCTCATGAACTCGGTCTTCCCGCGCGACCTGATCGTGCACACGCTCGACGTCGCGCAGGCGACCGGGCGGGACGCGCCGCTCGGCGACGCAGCGGGACGGATCGCCGCCGATATGCTCAGGGACTGGGCGCGCCGGACGGGCGCCGACGCGACGGTCGAGCTGACCGGGCCCGCGGGCGGCGTCTACGTCGCGGGGGACGGACGGCGGGCGACGATCACCGGCTCGACCGGGGCCGTCGTGCACCGCCTCGCCGGAAGGACGCCGTCGACCCCTCCGACCCTGGGAGGCGACGTCGCGGCGGCCGAGAGGTGGCTCGCCGCCGGCTGCCCGGTCTAGGAGAGACCGCGCCGGGCTCCGCTCGGGGCTCTCAGACGGGACGCGGCAAACCCCGCGCGGGTCGTCTAGACGGGACGCGGCAAACCCATCGGGTTCGGGAACGGGACTCCCCCGCCGTCCACGATCGCGCGCACGGGCTCGGCCAGGAGCTCCAGGGCCTTCAGCGCCGCGGCCTCGCCGGCGGCTCGCCAGGGCTCGATCGCGAGCTCGTCCGTGCGCTCCTCGACCCACCGCCTGAGGTCCGCTCCCTCCGGCGTCGGGCGGCCTCCCTCGTCCAGGAGGCCCCGCTCGACGAGCCGCTCCCGCGCCGCGGCCCACTCTTCGTCGGACCAGCCCCGGTTGGGCTGGAGCTCCGACTCCGGGACGCCTCCCGTCGCCGCCAGCGTCAGGTGCGCCTCGCAGCCGTCTATCCCCGCCGCGACGAGCGCGGCGACGTGCCCGTCCCCGCGGTGCTCGCGCAGCAGCGTCGTCGCGTGCCACAGCCGCAGGTGTGGCGCCGGCGGCGGCGCGAGCGCTGCGTTCGCCGCGAACAACGGCCGCCCCGCGACGCCGGCCGCCGCGGCCGCGGCGAGACAGACGTCGGCGGCATCGGCGACGTCCTCCGCGCGGTCGCCTAGCAACCGGCGCAGGGCGGCGTCCACGATCCGGAGCCTCGCTTCGAGCACGCGCCCCGGCGTCGAGAACGACCAGGCGTCGGGTATCGACCTCCGCACCATCGCGGGGTGGAAGTTGTAGAACACCGCCGTAACGAGCTCGGCGGAGGCGGGGCCGAGAGGCGCGGCGCGCCCGGCGAAGTAGCCCATCCACCCGCCCTTCAACCCGGCAGCGTCGTACTCGGCCTTCTTCTCGGGCGCGAAGTACACGACGGCGTGGTACGCCTCGAGGCGCCGCCACAACCTCCGCGCGAGCGACCGGTCCATCGGCTCCTTATACCGCCGCTCGCTCTCCTCCCCCATCCGGGTGACGAACGCAAAAGGCTGCGTTACGCCCCGGGCAAAGTTTCGTTCTACGCACCGATGAAGACGAACGAGATGCCCTCGACGCTCCCGGCCCCCACGGACGAGGAGCGCGCCGTAGCCGCATTGCTCGTGACCGGCATGACCGACGAGATGGCCGCCCGCCGCCTCGGGCTCAGCCGCCGCACCTTCCGGAGGCGCCTGAAGGCGCTGATGGACAAGTTGGGCGCGCGGTCGCGCTTCCAGGCGGGGTTCATGCTCGCCGAGACCGGCTGGGCGAACGAGCACCCGCCCGACGCGGAGCCGCGCTGACGGGCTAACGTCGGCTCGCATGGACGCGCCGCCGGCACCCTCGCTCGAAGTCCGTCCGCTGACCTCCGAGAGGTGGCGCGACCTCGAGACGCTCTTCGGGAGCCGCGGGGCCGTCGGCGGGTGCTGGTGCATGTGGTGGCGTCTCCCGCGCGCGGAGTACGAGCGGACGAAGGGCGACGGGAACCGCGCTCGTCTGCGGACGCTCGTCGACGGCGGGGCTGTTCCGGGCGTCCTCGGGTATCTCGGCGACGAGCCGGTCGCGTGGTGCGCGGTCGAACCACGCGACGCCTATCCGGTGCTCGACCGGTCGCGCGTGCTGAAACGCGTCGACGCCGCGCCCGTGTGGTCGGTCACGTGCTTCTTCATCGCAAAGGAGCACCGCGACCGCGGGCTGGGCACGGCGATGTTGCGGGCCGCGGTCGCGCACGCCGCCGAGGCGGGAGCCCTGCTCGTCGAGGGCTATCCGGTCGACCCGGTGAAGGACCGGATGCCGACCGTGTTCGCGCACACGGGCTTCGTCGAGATGTTCCGCGCGGCCGGCTTCGAGGAGGTCGAGAGGCGCTCCCCGACGCGGCCGATCATGCGCTGCCGGATCGAGCCCGG
This sequence comes from Actinomycetota bacterium, assembly GCA_036258555.1. Classification (GTDB taxonomy): domain Bacteria; phylum Actinomycetota; class CADDZG01; order CADDZG01; family WHSQ01; genus JALZEG01. The sequence goes on along the minus strand of DATADL010000335.1, from coordinate 6,411 downwards.
CTGAGCCTCGCGGCCCTACTTAGTAGGCGCGAGCTCGATGTGCGCCGTAACCGGGCCGGGCTCGTAGTTGTGGACGACGACGAACGCCGTGTCGGGAGTCAGGAAGCCGATCTCGTCGGTGCCGACCGGGTTGTAGACGCCGACGATCGAGCACGCCTCGTCGAACAGGTAGAGGTCGAGGTCGTAAGCGGCGGCAGCGCCGGTGCCGACTGCCTTGATCGAAGCGGTGATGCCCTTGTAGTCGGCGGGGACCTCGTAGACGGCCGCGTCGACGCCGTTGCTGTTCGGCAGGGCACACGTCTGGATGAACTCCTGCGCCGTGACGGTGAGGAGCGTGCCGGAGGTCCCGTACGCCGCGGTGTGGCCCGTCCGGATGTCGATGGTCTCGCTGACGTAGGGCTTCGGCCCCTTCTTCTTCTTGCCCTTGGCGAACGCGCCGGTGGCGGTGGGGGCCGCGACGAGCGCGGCGGCGAGCAGCGAGACGAGCGTCTTCTTGAGCATCGTGGCGTCCCTTCGTTGCAGAGGTCTCGCTCGCTCTATTCGGCGGCTGCCGGGACGCTCCTGCCCGCGGGCCGCGTCCGTTCCGGGACATAGCGCCACGATCCGGACATTCCCTTCAGGCGGCGCGCCCCGTGCCCGATAACCGGAGGACATGCCTCGAACGTGGCGCTCCCGCGCCGTCCTCTCGGCCCTCGCGGCCCTCGTCTCGGTCGTGCCGGTCGCGGCCGCGCCCGTCCACGCCCGCGTGGGCGCCCGAGCCGTCGCCGGCGGCGCGTGGTCCGACCCGGCTACGTGGGGCGGGTCGCCTCCCGCACGCGGCGACGTCGTCGTCGTCCCGCACGGTGCTCACGTGGTCCTCGACACGTCCCCTCCGGCTCTCGCAGGGCTCCAGGTCGACGGGACGCTGTCGTTCGCCCAGAAGGATCTCGAGCTCGCCTCGGACTGGATAGTCGTGCACGGCAGGCTGCGGGTCGGCACCGCGAAGAAACCCTTCCGGGGGCGCGCGGTCATCACGCTCACCGGGGAGCGCAGCGACGAGGACGTGATGGGGATGGGCACGAAGGTGCTCGGCGTCATGGGCGGCACGCTCGACCTGCACGGGCGGCGGACCCGGACGTGGGCGCGCCTCGACGAGACGGCCGGCCGCGGCGCGGACCGGATCACGCTCGACCAGGAGGTCCCGTGGGGGCCGGGCGACCGCGTCGCGATCGCGTCGTCGGACTACTGGCGGAGCCACGACGAGGTGCGCACGATCTCCGCGGCGTCGGGACGGACGCTCGAGCTCGACGAGCCGCTCGACTACCGCCACTGGGGCGAGGTCCAGACGTTCGACGGGCGACCCGTGGACGAGCGGGCCGAGGTCGCGCTGCTCACGCACAACGTCGTCGTCCGCGGCGACGCGGCCTCGGGCGACTCTGGCTTCGGGGGCCACCTCATGGTCATGGAGGGATCGACGGCGCGCGTCGAAGGTGTCGAGCTGGCGGCGATGGGCCAGCGCAAGACGCTGCGCCGGTATCCCGTCCACTTCCACATGGACGGCGACGCGGGCGGCTCCTACGTGAAGCGGACGACCGTCCACGACAGCTTCAACCGTTGCGTCGTGGTGCACGGCACGCAGCGGCTCGTCCTGCGCGAGAACGTCTGCTACGACCACGCCGGCCACGGCTTCTTCTTCGAGGACGGGATCGAGACCGGCAACGTCCTGACGCGCAACCTCGGATTCGGCACTCGCGCGGTCGAGGACGGCCTCCTGCCCAGCGACGAGCGCCCCGCGACCTTCTGGATCACGAACCCCGACAACGTGCTGCGGGGCAACGTCGCGGCGGGGTCCGACGGGTTCGGCTTCTGGTACGCGCTGCCGCGCCACCCCACCGGGTTGTCCGAGGACGAAGACGTCTGGCCACGGCGCACGCCGCTCGGCGCGTTCGACGGCAACGTCGCGCACTCGAACGGCGATTCGGGCCTGAACGTCGACGACGGCCCGCGTCCGAACGGGACGACCGAGTCGGCGTGGTACGAGCCGGTCGAGGATCCCGCGGACCCCGAGTCGGCCCCGGTCGTCGCACGCTTCGACGGCCTCACCGCGTACATGAACAGGAGCCGCGGCGTGTGGCTGCGCGGCGAGCACCTCGTCGTGTCGCGCGCTACGCTCGCCGACAACCGTGCGGGCGCGACGTTCGCCGCGTCGGAGGCGTACCTCGAGGGCTCGCTCGTCGTGGGCGAGTCGCGCAACCCCGGGACCGCCGAGCCGTGGGAGGAGACCGGGCCGGGAGGCCGCGCGCTGCCCGCGTTCTGGGAGCCGGAGACGCCGATCGGGGGCTTCGAGTTCTACGACGGGAAGGTCGGCGTGCGCGACACGACGTTCGTGTCCTTCCGGCCGAACGGCGTGCGCGAGGCCGGAGCGCTGACGTACCTCGCGCCGGACGCGTTCGCGCTCGACCCCCACAACTTCGGCGAGCGCCTCCGGTTCGTCGATTCCAACCCCGTCTACCTGACGCCCCCCGAGCCCGGGATGGACGGCGACGTCTCCAAGGTCTTCTACGACCGCGACGGGACCGTCACCGGGCGCCCCGGGAGCGCGGTCGTAGTCGACAACCCGTTCCTGTTGGACGCGACCTGCGATTACCGCGGCCAGTGGAACGCCCACGTGTGCGACTCGGACTACGTCTCGCTCGTCGCCGGGAGCGAGGGAGGCGGCCGGAGCTGGATCGACCCCCTGACGATCCGCCGGGCGGACGGCGTGGAGCAGCTCCTCGCGGGGTGCTGCGACGACTCCGACGAGGCGTACACGACCGTCGTGCCGGGACGGGCCTACGAGGTCGAGTTCGCCGGCGGCGGCGTGCCGGACGAGGTGAAGCTCGTGCTGTTCAACGGCCGCGGCCGGTGGGTCCACCTGTCGCTGCGCGTCCCGGCCCCCGTCCGCGTGACGCGCTGGGGCCGCGCACTACACCAGGTGACGACCCTCGACGCGCTCGCGGCCCGCGCCGACTCGGGGTGGTTCTACGACCAGGTCGCGTCCACCGTGCACGTCAAGCTCTACGGTCACGGCGACTGGGAAGAGGTGCGGGTCCACTCCTGACTCAGGCCCACGGACCGATGCCGCCGACGCGGTCGACGGCTACACGCGTGACGTAACCGGGGGGCGGGTCGGGCATCGGCGGGAACTTCACGCCGGGACCGATGTACGTGTAGGCGAGCTCCTGCAGGAGCTCGGGCGCGCCGCCCTCGGTGACGCGCCCCGTGCCGTAGATCACCAGGTACTCACGCAGCCCCATCTCGTTCGTGCGGTCGGTCGCGATCGAGATCGTCACCCTCGGGTCGCGCCGGACGTTGCGCAGCTTGCGCTGGTCGCCCAGGGTCGCGAACACGACCTCGCCGTCCTCGAGGCCTACCCACGCGAGCGTGACGTGCGGCCTTCCGTCGGCGTCGATCGTCGCGACGTGCGCGAGCGCGTCCGAGTCGAGCACGCGCCTGACCTCGTCTTGCATCGTGGCTTCCCTTTCCTAGAACCGTGGCGACTGCGGTTGCGTTGCGGCGGCGTCCGGCTTCGGCGCGGAGTCGAGCAGCATCGCGTGCCTCTGCTCCTGGCGGCGCGTGACGCGAAGGACCGTCTGGATCGCGAGGAACCCCGCGACGACGAACATGGCGTCCCCCGCGGCGTATTGCTGGAACGTGCCCTCGATCTCCTCGAGGGACGGTTGACGCTCTTCGAGGGCCGCGGTCGGGTAGACGAGCGAGGCCGCTACGTAGAAGCCCCACCACCAGTTCATCACCGCGGGGACGTAGGCGCCGGCGGGCGGGCGGAGGAGGTCGCGAGGCAGCTCCGGGTTCGAGGCGCGCCACACGTCGTTCAGGATCGACTTGGGCCGCGCCCACCACAAGAACGGCACGAACCAGCCTCCGACGGCCCACCCCGGCTTGAACCGGAGCCACTTCGTCCCGAGGGGGCCGAGGTTGCGGTACGCCCGCCTCATCCACATCAAAAACGGGATCCCGGCGGCAACCAACCCCGCCACCTGCAGGATGCCCGCGATCCTCATGCGGTCGTCGTGCGCTTGACCCTCCTGGAACGGAACGGTCTCGCCCGCGCGGATCCTCTCGACCAGCTGGACGCCCTGGACGTCGAGGATCACCGACACGAAGTCGAAGGCGATGTTGACGGCCAGCAGCGTCGTCACGACCTTCGAGAGCCGCGCTAGCGAGCGGTACGGCCCGCCCGGCGCGCGGTGCAGCCCCTCTACGACCTCGACCGATCCCGCCCCGCCCGGCTCCTGTCGCATGGCTGGTTCGCTACGGGCTGTAAGGAGTCGGACCGCTGCCGCCGCGGCGCTGGTTGCGCAGGAACTTCTCGACCTCTTGCGCGATGTTCTCCGCCGGCGGGACCTCGGTCTCGCCGATCAGTCCCTCCAGCCTCGTCAGGTGCTCGCGCGCCTCGGGGTTGGAGGCGAAGATCTGCTCGAGCGCGGTCCGCTGCGCGGTCACCTGCTGCTCGAGCTCGCCCGCGCCGACGGTCACCGAGAGGTAGTCCTCGACGCGTCGCACGAGCGCGATCGCGCCGGCCGCATAGGGCGTCGCGTAATGCGGGACCTGGGCCCAGAACCCGACGGCGGGGATCCCGTTCTGCGCCATCGTCCACTCGATCGCGCTGACGGTCGCGGCGGGCACGCGTAGCAGGCCTTCGGTGGGCGTGCCCCCGCGCAGCAGCTCCTCGCCCGAAGCCGTCATCATCACCGGCGTCGGGGCCGTGTGCGGCACGGCGGCCGGGATCGCGCCGAGGCTGACGTGCTGGACCACGCCGAATCGGACCGCGAGCTCGTAGAGGTCGCCCGCGAGCTCTTGCCAGCGGTAGTCCGGCTCGGGCCCGGCGAGGACGAAAACGTCGCGTTCCGGCAGCCTCCGGCGCACGAGCGTCAGCTCGGGCCACGCGAGCCTCTGCGGGACGCCGTCGACGATGTCGAGGACCGGCCGGTGGCTTCGGTAGTCGTAGAGCGCGTCGGCGTCGAACGTCACGACGACCTCGCCTCCGGCGGCGACGTGACGCGCCGCCGTGCTGCCGGCGGCGCCGGCGTCGACCCAGTCCTCGAAGGCGACGACGAGGGCCGGCGCGCTCGTGTCGGCGGGCTCCTGGACGACCTCGAAGAGCGACATCGGCCCCAGCCTAATCACCTTCGCCGCTACGATCTTCCGCCCGGCGAAGAGGAGGCCGTCCGATGCTCAAAGAGTTCAAGGGATTCGTGCTGCGCGGCAACGTGGTCGACCTCGCGGTCGGCATCGTCATCGGGGCGGCGTTCGGCGCCGTCGTCACGTCGTTCGTCGAGAACGTCCTCACGCCGCTGATCGCGATCCCCGGAACGGCGGACTTCGCCGACTGGGTCCTGACCGTCGGGGGCAGCGATGTCTCCTACGGCGAGTTCCTGAACGACGTGATCTCGTTCGTCCTCGTCGCGGCGGCCGTGTTCTTCTTCGTCGTCCGTCCCGTCAACGCGTTGATGGAGCGACGCAAGACGGAGCGCGACGTCGTGAGCGAGTCGAAGCAGTGCGCGGAGTGCCTCAGCAACATCCCGAAGGCCGCCAGGCGCTGTGCGTTCTGCACGAGCGAGCAGACGGTCTAGGCGCCGGGGGGACCCGCTAGACGACGTCCTCGAGAGCCACGGCCCTGTTCGCGCCCTTGACCCGCACCGGATCGACCCGCACCTCGCGCAGCGTCAGCTCCTCTCCGCAGTGGTCGCACGCGACGACCGCGTGCGTGACGCAGCCGCAGGCCGTGTGCGTCAGCGTGACCGGCGGGATGTCGGAGTCGTTCGCCCAGCGGTCGCCCCAGGCGATCATCGCAAGCAGCACGGGCAACAGGGCGCGGCCCTTGTCCGTCAGGCGGTACTCGTAGCGCGGCGGCCGCTCCTCGTAACGGCGCCGCTCGAACACGCCGGTCGCCACGAGCTTCTGGAGCCGGTCGGTCAGGACGTTGCGCGCGATCCCCAGGTCCTCGCGGAAGTCGTCGAAGCGGCGAACGCCGTAGAACGCGTCGCGCAGGATGAGGAGCGACCACTTGTCGCCGATGACGTCGAGCGTGCGGGCGACCGAGCAGTCCATGGCGGAGAAGTCCGTCGGCGGCGGCATGTGACCAGCATAAGGGGTCGGTTGCATTTTGCAACCTCCTCGGCTAGGGTCTCCCGTAGTGGGTTGCGAAAGGCAACTCACTGGCATGGACGGGAGAGGAGGACGACGATGTGGTCTAGCCCTAGGTGGAACGGTCCGGACCTCGCGGTCCGGGTGGAGCTGGCGGAGATCATGGACGACCTCGACCCCGGCTGGTCGGCGTGGCGGCAGCCGTCGGAGCGGGGCGTGGAGCGCGCCGGGCGATGAGGGCCGCCGACAGCAAGCTGGCGGCCCGCCTCACCTGGCTCGCGACGC
>DATADL010000334.1:0-16107 GCA_036258555.1 Actinomycetota bacterium | reverse complement strand
CCCCCCCCCCCCCCCCCCCTCCCCGGTTACTCCACCCCAGCGGTGGAGGAACCGTGTTGCCGAAGCTGGTGGTCGGTTACGCCCGTTCGCCGACTACTTGCACTCTCCGGTGTCCCGGATCACCGTCGGCGGGAGGAGCGGGTTGACTATGAAGTCGAGCCTCTGGTGGAAGTCGTCCATCCCGGGCTCTTCCTCGAAAGCGACGTCCTCGCTCGTGTGGATGAAGATCGTCTTGGTCTCGACCGTTCCGCTGCTGCCCAGGATCGTCTCGGTCGTGTGGGAGTCCACCGCCCCGTTGAACGTGTACCAGTCTCCGGACACGACGCCCAGGAGCTGCTGCCCGTGCGTCTTCTGGTGGATCTCGACCGTCGTGGTCCCGTTGCCGTTGTCGGTCTCCGTTACCGTCGTCCTCACGGTCGTGTCGCCTATGACGTTCTCGAGCGTGCACGGGTGCTGGACGTCGAAGACGACGTCCCTGTCGTGCGTCCTGACCGTTTCCTGCGCCAGCGCGCTCGAGCCGAACGGCGCGGCGAGCGCAACGAGAGCTGTTACGGACGCGCAGAGCGCGGCCTTCTTCCGATTCGTCATGATCGTCTCCATTTGTATGTGTCGCTGGGGGGATTGGGTACGGTTTCGGCGTCCCGCCTACGTCGATCGACGTAGGGCACTATGACGAAATGTGATCAGAGTTGCTATAGCCCTGGAGGTTCATTTGACGCGTAGTCAATCGCAGCTACGCGCCTCGTAATCCTCGAAGGCCGTAACGCGCGCAAAGGGCCGGGAGTCCGCAAGAACTTAACGGACTCCCGGCCCCGTAGGTGCCGGCGGCGGCGGACCCGCCGTCAGTGGTGCGCTACTGGCACTCGGCCCTGTCCTTGAGGATCACGGGCGGAAGCAGGGGCGAGAACGTCATCGAGAAATGCTGGTGGAAGTCGTCCAGCCCCGGTGTCTCGAGGTTCGCGACGCTCTCTCCGTTGTGGACGAAGATCGTCTTGCTCTTCACGGAGCCGGACGAGCCGAGCAGCGTGAACGTCTCGACGACGTCCTCGGAGTTGTTGAAGACGTACTTGTCGCCGGAGATCACACCCCGCAGCTGGGACCCGTGGGTGTGCTGCGTCGACTTGACGGTGGTCGTGCCGTCGGGATTGTTCTTGGTCTCGATCGTGATCTTGACCTTCGTGTCGCCGACGACGTTCTCGAGCGTGCATTCGTGCTCCTGGTCGAAGACGATCTCGTCCCGGTAGGTCTCGGCGAGGGCGGGCCGTGCGAAGAGCGGAACGGCTACGGCGACGGCCGCGGCCGCGGCCGCGAGGGCGCGTGTGCTTACGAGGCTCAATTGACTGTCTCCATTGCTAGGCGGCTGGGGGGGCAATGGCGGTGCCACGCGGTCAACCCGCGTACGTCGATCAACGTAGGGGGATCATGACCCCCGATCGAGTCGATTCCTATGGCCCGCTGGGTGGGTTTTCCACGTAGTCATCGCGCACTACGCGCGTGAGCCGGGCTTCGCTAGCGGTCGACCTCCGACCAGCGACCGGCTGAGACGGACATCAGCGGCGCGGGGATGTTCTGGACATAGCAGTCGGTCAGCTCGAACCGGGCGGTGCCGCGCAAGCGCATCTCGCGTGCGATGACCGAGCCCGTGACGGTGAAGCCGCCCGCGCTGTCGACGACCCCCTCGGGTGCGACCACGTTGCCGTTCACCTGGCCCCCGCCGCGCAGGGTGACACCGCCGTTCCGGACGACGATCACGCCGGACATGCCCTGCTCGCACGTTCCCGTGCTCGCGTTCCACTTGATGTCCTGCGCGAGGGGGTTCGTGTTCACCGGGTACTCGAAGTACGCGACCCAGTTGGCGGGGAGGCCGAGGAGATCGCCCGACCCGGGGCCGCCCGTGATCGTGCCTCCGCCCCAGTTCCAGGTAGCGCCGTTCTTCGTGCACGCCGGCGACCCCGAGACGGGCATCGAGCAGTAGATGCCCGAGCCCTGCGCCATCGCCTTTAGCGCGGCGTTCTCGGCGTCGGTGAGCTGGGGCATCGTCGAGCGCCCGGCGATCCGGTAGAAGTCGTCGAGCGTGAAGCGCGACGTCGGGGGGTATCCCGACTGGCCCGCGCACCCCGCCGTGACGGTGCCACCGGTCGAGCTCCCGTCCCACAGGGACTGACCTGCGGTCCCGCGCGGGTTCGCGGTGCAGTTCGGGTTCGGCGGGTGCTCTACGCCCTTGCGCGAGTTCTGCGTCGTGTAGATCGAGCCCGCGGAATGCGCGGCGGCCGGGATCTTCACCGTGGTGCTCTGCCCGGGGAACGGGTAGACGTCGTACATGGTGTAGTAGCGGTCGGTGCCCGTGAAGGCGAGCTTCGTGCGTCCGAGGATGTCCGAGCGCGAGAACACGCTGATGTTGGCGAAGTCGGGATTGCCGTTCGCGTCGATCGAGTTGACCCACACGCCGACGGGCAGCTTCGACCCGGCGATCCGGACGACGCTGCGGATCGCGCGCGACGCGGTCCCGGCGGTGCCGGTGGCCGTCACTGCGTAGAGCTGCGGGACGCTCGAGGACGTCGACCGCCCCTGGCACACCGGCAGCGACGCGTTCGACGCCACCCACGGCGACGGCGGGACGGGCGGGTTCGCCGCCGGGTTGTACACCGTCAGCTCGGCGTTGTACGAGCCGTCGCCCACGATCCCCGCGGGAAGGCTCACGGCGGGGCCCGTGCATCCGGCCGCCATGACGTTGGCGAGGCCGAAGCCCGAGCTCCGGAGGTCGTTCAGGAACCGTTCGAGGCCGGCCTCCGCATACGCGACGGCCTTCGACCCCTGGCCGTCGCTGGTCGTCGCCCGGAGGTTGCGCACCGCCATGAACCCGGCCGACGTCGAGACGACGGTCAGCACGGCGCCGATCAGCAGGACCGTGATCATCGCGACGCCGCGCTCTCCCGCGACGCGCCTCATACCCTGTTCCTCATCTGGGCGCGGGCGTAGAAGGGCGTGACGGCGTCGCCGGTCCCGACCGAGACCGCGAACGCGACCGTCGTCAGGTGCGGGATCTCGGCCGCGGAGAGGGTGTTGCTCTGGTCTCCGATCCCGGAGAGGCCGTAGGCGGGCGACTGGTCGAGGTCCTGCCACGTCGTCTTGCCGTCGCCGTCCCAGTCGTACTCGAGGTTGTTGCTGTAATAGGTGAAGACGTCCGCGGCGGGCGTCGACGGGTGGTCGACCGGATAGACGTCCCGCATCAGGACGCTGCCGTTCAGCGTGATCGTGCGCGCGCTCGCGTCGTACGCGTACGTCAGGACCTCGTAGTCGCCCGCCTCGTTCGGGTTCTCGTAGAAGGCGTCGCCGTCGTAGTTCACCTTGACGGTGAACGAGGTTGCCGAGGCGGCGGACAGGTAGTCGCCCTCGCGGGTGTCGCGCACCATCCGGTTGAATCCGAGCCTCGCCTCGTCGGTCAGGCGCGTCAGCCTCCTCGTGAGGTCGGCGCCGCGGGACTGGGTGACGAGCACCTGGTAGAAGGACGTCGAGACCACGGCGAGCAGCAGGATCACCCACATGACCTCCACGAGCGTGAAGCCCTCTTCGCGACGATCCACGGCGTTCACCGGTTGTCGACCGCCTCGCAGCTGCTCTTGCCGATCGCGATGTTGATCGAGCTCTCGGGGATCGGCGTCGTCCCGCGGACGGCCAGAGGCGCCACGTCGATGCGGATCGCGCCGTCGATGCTGGCCCGGGTGACGCGCCCGTCGGGCGACTCGTACGTAGACAGGTTCTTGTTCGTCGACCAGTTCGAGAGATAGCCGCGCTTGGTGAGGCCCCCGCTCGCGTCCCTCTCCTCGAACAGGAAGATGTCGCAGTTGGACGCCACGCAGTTGTTCGAGCCGTCCCAGACCAGCGGGTTCGTCGCCTTCACCGCCTGCAGCGGGTCCGTTCCGGGTGTCCCGTTGAGCTGCGGCGGGATGCCCGCCGAGAACGTGGCCGTGGTCAGCGTCGACGGGATCTGGCCGTTGTTGTTCGGGTCGTAGCGGTAACTGAAGTTCGACAGGCTCCACGACGCGCTGGCGCTCGCGGTCGTCGGGTTGGCGGTCGAGATGCAGGTGACGTCGGAGACGAAGTCGCTGAGGCTGAGCAGGTAAGGGGATCCGCCGAAGTTGATCCTCAGGATCCCCCACTGGTGGTGGCTCTGGTCGACGGTGCTCTCGACCCGGCGCCCGGTCGGCTCGGTCAGCGCGTAGGCCCGCGAGCTCGTCGAGCCGCGCGAGCGGTCCTGGTCCGAGATGCTCGCGATGTTCATCCGGATCAGTGGGTTCGTGGTCTGGTTCGTCAGCTTCCAAGCCGCGAAGTCCGTTTGCGTGTTGTGGAACATGATCTGGTTCAGGGCGTTGGTGTCGCCGAAGTAGAGCCCCGACGCTCTCGGAAGGCCCCCGGTGACGTCCGCCTGCACGAGCGAGGTCGTGCTCCTCACCAGGTGCGCGATGGAGGCCGTACCGAGGTCGGGGTTGGCCACGGGCTGGGGCGTCGCGGTCGCGCTCGACGGGACGCGGCTGTCCGGCGTGATGGTGTTGGGCGGCGCGTGTGCTATGCCGACGGCCCCCTCGACGAGCTTGAGGTCGGGGGGCGGGCTCGCCGGCGGCGCGCCGTCGTAGGTGCGCACGATCCGCGCGACCCCCCAACGGGTGTCCTGGTCGGCCGAGACGTAGTCGCCCGCCCTGATCTTCGACGAGGCGACACCTTGCGTGATCGTCAGCTCACTCTCGCACGGCGTCGCGAGGCATCCGTGGTTCGCGTAGGTCGGCATCGTGCTCGTCGAGAACCCTGTGCTGAGTTGCATCAGGTAGTCGCTCTCGGCGGTGCCCTCGACCGACAGGTCGGTAGCGGCGGGCGCAGAGGGGCCGGGCGTGGGGGATGGGCCCGCGTCGGCCGCGGAGACGGGAATGAACTTGCGGTCGCCGATGAGGCTGCGCAGCTCGAAGGACTGGTCGCGACCCGCGGTCGTCCACGTCCCCTTGACCGAGATGTCCATCAGGTCGGCGGGGGGCTCGTTGCCACCTGCGGACGTGTCGTACCTGTAGGTGGGCTTGGGGGTGACGATCGAGTACGTCTGCGGCGACGTGCCGGCGATGTGCTTCACGAACGACGCCTTGATCGTGATCTCGTAGCCGGGCGGGACCTCGGGGCACGCCGGGTTGCCGGGCGATGCCACGGGGGCGGGGCACTCCGTGGTGAAGATCCCGCCGCTTCCGACGATGGGGGGGTTCGCGCCGACGGCGTAGCTCTGTCCCGAGAGCATCGTGCCGTTGCCGGCGATGCGCGGGTAGTAGAGGTCCATGAGGTCGACCCTCTTGTCGGGGTCCGGCTTCGCGTCGTAGGAGACGAAGTACTCGATGCCGCGGACGTGCTCCATGACCTCTCGCACGACGTTGCGGCCCGCCGTCTGTCCGCGGGCCCCCAAGGTCGTCTGCATCGACAGCGCCAGGAGGGGGACGACGCCGATGGTCACCACTGAGAAGACGAGCATCGACGACAGCATCTCGACGAGCGTGAAGCCGCCCTCGCGACGGCGTGACCGGAACGCGCTCACGACCGGGCCACCCTTCCGGTGATCCCGTCGATCGTGACGCCTCTGGTCTTGGAGACTCCGGCGGTCGCGACCGTCGCCGACCCCGCGGTGGCGCTGCCGCGAGCGAACAGGAACACGAACTGGTCGGTCCCGGCCCCCGCGATCTGGGCCCGGCACCGCTCGGTCGGCCCCGGGTTCAAGACGGCGAAGCTCGCCGCGCTCACGTAGGCGCCGCCGTCGAACGTGTGGCGCTCGATCTCGGTGCATGTCTGCGTGCCGTAGTCGAAGCGCACGACGCCGTAGGTGCCCGCCGCCGGGGTGGAGCCCGGAGAGAGGCGGAGGCCGTACAGCCGCGGGTGGCTCTCGGACATCGTCCGGGCCTGGACCTGCTTCATGTCGGCAACGAGGGCGTCCTGCGCGGCCTCCACGCTGCGCACCTTCCAGTAGTGGCGGATCGCCGTGACGCCCGCCCCGGTGACCAGCAAGAGGAGAAGGCACGCGAAAGACAGCTCCACGATGGTGAACCCGTCTTCTCTGCTCATTCCCCAGCCTTTGTCCCCTGTCCGCGCGCCGCGCGGCCCTGTCCCAGTTGTCGGCCCAGCGTCGGCCGGGCTTGACCGTGGCTCGGTCTCCCAGTCAGTCCTGCGCTTACGGATCGGAGTCGGCATCGACGGGCCGGACCTTTATGCGCCGGAGCGGGCGAAAGCGGACGTTCATCCGAGTTGGGGGCCCGGCGGGCCGTACTCGCTAGCCCGAACGGGCTAATCAGGGCGATCGAGACCGCCTGCAGCCCGTTGAGCTCGCCTTGTCTGCTGTAAAAAGATGGTCCTAACGTGCCATGGTGCGCGCCCGGATTGCCCCGTACCGTGCTCGGATCGTCCGATTCGGGAGGGTTGTATGCGACGAGCCAAGTTCTGGATGTCGGTCGTAGGCGCCGTGGGCGCCTTCGTCCTCTGCGTCGTGCCCCTGGCGGGCGCCGCCGGCAAGGGTGGCCGGGCGGCCGACACCGACGGCGACAAGGTCTTCGACAGCCTCGAGGCCGCCATGGAGAAGGCGGGCGGGGGGCGCGTAGACGTGGTCGCGCTGTTCACGGACGGGACGTCGGCCGCGAAGGCCGACTCCGCGCGCGCCGACGTAGGGGACTTCCCCGTCGAATACGAGTACCAGTCGATGCCCGGGTTCGCGGCGTCGCTGACCCCCGGGCAGGTCCGTTCGCTCGCGGCTCGTGGCGACGTGGCCTCGGTCGAGCTGAACGAGGACCTCGAGTTCCAGATGGAGTCGGCGCGGACCGCGGCCGGCGTCGACAAGGCGAGGACGGACTTCCCCGGCGTCGACGGGAACAACGAGAACAGCACCATCTGTCCCGGCGTGCGGGACTACTGCAAGGACGACGTCGTGATCGCCGTCGTCGACAGCGGCGTGGACAAGAGCCACGTCGACCTCGACGGTGGGAAGGTCCTCGGCGGCGCCGACTGCAGCTCGGGCGCCTGCACCGGGTCGTGGTGGATGGTCGACGACGAGCACCACGGGACCCACGTCGCGTCGATCGTGGCCGGCGAGGGCGACGGGAACCCGGCGATGCGGGGTGTCGCGCCGGGGGCCGCCGTGGTCTCGGTCAAGGTCGGGGGCACCGCGACCAACCCGACGGTCGCGTCGGTCGACGCGGGGCTCGAGTGGATCCTCGCGAACAAGGACGTGTACGGGATCGACATGGTGAACATGAGCCTTTCGGGGAGCAGCAACTCCGACGGCACGAACAGCACGTCGCGGCTGACGAACCGTCTCGTGACGGCCGGGATCACGCCGTTTGCGTCCGCCGGCAACGGCACCCCCGACCCGAACAGGACGGGGTTCCCGGCCGCGGCGGAGTTCTCGATCGCCGTCGCGAGCATGGCCGACACCGGAACGGACCTCGCCGGAGACGGCGGCGGCTACGTGCTGGCGCTCAGCTCCCGGCGCGGCCCGACCCTCGACGGGCGGATCAAGCCCGACATCGCCTCGCACGGCGTCGAGATCACCGCGGCGTGGGCGCACTCCGGCGACGGGTACTGGACGCTCTCGGGCACGAGCATGTCGTCGCCGTTCGCGGCCGGGGTCGGGGCGCTGATGCTCGACGCCAACCCGGACCTGCGGCCTTCGGGCATGGCCTGCCCGCCGGACGACCTCACTCCAGAGTGCGCGGACGGGATCGTGAACTCGACCGTCAGCCACCCGATCAAGGACATCATGACCGGGACCGCGCAGGACTGGGGCGCGCCGGGGAAGGACAACGAGTACGGCGCGGGACGCCTCGATGGCTACGCCGCGATCGACGCGGCCTCGGCCGCTTCAGGCCCGGGCGGACCGGCCCAGCCGGCTCACGCGCACTTCTCCGGGACGCTCGCCTCCGGCGGCTCGGTGCGGTACCCGCTCGAGGTCACGTCCACTGCGTTTCCGATGACGGCCGCGGTCATCGCGGCCGACCGCAAGCAGGGCGAGACGACGCCGGACTTCAACGTCTCGATCCTCAGCTCCTCCGGACAGGTGGTTGCGAAGTCGCAGTACGTCGAGCAGAACCACCGTCAGGAGAACGCGAGCTTCCGGCCGGCGTCGACGGGGACGTACGTGGTGGAGGTCAAGGCGGCCGCGGGCTCGGGCCGTTATCTCCTGGACGTGTCGTATCCGGGGGCCACGGGGCCGGCGCCGACGCCGACGCCGAGCCCGTCGCCCACCCCGACCCCGACGGCCGAGCCGGTTCCCGCCGCACCGTCGAACCTGACCGCGCGCGCGGTCACGGGGTCGCTGTCCCAGATCGACCTGTCGTGGAGCGACGTCGCAGGTGACACGGGCTACAAGGTCGAGCGGTCGGCGAACGGCGTCGACGGATGGGCCCAGGTCGGCAGCGTCTCGACGGGGGTCACGACCTATCGGGACTCGGGGCTGCTCGCCGGCACGACCTACTACTACAGGGTGAAGGCGTACAACTCGGCCGGTGACTCGGCCCCCTCGAACGTCGCGTCGGCGAAGACCAACTCCGATGCGACCGCGCCTACCACGCCGACGGGCGTCAAGGCTTCGGGGGGCCGTGGCAAGATCACCGTGAGCTGGAAGGCGTCCACCGACGCAGGCGGCAGCGGCCTCGCCGGCTACAAGGTCTTCCGCTCGACGTCTAGTGGCGGGGTCTACACGCAGATAGCCACTACGACCACGACTTCTTACGCCGACCCCGCGCCGAAGGGCACGACGTACTGGTACTACGTCGTCTCCTACGACAAGGCCGGCAACCACAGCGCCGCGTCGATCAAGGTGAGCGCGAAGGCGACTTAAAGGACACGCGATCCACGGGGGCGGCGCGACGGCGCCGCCCCTTTTCGCGTTCGGGGGCGAAAAGACGGATCCGTCACAGGCGTGGCCTAGATTGAACGCGTGACCGCGCGCCGGAGCCTGCCGCTCGACGGACCGCTCGACCTCGTGCTGACGATGAGGCCGTTCCGCCACGGCGGCGGGGACCCGACGATCCGGCTCGCGCGCCGCGACGCATGCCGCGCGACCCGCACGCCCGAAGGCCCCGCCTCGGCCTCGTTCGCCGTGAGGCCGCCCCTGGTCGAGGTCGAGGCGTGGGGGCCGGGGGCCCGGTGGTGCGTCGAGCACGCGCCCGCGCTGCTCGGCCTCCGCGACGACCGCGCCGCGTTCCGTCCCTCGGACCGGGTCGTCCGTGACCTTCACCGCCGGCTGCCCGGCCTGCGCGTCGGGCGCTCCGGCGCCGTCGTCGAGAGCATCGTCCCGGCGGTCATCGAGCAGAAGGTGACGAGCGACGAAGCCCACCGCTCGTACCGGAAGCTCGTGTGGGCCCACGGCGAGCCCGCGCCGGGTCCGCCCGGCCTGCGGCTCCCGCCGTCGCCCCAGCTCCTCGCGTCGCTCCCGTACCACGCCCTCCACCGCTTCGGGATCGAGCGCCGCCGCGCCGACACGATCAGGCGGGCCTGCTCGTACGCGCACCGGCTCGAGGAGGCCGCCGCCCTGCCGCGGGAGGCGGCCCGCCGGAGGTTGCTGGCGCTGCCGGGGGTCGGTCCGTGGACGGCCGCGGTGGTCGCGGGGGCGGCCTTCGGCGACCCCGACGCGGTCATCGTCGGCGACCTCCACCTGCCTCATCTCGTGAGCTGGACCCTGGCGGGCGAGGCCCGCGGGAGCGATGCCCGCATGATCGAGCTGCTCGAGCCCTATGCGGGCCAGCGCGCACGTGTCGTCCGGCTGATCGTCGCCGGGGGGGCGCGGCCCCCGGCCCACTACATCCGGCGCCGTCCGAGGGCGATCGCCTCGATCTAGGCGTTACGCCGGCGCCCGCCGCACGTGCTCAGGATGGGGAGCTTGGCCACCTTCGTCCCGGCGGCGGGAGGCGGCGCTGCAACGTCGAAAGGGCGATGCATGAGAAGGATCGGTTCCGTGGCAGCAGCGGTCGTGGTCGCGGCCGGCCTGGCCGCGCCGCCCTCCACGGGCGCCCCGGCGACGGGCTTCGCCAGCTCGAACGTCGAGCACGTCTCGACCGTGCCGTTCGAAGCGGGCGTGCCGACGGGCGCGCGCCTCGTCGGCGACTACCTGTACGTGGCCGGGGCGAAGAGCTTCTCGATCTACGACGTCACGGACCCGGTCGCGCCCGCGCTGCAGAGCATCACCCCGGTCGGCTTCCAGTTCGCGAACGAAGACGTCGACACGAACGGCGAGATCCTGATCATGTCCGCGGACACCGAGATCCGGAAGCTCTTCGTGTGGGACGTGACCGACAAGAAGAGCCCGGCGAAGCTCGCCGAGGTCGAGAACATGCGCGACCACAACTTCGCGTGCGTCCTCGACTGCACCTGGGCGTACGGCTCCCGCGGGACGATCGTCGACCTGCGTGATCCCGCGAGCCCGCGCGTGGCCGGGACCTGGGGCGGCGGCGTCACGCCGGGCGACGGGTTCGACACGACGGAGGTCGCGCCGGGCATCGTGCTCGCGTCGACCCGGATCCTGCGGCTCCTCGACGCCCGCAAGAACCCCGCGCGCCCCCAGCTGCTCGCGAGCGCGACGACGCCCGACAACCGCCTGCTGCACTCGAGCCGGTGGCCGCGGGCGGGCAAGGACAGGTTCGCGCTGGTGCAGGAGGAGACCTTCGCGGAGACACGCTGCGACGAGTCCTCGGGCACGTTCATGACGTGGGACACGCGCGGGTGGCGGCGGACCGAGACGTTCCGGCTCGTCGACTCCTACCGGGCGACGAGCGGCACGTACTCCGACGGGAACCCGCCGGCGAACGTGCTGGGCTGCACGGCGATGTGGTTCCAGGAGCACCCCGACTTCCGTGACGGGGGCCTGGTCGCGGCCGCGTGGTTCGAGCACGGAACGCGCTTCCTCGAGGTGGCGCGCAACGGACGGATCAGCGAGGTCGGCCACTTCACGCCGTGGGGCGGGTCCACGATCGCGTCGTACTGGATCACCGACGAGATCGTCTACGCGGTCGACGTGACGCGCGGGATCGACATCCTGCGCTTCCACGGGGCCTAGTCCAGCAGCACCTCGAACGTCTGCGCGGCCGCGTCCAACCGTGCATGCGCCCCTAGCGGGACCGTCATCATCGGGTCGGTGTGCCCGCAGTCGATCCCGGCGAGGACGGGGATCCCGGCGCCCTCCGTCCTCTGCTCGACCACCCGCCACAGGACCTCGACGTCGTCCGGGCTGTAGCCCATCGGACGCCCGAACAGCAGGCCCGTGCACGCGTCGAAGGCGCCGGCGAGCTCGAGGTCGGTGAGGTAGGCGTCGACATGCGCCGGCGACGGAGCCTCCTCGGACGTCTCCAGCAAGAGGATCGTCCCCTCGGGGACGAACCAGTCGCGCGACCCGAAGACGTGCCAGCAGACGGTCTCGAGGCAGCCGCCGACCACCGGCCCCTCTGCCGTCCCCGGCCGCACGGTCTTCCATCCCGGCGATGCCTGCATCTTCCGCGGGCGGGTATCGGCCTTCAGGTCCCAGTCGAGGAACTCCTCGGTCCACTCTCCCGCCGGCTCGTAGCGCAGGGGAGAGGCGCGGAACCACGCTGCGCGCAAGTACCGGTCGGTATAGGCGAGGGGGGCCGGGAACTCGCCGAGCTCCGAGACGAGCGCGGGACCGTAGAAGGTCGCGAGCCCCGCCCGGCGCAGCAGCGCCCAGTGCAGCACGGTTATGTCCGAGTAGCCCTGGAAGACCTTCGGGTGCGACCCGATCAGGTCGAAGTCGAGGTGGGGGAGCACCTGGTTGGAGTGGTTCCCTCCGATCCCGCACAGCACGACGCCGACCTCGTCGTCGGCGAACGCCCGGTGGAGGTCGGCCGCCCTCGCCTCCGGCGGCGCGGACACCCACGGCGGGTCGGGGCCCTCGAGGGCGGCGTTCGGCATCACCTCGGGGCGGAGGCCGAGGGTCTCGAGGTACGCGACGGCCCGCTCGGCCCGGTGCGGCCACGCCGCGATCGCCCCGAACGAGGGCGACACGATCGCGACCTTCATGCCCGGCTCGACGGGGGGCGGGATCGTGACGTCCATGACGCCAGCCTAGGGGGATGAACGGTGCGAAAGGGGTCGTTTCGGGACGGTCCACGACAGGGGAACCCGTGGCGAGCGGCGAACCCATGGCCGAGAACCTTCCGGTCCGCCCGTCCGCCGCGTCCCCAGGGGGTAGATCTTGCTCGCAACCCGGTTCCGTCGACTCGACCGTCGCGTAGCCGCGCTCGCCGTCGCGATCCTCCTCGCCGCGGCCTCCGCGATCCAGGTGGTCTCGACCGCAGATGCGAAGTCCGACAACTCCGGCGGCAAGGCCGTGGCGCACTACGCCGGCGGGAAGGTCATCCGCAAGGGCCCGGCCGCCGCGGCAGCCCCCGAGGCCGTCGCGTATTACCCGGGGATCGACGCGCTCGAGCCGACGCTCGGGCTCAACGAGAACGGCGACGTCTTCTTCGTCGGCGTCCCGGGGCAGGGGGCCGCGATCATGCGCTCGACCGACAACGGCAAGACGTGGGAGGACAAGTCCCCGAAGCTCGCCGGTGTCAAGACGCACCCGATCACGCTCGACCCCTACGTCTACGTGGACGAGTGGACCGGCCGTGTGTTCACGATCGACCTGACCGTCGCTTGCTCGTGGATGTCGTACTCGGACGACGACGGCGAGAGCTGGGTGACGAACCCGCTGGCGTGCGGCCGTCCGGTGAACGACCACCAGACGCTGTTCTCCGGGCCCCCCGTCTCGAGCCCGACCGTGGGCTACGACAACATCGTCTACTACTGCTGGAACGACGTGGCGACGTCGTCGTGCAGCAAGTCGCTCGACGGCGGCGTGTCCTGGCGTCCGACGGGTGAGCCCGCGTTCCACCCGGCCGAGGTCGAGGAGGGCGCGCCGGGCGTCCGCGACTGCGGCGGCCTGCACGGGCACGGCGTCGTCGGCGACGACGGCACCATCTACCTGCCGAAGGAGCACTGCGAGGAGCCCTGGATCGCGATGAGCCGCGACGAGGGCACGACGTGGGAGCACGTGCGGGTCGCGACCCGCGGCCCTGCAGGGACGGCGATCTGGGGACCCGATCCGAGCGTCGCGGTCGACGCCAAGGGCAACGTCTACTACGCGTGGCTCGACAAGAACCGGATGCCGCGCCTCGCCGTGTCCGACAACGGCGGCTACTCGTGGAGCAAGCCCATGGCGATCGGCATGCCGGGCCTCACCGAGGTCGCCCTCGCGACGCTCGACGCAGGGGGGCCGGGCAAGGTCGCCATCGCCTACTACGGCACCGACGACGTCAAAGGCAAGCTCGACGAGCGCAACTACGAGAAGGCGAAGTGGAACTTCTACATGACGATGTCGGCGAACGTCTTCGACCGCAAGCCGGTCTTCTACTCGGGCGCGATCAACGACCCCGACGACGCGGTCGCCGAACGTGAGTGCGGGCCGCGCCGCTGCTACGACGCCCTCGACTTCATCGACGTCGTCGTCGGCCCCGACGGCACGCCGTGGACGTCGTTCGTCGACAACTGCCTGCAGCCGTGCGGCCTGCCGGTGACTCCGACGAGCGGAGTGGTCGGCCGGTTCGTCGGCGGTCCCAAGCTGCGGTAGCGCGTTTGTCCTTCTCTTACTCAGGGAAGGAAGCACTCACAGGCCAAGCAAGAGCCGCCCGGGGAGACCCCGTTGCTCCGAGCAGCCACCCCCGCGCGGCCGCGAGGGGGAGTGCGAATGCGCGTCAGCGATCTGTCGGTGTCCGTCGAGCACGGCGACGGCCGCACGACGATCAAGTGCAGCGGCGAGCTGGACGTCTCGACGTGCCGCGAGCTCCAGACCGCGTTGCTCAAGGTGCTGCGCGCGCGGCCGGCCTCGATCGAGCTCGACTGCACCGGGATCTCGCTGCTGGCGGCCGCGGGGATCAAGTGCCTGGTGGAGGCCGAGGTGGCCTGCCGGACCCGGGGGATCGACCTCGACATGTCGTTCTCGCCCGAGGCGCGCAAGGTCCTGGACCTGGTCGGCCTGTGGTGGCTCGGCGTGGTGAAGGATGGGATCTCGGCGGAGATCGCGCTCGAGAAGGCGTTGCGCGCCTACGGCAACCGCGACCTGGAGCCTCCGGCCCCCTAGCCCGCTTCGTTTATCTTTCCCCGCGGACGGACCCGCGAGCCAAGGAGGAAAGAGGGCGATGACGGCACTCGCGCACGCGCTCGGCCGGAGGACCACCGCGCGCTCGGCGCTGATCACCGACGTCATGCTCGTGATCCTCGGCAGCGCGGTCATGGCCGGGCTGGCCCAGCTCTCGTTCCGGCTCCCGTTCACGCCCGTGCCCGTCTCGGGGCAGACGCTC
The DNA here is from genome assembly GCA_036258555.1 of Actinomycetota bacterium. Taxonomy (GTDB): domain Bacteria; phylum Actinomycetota; class CADDZG01; order CADDZG01; family WHSQ01; genus JALZEG01. The sequence goes on along the minus strand of DATADL010000334.1, from coordinate 1,741 downwards.
GGCGTGATGCTCGTCGGCGCGTCGCTGGGGGCGTGGCGCGGAGGGGCGTCGATGCTGCTGTACCTCGGCGAGGGGGCCGCCGGTCTGCCTGTGTTCGCCGAGGGGCATTCCGGTGTCCTGTGGCTAACCGACGCGCCGACGACGGGCTTCCTGTGGGGGTTCGTCGCGGCCGCGGCCGTGGTCGGGCTCCTCGCGCAGCTCGGCTGGGACCGCAGCGTCGGCAGCGCGCTCGGCGCCATGCTCGTCGGCGAGGTCGTCGTGTTCGCTCTGGGCGTCTCGTGGATCGCGCACTTCGCCGGCGTCTCGGGGGAGGAGGCGCTCTCTCTCGCGCTCTACCCGTTCGTGCTGGGCGAGCTGCTCAAGCTGGCGATCGCCGCGGGCGTCCTCCCGGCGGCGTGGCGGTTCGTCGGGGACCGCTCCGGCACCCTTCCGTCGTTCAGGCGTTAGCGGTCGGCGATGCCGTGCCACCTGTGCCAGAAGGTCCAGACGGACCCGGTGCGGGGAGCGTCTCCATGGGCGCGCGGTGTCATCGAGGGAGAGCAGGTCCTCGTGTGCCCGGAGTGCCAGGCCCGGGACCGTGCGTGGACGTCTCTCCTCCAGCGGTGCCCGCGCTGCGGAGGGACGCGGCTGTCGATAGTGCTGGGGTCCGTGGTGTGCCGGGAGTGCGGCGCCGAGTCGTGAGCCCGGCGGTATCCTGCTCGCCCGGACGAGATGCACGCTCCTGGCGGCGTGGCCGAGTGGTTTAGGCAAGGGACTGCAAATCCCTGCACAGCGGTTCGATTCCGCTCGCCGCCTCCATCCCTGACCGCGCCGGCCGCCTCGGCGGGAGACACGGAGGAAGCTGCGGGCCTCGGCTAAGATGCCGGGCCGAGGGGCGTTAGCTCAGCGGGAGAGCGCTTGCTCGACACGCAAGAGGTCAGTGGTTCAATCCCACTACGCCCCACAAGAGAAAAGGCCCTGGTCACAGGGCCTTTTCTCGTTCGGGTCTCGCCTTTTCAACTGGCGCCCAACGACCGGACTGTCCGCGAACTGTCCGCGGCGGCGATCAGGCCGTGTCCGCGGCGGGCGTCGGGGCGGCCGCAGAAGCGGTGTCATAGAGGTCCTGGAGGCGCGCTGAGAGCCTTGTCTCGAAACCCTCAAAGAGGTGGCTGTAGTTGTCGCCGGTCGTCCGGGCGCTGGCATGGCCGAGGAACCTCTGCACCTCGTATTCGCCAGCCCCCTGGCGGATGAGGAGTGCTGCGCAGGTGTGCCGTAGGTCGTGGAAGCGGACGGTCCTGGGGAGGCCTGCTCTGACGACCGCGGGCTTGAAGTGCCTTCGGATCCAGCTGTCCCGCAGGGCAGCTCCCTCACGCGACACGAACACCAGAGCCTCCGGCCCACCTGGCCGCGCCGCCAGGTGGTCGCGGAGTACGTCGGCCACGAACTGGGGAAGAGGGAGGCGGCGCCTGCTCGCCTCGGTCTTGAGCGGCGCGAATTGAAGGTGTCCCTGCGGCTCGACGAGCTGCTCCTCTACCCACAGCTCCTTTCGGAGCAGGTCCACTCGCTTCTTCTTCAGGCCACGAACCTCGCCCCAGCGAAGCCCAAGCCACCCGCTCACGAGGACGAGAGGTCTGAATTCGGCCGCCACCGAGTCGGCGAGCCGCCCGAGTTCCTCGGGGGTGAGGAAGTGCATCTCCTTTCTGTTCGAGTGGAGAGACGGCTTGCGGTTCCGTAGGCACGGAGAGACGGCGATGAGTCCGGC
>DATADL010000333.1:0-10812 GCA_036258555.1 Actinomycetota bacterium | reverse complement strand
CCGTTCCGCCGACTCGGCGAGGTCGTAGAACGCGACGTGCATCGCTATGTCCGGGGACGAGATCGGAGCGTCCTCGTCGTTGAGGAGCCCTATGAGGAACCGGTTCTCGCCCTCCACGATCTCGGAGCTCGCGAACACCGGGTACGCCTCCGCGTCGGTGAACGGCTGGTCGAACGACGACGCGCCTCCGGGCGCGGAGGTCTCGGCGGCGTCGTCGCCGCCGCCTCCGCCGCACGAGGTCGCGAGCAGCGCCGCGATCGCGGCTATGGCTCCGAGGCACAACCTCCGGCGTCGTATGCGCGTCATCGCCTGGGAGCCTAGCGGCGCCCCTGCACTAGACAGGCCGTCCAAAAAACGTGCCCGAACCCCTATCGCCCGACGTGACTCCGTGCTTACCTAGGTGTTAGGCGGCGGGGGAGGTGGACGATGCCGGAGCCCAAGAAAAGGGCGGCAGCCCGAGGTGGCAAGGCCGGGAAAGCAGCCCGCACGGGAAGCGCCCGCCGACCCAGAGCCCGCAAGTCTTCGACGAACCTCCCGCCGTTGGTCTACGCGCAGGCATCGCCCCATTCGCTCGGCGGCGTGTCGCTCTTCGGCGGTCAGCGCGTCACGTCCGAGACCGCAGCATCCTTCGCCTCCGAAGATCACGTCGTGTTGGAGGCAGCCCGCGGCCTGCAGCGCGCAGGGTTCGACGTCTTACAGGTCACGCGCCTCACGATAAACATCGCCGGGCCAGCTTCGCTCTACGAGGAAGTGTTCAACGCCTCGCTCGTGGCCGAAGAGCGGCCGGCGATCAAGGAGCAGGGACGCGAAGACACCGCCACTTTCGTGGAGTGCCCCGATACCGATCTGCCCGGGCTGGTCGACACGAAGAACAGCAGCTTCGCGAACGTCCTCGAAGGCGTCGCCATCGAAGAGCCCCGGTACTACATGCAGAACGCGTTCGCCCCGACGAAGGCGTACTGGCATCTGGACGTACCCGCCGGCGTGTCCCTGGGGTGCAACGCCGACAAGGCGCACCGAAAAGGCACGACGGGTAAGGGCGTCAAGGTCGCGATGGTGGACTCGGGCCACTTCGCTCACCCGTTCTTCTCGGCGAGGGGTTACAACGTCGCGCCCACCGTCCTCGGACCGGGGACGGCCGATCCCGCGGTCGATGCCGATGGTCACGGGACCGCGGAATCCGCAAACGTCTTCTCGAACGCCCCTGATGCTTCGTTCGTGATGGTGAAGATGAACTTCACAAACACGATTGGCGCCTTCAATGCCGCCGTCGGGCTCAAACCGAGGATCATCAGCTGCAGCTGGGGTTCGAGCAAGCCGACCGGCCCCCTGTCGGCGGCCGACAACGCGCTCGCCGCTGCCATCGCGAGCGCCGTTGCCAGCGGGATCGTGGTCGTCGTCTCGGCGGGCAACGGGCACTTCGGGTTCCCGGGCCAGCATCCCGACGTCATCTCCGCGGGGGGCGCGTTCATGAAGGCGGATGGGTCTACGGAGGCGTCCAACTACTCGAGTGGGTTCGTCAGCAACATCTATCCCGGCAGAGTCGTGCCGGACGTCTGTGGGCTCGTGGGGATGAAGCCCAGGGCCGCGTACATCATGCTGCCGCTCGAGGCGGGCTCTGCCATCGACGTCGGCCTCGCCGGAGGGGGAGCCCATCCCAACGGCGACGAAACGCTTCCGAAGGACGGATGGGCAGCGATCAGCGGGACGTCTGCGGCCGCGCCGCAGATCGCGGGAGTGTGCGCCCTGATACTGCAGGCCTGCGGGAGCCTCAAACCCGCCGGGGTGCGTTCGATCCTCAAGTCCACTGCCCGCGACGTGACGACCGGATCCTGCGCGCAGGGAACTCAGGCGGTGGTCGGCGCCGATGCCGCGACGGGGGCCGGGCTGATCGACGCGGCAAAAGCAGTCGCGCTCGCCAAGTTCAAGTGCCTCGTCATCAAGCCGAAGGGCTTCGACGCCGCGAGGCGGCGCGAGGCACCGTCTGCCACACTGGCGGAGCCTCCCCTTCCCGACCTCATCCCCGAAGTCGGGGTTGGGGCTCCGGTCGCGGGTTCGGAGGCCACCGGTCACGGCGGCGGCGCCGAGCCTGCGTCGGCGGAGGCGCCTTCACCGGGATCCCTGAGCGCCGACGACGCCGACGAGATCATGGAATTGATGAAGGACGGAGGGATCGACTTCGAGGCCTAGGAACGGGCGGAACCACGCGCGCCCGGCGTGCGACCATGCGGGTCGACGACGGCAACCGCCCCGAAGGGAGGGGAGATCGCACTGCTATCGGCGATGGTCGTTCTCCGGACGCCGCCGCGAGCACCCGGTGTAGAGCTGACCGCCGCGAACATCGAGCGTTTTGCGCCGGACGCGGGCGCGATCGAGTCTGCGCAAGCTTTCTTCCGCGAGCGGGGATTCGACGTCGGACCGGTCGTCGGCATCTCCTTCGCGATAACGGCGCCACTCGATCGTTTCAGAGCTACGTTCCCGGACGTCGAGACCAGACAGCGGCGCGCTCTCGACCGACCGGATGCGCAGGAGGAGACACTCGGGTTGGAGAGCCTGCCGGACGACGTCGCCCGCGGTATCGAGGCCGTCACCTTTACCGCTCCGCCTGAGTTCGGCCCGGGCAATCCTTGACGTAGCCGACACCGTCCAGGCCGGCTAGCTCGGCCCTCTCGGTAGAATGGCCGCACCGATGACTTCTTTCCGGCGGCTTACGAACGCGTCCCTCGTCGCGACCGTGGTGCTGATCGCAATAGGCGGCTTGGTCCGCGCCACCAAGTCGGGCCTGGGCTGCGGCACCGACTGGCCCGATTGCGGCGGCCGGCTCGTGCCGTCGCTCGCGACGCGCGCCGAGGTCATCGAGTTCACCCACCGGTTCGCGGCGATGGTCGTCGGCTTCATGATCCTGGCGCTCGCGCTGGTCGCGCTGAGGCGCCTGCGCGCCGATCGGCGCATCAAGGTCGCTTCGGTCGCGGCCCTCGGCCTCGTCGTCTTCCAGGCGCTGCTCGGAGCGGCAGTCGTGAAGGCCGAGCTCGAGAGGTTCGTCGTCGTCGCGCACCTGGTCGCGGCCATGAGCCTGCTGGCCCTGCTCGTCTACATCGCGGGCATGGCCGCCGCACGTGAGGGGGGCCTAAACGGCGCCACCGACGCGCGCCTCAGCCGCCGCCTGGGCGTCGCCGCGCTCGGCGTGCTCGCGCTCCTCGTCGTCGGCTCGCTCGCCTCGACGCGCGACATCGGGCCGTCCTGGCCCCTCGTCGACGGGAAGCTCGTACCCGACCTCGGCGTCGAGACGTTCGCCCTCCACTGGCTCCACCGCGTCCTCGCCGGGGTGGTCGGCATCGCCGTGTTCGCGGTCGCGTGGTCGGTCGTCCGCCGCCGTCCGGAGATGCCCGGGGCCGCCCGCTTCGCCCACGCGGCCGCAGGGCTGTTCGGATTCGAGGTCTTCGTGGGGGCTCTCAACCTCTGGACCGACATGAACGCCGTCGTGGTCGCGCTGCACCTCACGACCGGCGCATTGATCTGGGCTAGCTTTGCGGCGATGGTCACGCTTACTCATCCCTCCGTCCGCACCGCCCCCGAGTCGTCGGTCGCCCGGCCCGTCCCGGCGATGGCTCAGGGCGGCCGCTGACGTGAAGCGGCTGGTCGTCAGCGAGCCGTCGGGCGCGCTGACCGTCGAGGAGGTCGTCCACGCGCCGGCGGTAGACGTGGAGGCGGCCCCCGCCGCGACCCTGCGCGAACGCGCCGCGGCGTACTTCGCCCTCACGAAGCCCCGCATCATCGAGCTCCTGCTCGTCACGACGGTCCCGTCGATGGTCGTCGCCGAACGCGGCTGGCCGTCGTGGGTGCTCGTCCTCAACACGCTGGTGGGCGGCGCGCTCTCGGCCGGGGGCGCGAACGCGATCAACTGCTACCTCGACCGCGACATCGACCGCGTCATGCCGCGCACGAAGAAGCGTCCGCTGCCGATGCACAGGGTCGAGCCGGCCCGGGCGCTCGCCTTCGGCGTCGCGCTCGGCGTCGTCGCGTTCGCGTACCTGTGGGCGACCGTGAACCTCGTCTCCGCCGTCCTCGCGACGGTCGCGCTCCTGTTCTACGTGTTCGTCTACACGATCGGGATGAAGCGCTCGACGCCGCAGAACATCGTGATCGGCGGAGCGGCGGGGGCGTTCCCCGCGCTCGTCGGCTGGGCGGCCGTGACCGGCACCGTCGAGCTCCCTGCACTCGCCCTGTTCGGGATCATCTTCTACTGGACGCCGCCGCACTTCTGGGCGCTCGCCATGCGGTACGAGAAGGACTACGCCGCCGCCGGCGTCCCGATGATGCCCGTCGTCTACGGCCGCGAGGAGACCGCCAAGCACGTCCTGCTGTACTCGTTCCTCCTGCTCGCGATGTCGCTCGTGTTCTTCTCGGTCGGCAGGATGGGCGCCATCTACCTCGGCTCTGCCCTCGTCCTGAACGGCGTCTTCATCTACGGCGCCGTCCGGCTCTACCGGAACACCGTCCCGACCGTGGCGTGGTGGCTGTTCCGGTTCTCGATCTACTACCTGGCGCTGCTGTTCGGCGCGATGGCGCTGGACCGGCTCGTCCTCGCCTAGCCGGGCGGTCTCCCGCCTCCGGCGGTGGATGAAGGGAGCCCGTAGGGGGTAACAAGGGGCTGACCGAACCAAGCCGTCGCGCCCTGGAGGTACCGATGCTCCGCCGCCCCGTCGTCGCCGTCGTCCTCGCGGCCCTCGTCGCCACCGCCCTCCCAGCGGGGGTCCGGGCCCAGGACGGGCCCCCGAAGGTGCCAGACACGATGAAGGCCTGGTCGATCGTCCCGCCCGGCCAGGACGGGAACGTCACGGCCGAGGAGGTGCCGGGCGGCGACTTCGGCCCCCACTTCGACGACCAGCGCGAGATGTACGCGGCGCTGATCGACGACGACGACGTGACCGAGTCCGAGCTAGGGACCTACTTCCACTCGATGCAGTTCGGCCCGAAGGAGGTCGAGCGCGAGTACCAGCCGATCGATGGCGTGACGGTGTATCGCGACGAGTTCGGGATCCCGCACATCTACGCGGATTCGTTCGCGAGCGCCAGCCACGCGCTCGGCTACACGACGGCCGAGGACCGGTTGTGGGAGATGGACGTCGTCCGCCACGCGGCGAAGGGCGAGCTGTCGACTCTGGTCGGACCCGACTACCTCGAGATGGACATCGCGTCGCGCCGGGAGGGCTACACGGAAGAAGAGGTCCAGAAGATGTTCGACGACCTCGACGACGAGTTCGGCGCGGCCGGGAAGACCGTGCAGGAGGGGCTCGAGGCGTACGCCGCGGGCGTCAACCAGTACATCGCGGAGCTGCGGACGAACCCGACGCAGTGCCCGGCCGAGTACCAGGCGCTCGGCAACCCGTGCCCCGAGCCCGAGCCCGCCGACTGGACGCCCCTGGACACCCTGTACGTCGCGATCCTCCAGCTCCGCGAGTTCGGCGAGACGGCGGGGACCGAGCTCGACAACGCGGGCCTCTACGCCCACCTCGTGGAGAAGCACGGCGGGAAGCTCGGGCCGAGGATCTACGAGGACCTCGTCAGCCGCAACGACCCCCGCTCCGCGACGTCGATCCCGCGCTCCGAGGGCCGGTTCCCGTCACAGGACCTCGGCAAGACCCGGCGCGCCTCGTTCGCGATCCCGGACGGCGCGCAGGCGCTCGCCCGCGAGACCCGCCGCGCCGAGCTGGCGAGGAAGCGGTTCCTCGCGTCGATCGGCTTCAAGACGCCGGCGTCGAACGCGCTCCTCGTGGGCGCGAAGGAGTCCGCGACGGGCAACCCCCTTCAGATAGGCGCGCCGCAGGTCGGCTACGCGGTGCCGTCGTTCTTCTGGGACGTCGACGTCCACGTCTCGGGAGAAGAGGAGGCCCACTTCCGCGGTCCCGCCGTCCCCGGAGCCTCCGCGCTCGTCCCGCTCGGACGGGGGCCGGACTACGCGTGGACGCTGACCACCGGCTACTCGGACGCGGTCGACACCAAGGTCGAGCTCTTGTGCGACCCCGCGGGCGGGGACCCGACCACCGGCTCGAACGGCTACGTGTTCGACGGCGAGTGCCGGGAGATGGAGTCCCGCACCGAGACGTTCGTCGTGAAGCCTTCGGCCGGGTCTCCCGGCCCTCCCTCGGTCGAGCAGCGCACCTTCTACCGGACGGTCCACGGACCGGTCTTCGCGCGCGGCGAGGTGGACGGCGAGCCGGTCGCGTTCGTCAAGCAGCGGTTCTTCTGGAAGCGCGAGGTCGACTCGATCCCGCAGTTCTACAAGTGGAACACCCAGGTCGACTCGATCCGAGACTTCGCAGCGGCGGCGTCGAAGTTCACGATGTCGTTCAACACTTTCTATGCCGACCACGCGGACATCGGTTACTTCCACGTCGGGTACTACCCGGTGCGGCCGAAGGGGTACCACCCCAGCCTCCCGACGTGGGGCACGGGCAAGTGGGAGTGGAAGGGACGGCTCCCGTACGCGCGCCACCCGAAGGTGATCAACCCCGCACAGGGCTGGGTCGCGAACTGGAACAACAAGCCCGCTGCCGGCTGGGACAACTTCGACGGCATCAAGTGGGGACCGATCCACCGCGTCGAGCTGCTGCAGGGCGAGATGCGCAGGTATCTCCGCGGCAAGGACAAGGCGAGGCTCTCGGACCTCGTCGACGTCATACGCCAGGCCGCGACGCGCGACGCGCGTGCGGTCTACCTCGGCCGCAAGATGGTCCGCTGGGGGGCCGCCTCGGAGGCCGCCGAGGCCGAGCAGGCCCTCGAGCTGGTCGGCGCCTGGGTGAAGACGGGCGCGCATCGTCTGAACCGCGACTGGAAGGAAGGCAACACCGACGAGGACAACGGGGCCGCGGCCGCGATCTTCGACGCCTGGTACGACGCGCTCGTCCACGGAGTGTTCGACGACGAGATCGGGGCGGACGCCTACGACCTCGTCGGCACGCCGGTCACCGACGCCGACATGTGGCACGACTTCTCCTCGTACCTGGACAACCTGTTCTCGAAGAGGGCGCGGCGCGGGTACGCGCGCAACTACTGCGACAACATCGAGACCGACGCGAACGAGAGCTGCAAGGACCAGGTGGTCGCGGCGCTCGACGCCGCGCTGGCGAGCCTGAAGGAGGCGCAGGGCGACGACCCGACGGCCTGGACGACCGAGGCGTGGATGATCGAGTTCGAGAGCCTGGGGCTCGGGTCGGCCGATCCGATCCCGTGGCAGAACCGAGGCACGCACAACCACGCGGTGGAGGTGCTGCGCAAGGCGCGCTGACGCTCTCGTAGCCGGAGCGCGACGCCGCTAGATCCCGAGGCTGGCCTTCGCCATCTCGGTGCCGGCGACCATGCTCTCGAGCTTGCGGTAGGCCACGTCCCACGACCTCGTCCGGAGACCGCAGTCGGGCGTGACGTGGACACGCTCGGGATCGCCGAAGACCTCGGCGGCGTAGAGGATCCGGTCGCGGACGAGCTCGGGGGGCTCGACGAAGTCGGTGTGGATGTCGATCACGCCCACGCCCAGCGCCGGGGCGTAGTCGAGGTCCCTGAACTTCTTGATGATCGCGTACCCGCAGCGGGCGTCCTCGGAGAGGCCGAGCTCCCTGGTGTCGTAGTTCGCGAAGCCGACCGCGTACTGGCGGCACCCGCTCATGCCGTCGATAGCCGGGAAGAACAGCTCGTAATCCGAGAAGCACAGGTGCGTGGAGAAGTACGCGTCGAGCCCCTCCACCGTCACGTTGAACGACTCGACGACGAGGTCCAGCTCGTCCGGCACCGTCGACGCGGCGGGCTCGTCAAGCTGGATCCACTCCGCGCCGAGCGCTATCAGCGACTCGAGGTTGGGACGGATCACGTTGCGCGCGATGTCGACGATCATCTCGCGCCGGGCCGCGGCGCTCTTCTCGCGCCGCGCCGCGAGCGGCAGCGACAGGTCGACGCCCTTCGAGTAGTGCTCGTCGAACGACCACGCCCCGACCGTGTACGCACCCGTCACCGGCACCTTCAGCGGCGTGTTCGTCACCGATCGCAGGAACGAGAACTCGTCGTCGTGATACGGCTCGCGCAGCCCGACGCGGTCGACGACGGCCGACTTCGTGTAGTACTTGTTGTCGAAGCTGCGGACGCTCCCGCGGGGTTCGAGACCCGTGGCGTGCGCGACCGTCCACGCGTACATCTCGCTGCGCTGCTGCTCGCCGTCGTAGATCACGTCCAGGCCCGCGGACTCGAAGAAGCGGAGCGCGTACACGCTCGACCAGCGCTTCAGCTCGAGCCGCTCCGCCTCACCCCACTCGCCGCGGTCCAGGAGCTCGACGAGCTGCTCGTGGTCGTCGACTCCCAGGCGCTCCCCCCACGCGCGTGCGTCGGCCACGTCGTCCGGGGTCAGCTCGCCGCCCGCGAGCGGCTTCACTCGCCACGCGGGCTTCCCGAGAGAGCCGACCTCGTGCATCAACAGGGGGCCGTTCACGCGACCACCTCCTTCAGGGCCGCGGCCGCCTCGCCGAGCGCCTCGACCTTCCGGCGGGCGAGCTGCTCGGAGACGAGCTGGAGGTCGCCGCTGGAAGAGAGGAAGCAACCCGGCGGTTCCAGCCGGTCCAGCAACCTCGAGACGATCCGCACGATCTCCTCCGGCCGCTCCACGACCGAGCTGCGGCCGTCGAAGCATCCGAGGAGGCAGGCCTTGTCGCCCCCGGGCCGCAGCGCGTCGGTGTCGGTGGCGAACAGGTCGAAGCCCACGGCGTCGACCGGCAGCCCCCGGAGCTCGTCGAAGAAGGGGGCCGCGTCGCCGAAGTACGTGTGGAAGACGACGGTGACGTCGAGGCCGGCCCTGACCTCCTCGATGCTCTTGCCGAGGGCGCTCCAGACGTCGCCGTCCGGACCGAAGTACGCGAGCCACGGGTCCTCGAAGTGGAGCAGCGCGGCCCCCGCGGCCACGGCGCGGGCGGCCACCGGCCGCAGGACGTCCCTCGCGAGGTCGAGCATCAGGTCGTCGCGGTCGCCGTCCACCTGGGCGGCGCGCGAGAAGGCGTACGGCGACGGCAGGCACGCGACGAGGCGATCGCCCCCGCCGACGCCGGCGACGGGGACGCCCGGCGCGTCGATCGACAACGCCCCGGTCACGACCGGCGCCCGGAAGAACGAGTTGGTGTCGAACCACCTCGTGAGGGCTCCCGTCGCGAGACCGTCCGAATGCTCCACGAAGGGGCGGAAGTGGTCCTGCCACGACAGCTGCCCGTCGTACAGGTAGTCGAGACCGGCGGCGCGCTGGATCGCCACGAGCTCGTCGGTGTCGCGCCGGTATTCGTCCTGCACGCTCGCCTCGTTCGTACGGCCACGGTCCAGGTCGCGCGTCGCGCGGACCAACCGCTCGGAGCGTGGATAGATACCGTGCTGATAAGCCTCTAGCCGCACGCATCCTCCCTCGTCGTCGTCGCCTAAAGGTACGCGACGCGTCCACGTTCTCGACACCCGGGGACTAGTCCGGTCACCCCCCCATCCCGGGGCGCGGGCCATTTCTTGACAATGCCCTTGCGCGAGAGGTGACACCGACTCGACAATCCCCCTCGTTCGCCGATGCTGGGAGGGGAAATGAGCAAGGAGACGAAGGTCCGCGAGCTGTTCGTAGACGAGCTCGCCGAAGTCCGGGGCGGCGCCAAGGGCGGGGTCCCGGGCAAGCCCGACACCGTCACGACGATGGCGTGCTGCGAAGAGGGTCCGTTCGGCTGCTGCGGCGAGACGGTCGAGACCACCACGGTCTAGAGCCCCGAGCTCTACCAGGGCGCCGGCCCCCGCGGGGGACGGCGCCTTTCCGCGCGTTCCTTCCGATCCGGAGGTCCCGCCGAGGCGGCCCGTGCCACCACTTGAGCAATCCGAGGAGGAAAGGGACAATACCGCCCGATCCCGTCACGACGGCCGGACCGGAAAGGAGACATGGGGATGCGGGAGCTGTTCATCGAGGAGCTCACCGAGGTGCGGGGTGGGTTGCACGGCGGTCCCCACGCCTCGACCGAGGCGTGCTGCGAGGAGACCCCCTTCGGGTGCTGTGGCTGGTGGGACCGCGTGGAGGAGCTCATCAAGCAGTAGCAGAGGGAAAACCGGCGGCGAGCGAGAAACAACTCGCGGGCAAACCGAAAGGAGGGCGAGTGGGCAAGGAGATCGTGCGCGAGCTGTTCGTGGACGAGCTGGCGACAGTCACGGGTGGCAAGGACTGTCCGACCTGCTGGGAGACCACGATGGCATGCTGTGAGGAAGGGCCGATGGACGGCTGCTGCAACTGGTACGGCCTCGGCGACATCATCAGCTGGGGCTAGGACCACCGGCTATCCGACGGACGCCGCCCCGCCGGGGGTGGCGTCTTTCGCGAGTTGAGCCGACCGTTGAGAATGTCACAATACGGGGCGAATCCGGTCGAAAAGGAGGGTCAAGTGGAGAAGATGCGCGAGCTGTTCATCGACGAGCTGGTCGCGGTCCAGGGCGGAGCCTCGTCCGACGGTCCCTACACCACGATGGCGTGTTGCGAGGAGGGGCCGTTCGGTTGTTGCGGCGTCTCGCTCGACGACATCCTCAAGCCGTAGGCGCCGGGGCTCCGTCCCTAGCTGCTCCCGGTCTCACCGGAAGGCGTCGCTCTCGCCGAGCGGCGCCTTTTCGCGTCCCCCACGGCGGTCCTCCCGTTCGCCCTCGCGCTCCTCGGCCCGCAGCCACGCCGCCGCGGAGACGCCGGCCCACGCCAGCAGCGCCGCGTCGCCCCCGATCCACATGACGCCGGCGGCCGTCCGCTGGTCGTCGAGGGGCGACGGACCCCAC
>DATADL010000332.1:0-1906 GCA_036258555.1 Actinomycetota bacterium | reverse complement strand
GACGAGGAGCAGCGGTTCGGCGTCGACCAGAAGGAGAAGCTGAAGACGCTCAGGACGAGCGTCGACGTGCTGACGCTGACCGCCACGCCGATCCCGCGCACCCTGGAGATGGCGATGTCGGGGATCCGGGACGTGTCCATCGTCGACACGCCGCCCGAGGACCGCCACCCCGTGATGACCTACGTCGGCGAGTACGACGAGCAGATGGTCGGCTCCGCGATCCGGCGAGAGCTGCTGCGCGACGGACAGGTCTTCTACGTCCACCACCGCGTCGACACGATCGCCCATGCCGCCCAGCGGATCCAGGAGCTCGTCCCCGACGCGCGCGTCGGGATGGCCCACGGCCAGATGGACGAGCGGACGCTCGAGCAGGCGATGCTCGACTTCGGCGACGCGAAGACGAACGTGCTCGTGTGCACGACGATCATCGAGTCGGGGCTCGACATACCGACGTGCAACACGTTGATCGTCGAGCGCGCCGACCTCCTGGGGCTCTCGCAGATGTACCAGCTACGCGGGCGCGTCGGCCGCGCGCACGAGCGCGCCTACGCGTACCTGTTCTGGCCCCCCGACCGCTCGATCACCGAGGGTGCGCACGAACGGCTGAAGACGATCTCGGAGCACACGGGGCTCGGATCGGGCTTCCGCATCGCCATGCGTGACCTCGAGATCAGGGGGGCCGGGAACATGCTGGGGGCCGAGCAGCACGGCCACATCGCCGAGATCGGGTTCGACCTCTACGTGAAGCTCATGTCGTCGGCGGTCGACGAGGCGAAGGGGCTTCCGTGGCGCGAGGACGGCGAGGTGCGCATCGACCTGCCGCTGAACGCGTTCATCCCGAAGAGCTACGTCGCCGACGAGAACCTCCGGCTCGAGGCCTATCGCCGGATCGCGGCGGCGGAGGGCGACGAGCTCGAGGAGGCCAAGAGCGAGCTCCTCGATCGGTACGGAGCTCCGCTTCCCGAGCCCGTGGAAGCGTTGTTCGAGGTCGCGGCGCTCAGGAGGCTGATGACCGGCGCGGGCATCGCGGAGGCCGCGACGGTCGCCAAGAACCTTCGCATCAGGCCGATCGAGCTCGAGGACTCGCGCCAGGTGCGGCTGAAGAGGATCCTGCCCGAAGCGCAGTGGAAGCCGGCGACGCAGACGTTGCTGATCCCCGAGCGCGCCGTGCCCAAGACGGACGTCGTCGCATGGGTGACCGATCTACTGCAGCAGTTAACCTCGGCCGCATGAGACGCCCCTTTCCCTCTGAGCGCCGCCCGAGGGCGGCGTTCGCGCTCGCGATCGTGACGCTGCTCGCCGCGCCCGCGTGCGGGGACCTCCTCGACCCCGCCGCGGCCGTCGTCTACGGGAGGAAGATCCCGATCGAAGACGTCCAGCGACAGCTCGACGCGTACGTCGCGAGCCGCGGGTTCGAGCAGCTCGCCGCTCAGGGTGACGCCGGCGCGCTGAAGCGCGAGTTCGAGCAGGGCCGCCTCACCGACTTCATCATGCGCGCCGTGCTGACGCCGGCCGCCGAGGAGCGCGGGATCGAGGTCACCGAAGAGGACGTCGACCAGAGGATCGAGGAGTTCGTCGAAGCCCAGTTCGAGGGTCAGCCCGCACAGCTCGAGGAAGCGCTGAACGAGCAGGGTCTGACCCAGGCCCAGTTCCGCGAGATCATCCACGACCAGATCCTCAACGAGTCGCTGCGTGCGGCCGTGACCGCGGACGTCGAACCGGCCGAGGAAGACGTCCAGGCGTTCTACGAAGAGAACCGCGCGGAGTTCGAGACGACGCGGGCCCAGCACGTCCTGGTTGAGGACCGGGGGCTCGCGGAGCAGCTCGCGGCCCGGCTCCAGGCTGCGGCCCCCGACCAGGTCGGGGCCCTGTTCGAGAGGCTGGCCCGCGAGCATTCGACCGACCG
>DATADL010000331.1:0-2364 GCA_036258555.1 Actinomycetota bacterium | reverse complement strand
GCGCACTTACCCTGTAGCCCATGAGCCGGCTGACCGTGGGGATACTCGGCACGTCCCGCAAGGAGAACGAGCGCCGGCTCCCGATCCATCCCCTCCACCTCGAGACGATCGATCCTGAGCTCCGCCGTTCGGTATTCGTCGAGGAGGGCTACGGCGCGCACTTCGGGACGAACAAGGAGGAGCTGGCCGGTCTCGTCGCCGGCGTGCTCCCGAAGGAGCAGCTCGTCGACGAGTGCGACGTCCTCCTCCTGCCGAAGCCGCTGGCGGCCGACCTCCGCGAGATGCGCGAGGGCCAGGTCCTGTGGGGGTGGCCTCACTGCGTGCAGGACGAGGAGCTGACGCAGGCGGCGATCGACCGCCGTCTCACGCTGATCGCCTGGGAGGCGATGAACCACTGGCAGCCCGACGGGACGTTCGGCATCCACGTCTTCCACAAGAACAACGAGCTCGCGGGCTACTGCTCGGTACTCCACGCGCTCCAGCTGGTGGGGCGGACCGGTCACTACGGACGCCCGCTGAGGGCCGCGGTGATCAGCTTCGGGGCGACCGGCCGCGGCGCGGTCACGGCGCTGAACGCTCTCGGGATCTTCGACGTGACCGTCATGACGCAGCGCGACCCCGCCGCCGTGGCGTCGCCTCCCCACTCCGCGACGATGCTCCGGTTCGACGCCCGGGACGACGGAAGCCTCGTGGTCGCCGCCGAGACCGGCGACGTCCCCATGGCGGAGCTGCTCGCGGACCACGACGTCGTCGTCAACTGCGTGCTCCAGGACCCCGACGCGCCGTACGTCTTCGTCACGTACGACGACCTCCCCTCGTTCCGCCCGGGGAGCCTCGTCGTGGACGTCTCGTGCGACGCGGGGATGGGCTTCGAGTGGGCGCGGCCGACCTCGTTCGAAGACCCGATGTTCGAGGTGGGCGGCGGCATCCGGTACTACGCGGTCGACCACAGCCCCTCGCACCTGTGGGATGCCGCGACGTGGGAGATCAGCGAGGCGCTGCTCCCCTATCTCGGCACCGTTCTGGCGGGGCCCGGCGCGTGGGAGGCCGAGCCCACGATCGCGCACGCGATCGAGATCCGCGACGGCGTCGTCAGGAACCCGAAGATCCTGTCGTTCCAGGGCCGATCGGACGAGTATCCGCACGACAAGACGGAGACGTAGTGATCCCGCGGCTGCGAAACCTCGCGATCGACTGCAACGACCTGGAGGCGATGGTCGCTTTCTGGAGCGAGCTCCTGGGGTTCGAGGTGCTCGCCCACGACGGCGGCGACGCCCTGCTGGCGGCGGCCGCGGATGCCCGGCCACGGCTCTACCTGCAGAAGGTCCCGGAGCCGCGCGCCGGCAAGAACCGGCTGCACCTCGACCTCGACGTCGGCGACGAAGAGCTCGAGCCGGCGGTCGCGCGGGCCGAACGTCTGGGCGCGACGCGTGTGGAGCGCTTCGTGGAGGGGGACGAGGGGTGGTGGGTCCTCGCGGATCCGGAGGGCAACCTCTTCTGCATCGGCCGCATCCTCGACTGAGGGCCTGCGCGGGAACACCGACCGCGACCGTTAACGTCCTAGCCACGATGAAAGGGCTCGTCCGCGCAGCGTTCGCCGTCGTCTTGCTGCTAGCCGCGTGCTCCGACGACCCGGCCCCCGCGAGCAACGCGACCCCCCCTGCCGCGGTCCAGGCCGTCGACGCGGCCGGGATATGGGTCCTTCGCTCCGGGCACGGCCCCGGCGGGAGGATCGCGATCCCGCGCGGCACGCGCGTCACGATGCAGATCGACGGCGACACGATCCGGGGGCACACGGGCTGCAACGCGTACGGAGGCGGCGTCACGATCTCCGGCGACTCCTTCGAGACCGGCGGCTTCGCGCTGAGCGAGATCGGGTGCGCCCCGGACCTCGCCGAGCTCGAGCAGCTCTACGTCGAGGCCGTCGGCGACGCCGACACCGTTGCCCGCGACGGACGGACGCTGACGCTGACGGGCCCCGCCACCGAGCTGGTGTTCCGCCGCGTCCCCCCCGTAGACCCGCGGCCTTTGACCGGGACCGTCTGGCGCCTGGAGTCGCTCGTCGAGGGGCCGTCTCCGTCGTCGGGGGTCGCCTCCGCGCGGCCCGCGCGCCTGCTGCTGAGGGCGGACGGCACTTTCGAGGGCACGACCGGGTGCCGCTCGTTCTCGGGGACGTGGGAGGTGACCGGCGACGTCGTCTCGGTCACCCAGATGGTGTTCGAAGGCAACTGCCGCGGCGGGGGCGAGCAGGATTCGCACGTCGCGTCCGCCCTCGGGGCGGGCTTCCGGGCCGAGCGCGACGGGGACCGCCTCGTCGTGACGGCCGAGAGCGGCGGCCTGGGTCTCGTCTACCGCTCGAAGTAG
>DATADL010000330.1:0-6037 GCA_036258555.1 Actinomycetota bacterium | reverse complement strand
AGAAGGGGAAGAAGACACCGAAGGAGATCGCGGCCTGGATCCACGAAGAGATCCCCCACACGTCCCTGACCGAGGTGCCCGGTCAGGAGCCCACGTACCGGATCGACTCCGAGTCCGACTCCGACAAGAGCGCCTACGACGCAGACACCGGGGGGGACTGATCGTTCCTCGACCGGCTGCCCCAAAGGGCAGCCACCACTGCCCCCACTCCTGCCCCTCCGCCCCTTCAGCTCAGCCTCCCACCGGCGCACGCTGGGTTCCCAGCCGGAAGCCAAGGAGGCGACATGCCCACGTATCTCTCACCCGGTGTCTACGTCGAGGAAGTCGAGGCCGGGTCCCGCCCGATCGAGGGCGTCGGCACCGCAGTCGCAGCGTTCGTCGGGCTCGCGAACAGCGGCCCGTTCAACACCCCGACGCTCATCACGAACTGGAACCAGTTCACGACGATCTTCGGCGACTTCGTCGAAGGCTCGTACATGGCCCACGCGGTCTACGGCTACCTCCTCAACGGTGGGGGCGCGTGCTACGCGGTCCGCATCGGCGAGACCGGACCGGTCCCCGCGGCGCGCGGGGAGCTCCCGAGCGCGACGGACGACAAGCAGCCGGCCCTCCGCTTCTCCGCGCTCGAGCCCGGCGCCGGCGGGAACGACATCACCGTCGACGTGAAGCCTCCGACCGGAGGGACAGAGGGCTCGTTCACGATCATCGTCAACAAGGGTGGCACCCCCGTCGAGAAGTTCGAGAACGTGACGACGAAGAAGGGGAAACAGAACGTCGTCACGGTCGTCAAGGAGCGTTCGAAGGTCGTGACCGTCGAGGAGGTCGCGACTGGAGGCGCCGTCGAGATCCCGACCAACACCTCGATCGCGCTGGCCGGCGGGACGCCTGCCACTCCGGAGGTGCTCGCTCCGGACGACTACGTCGGGAACGCGGCGGACCGGACGGGCTTCGCGGGTCTGGAGGCGATCGACGGCGTGACGATGCTCTGCGTGCCGGACCTCATGGCCGCGTACCAGCAGGGGATGCTCGACCTCGAGGGCGTCAAGGCCGTGCAGCTGGCGATGATCGCCCACTGCGAGCTGATGGGCGACCGCATCGCGATCGTCGACCCGCCCCCGGGGCTGAACGCGCAGCAGATCGGCGACTGGCGGACGGGCTACGCGGGATACGACTCGAAGTACGCCGCCCTCTACTGGCCCTGGATCAAGGTGTTCGACCCTCCGACGGGGACGAACGTGTTCGCGCCTCCGTGCGGATACGTCGCCGGCGTCTGGGGGCGCAACGACGACACGCGAGGGGTCCACAAGGCGCCTGCGAACGAGACGATCCGCGGCGCGATCGACCTCGAGATCAACATCACGAAGGCCGAGCACGACCAGCTCAACCCGGTCGGGATCAACTGCCTGCGGACCTTCGCCGGACGCGGCATACGCATCTGGGGCGCACGCACGTTGTCGAGCGACCCCGCGTGGAAGTACGTGAACGTGCGGCGGCTCTTCAACTACCTGGAAGAGTCGATCCTCCAGGGGACGCAGTGGGCGGTGTTCGAGCCGAACGACCACGCACTGTGGGCGAAGATGCGCCGGACGATCGCCTCGTTCCTCACGAACGAGTGGCGGAAGGGGGCGTTGTTCGGGCTCAACCCCGACCAGGCGTTCTACGTGAAGTGCGACGAGGAGACGAACCCTCCCGAGGTCGTCGACACCGGCCAGGTCATCTGCGAGATCGGCGTCGCCCCGGTCAAGCCCGCCGAGTTCGTGGTGTTCCGGCTCGCGCAGTTCTCCGGCGGCGCCGCGGTCACCGAGTAAGCGTCCTTCGAGATCGTCAGGAGGTAGGAGATGCCCCTTCCGCAGGAGTTCGACTCGACCGTCGGTTGGTCGTTCGGGTTCGAGTTCGACAACACGGTCATCAAGCAGATCGAAGAGGTCAGCGGGCTGAAGCTCGAGACCGACGCGATCGAGCTCAAGCACAACACCGGGGACGGGAAATACGTCAACACGTTCCTGCCCGGCCGCCCGAAGGCCGGCGAGATCACGCTGACGCGCGGCTTGACGGACGACGGCGCGTTCCAGACCTGGGTCAAGGAGGTCCGTCTCGGCGACATGAAGGCGGCCCGCCGCGGCGGCGCGCTGATCGTCTACGACTACATGGGACAGCCGATCAAGCGCTACAAGCTGACGAACTGCTGGCCGAAGACCCTCGAGATCGGGACGCTCAAGGCCGGTGACACGAGCGTCCTCACCGAGAAGCTGACGATCACGTACGACCTCTGCGAGGTCGAGTGATGCGGCGCGGCACGGCTCTCGCCGAGCCTCCTGCGGGCGGCGAGGCCACGGCTCCGGCCGCCGTGCGCGAAGACGCGCTGGTCTCGGAGTTCGACTTCGAGCTCCCGCGCGGCTACGTGGACCGGGACGGAACGGTTCACAAGCGGGGGGCGATCCGGATCGCGACGGCGCGCGACGAGCTCCTCCCGTTGCACGACGACCGCGTGCGAGAGAACCCGGCATACCTGACCGTCGTGCTGCTCGCGCGAGTGATCACGCGCCTAGGGACCCTCACCGACATCCACGCCGGGGTCGTCGAGAACATGTTCGCCTCGGACGTCGCCTTCCTGCAGGACCTGTACCGCAACGTCAACCAGGAGGGGCACACCCGGGCCGGCGTCACCTGCCCCTCGTGCGCCCGCGAGTTCACGGTCGACGTCGGCGGCGGTCGCCTGGGGGAATCGTGACGCGGCCCGCAGCCGAGCTGTACTCGCAGGCCGCGTACCTCGCCTTCCACTTCCACTGGTCGCTCGACGAGATCCTGGATCTGTCGCACCCGGTGCGCGACCGGTTCGTCGCCGAGGCCGGACGGCTGGTGTCGGGGACGTGACGATGCCGTCGGGCTGGGACCGCCTCCCGCCGATCGCGCGCGCCCTGGAGTCGTCGATGCCGCTCGTGGTCGACCATGCGGGGGCTCGCGCGGCGCTGTCGTCACACGCGCGCCCGGCCCTGCTGCTGGCGCCGCTGTCTCACACGGTCTCGCCGACGGCCCCGGCCGGGATCGTGTGGGGGTGGGCGGCGCCGACGCGGACGGCCGAGCTCGAGCCCGAGCGGGAGGCACCGGCGGCGCGCACGTTCGAGTTCGGGGGGCCGGCGAGGGTCCTCGCGTCGTTCACGGAGGATCCGCCCGGGGCCGCGCCGACGAAGACCGCCGGGAACGGAGGGTCCCCGGTGGGGCCCGTCGCTTTCGCCCCGCCCGGTCCGGAGCCCGTGCGCGTGTCGCCGACGTTCGAGCCGGCGCGGGTCGAAGCCGAACCGACTTCCGAGCCCGTGTCGCCGACGTTCGAGCCGGCGCCATGCGAAGCCGACCCGACCCCGGCCGCGGCACCACCGTCGTTCGAGCCGCCGCGGCCCGAAGCCGAACCGACCCCAAAGGCCCCTCGCCCGCGGCGGTTCAAGGGCGTACTCGGCGCTCCGTTGAACGAGACGTCGTCCGAGCCGGCCGTGCACCCTGGGGCCGGCTCACTTGAACGACCGCAACAGCACCCGCCGGCGAAGCGTCTGTCGCGTGCACGACGGGTAGTCGGCGCGGAAGACGACGGCGCCCCCGCTCGACAGAGCCCGGGATCTCGGGGAACGCCCGAGCCGCGGCGTTCCGAGGCGCGGCGTCAGATCGAGATCGCGTTGCGCCGTGAAGCCGACCGGACGACGAGACAGTCGGCCGAGGCCGCTCGAGAGACGGATGCGACCCCGGTTGCGCCGCAGCCGGATGCCGCACCCGACGACCGGCCGTCTCTCGCGGTCGATCGGCCGAGTGACGGGATCGTGCTGGCTCCGCCCGAGTCGGTCGATCGGCCGAATGACGGAATCGTGCCGGGTCCGTCCGACCCGGTCGACGTCGCGCCGAAGGTCGAGCCGCGCTGGCGCGAAGACGTCGTCGAGACGGTCGACACGCAGACTTTGCTCCCGGCGAGCCACCGGGCCGAGGCCGCGCTCCAGGACGAGGGCGTTTCGCCGGACGGAGAGGTGCCGGCACAAGCGGCGGGTGAGGCCCTCGCGACGGAAGCACCACTGTTGGCGAGTCAGCGGCCAGGCCTGGCGCTACAAACCGAACCCTTTGCGCTCGAAGGCGAGGTCTCGCCACACGAAACGGACGCGTTCGTGGAGGCGGGCCCGACACCGCTCTCGAGCCAACCGGACGAGGTCGCGCCAGACGACGAACCCCTCGCTGCCGAGGTTTCGGGGGACGAGGCCGGTCGCCCTGTCGAGGCGGAACGCCCGGCGTTGCCGAGTCAACCGGTCGAGCTGGTACTGCACACCGAACCCGAGGTGGCCGAGGTGCCGCCGCCCGGCACAGACGCGCTCGTCGAGGAGCGTTCGCCGCTGCCGACCCAGCCCCTCGGGCTCGCGCCGCAAGCCGAAGCGGGTACGGGAGCCGAGTCACGCCACGTCGAACGTTCGTCCTCGGCGCCGGTCGAGCCGCGGCTACGAGCCAAACCCCCCGAGCCGAACGGCGAGCCCTCGCCACACGAAGCCGCCCCACCCTTCGAGCCGACGCGGCGCGAGAAGTTCGTTACGCCGGTGGCCGAGCGTGGCGCGACGAACGACGTCGGGGACACGGTCGAGGGCGGTGCGCCGCTGTTGGCGAGCCAACCTGTGGAGGTCGCGCTGCACGGCCAGGCACCGGTGCAAGACGCGGCCGACGTCATCGAGGAACGTCCGTTGCCGGCGAGCCGGCCGGTCGAGGTCGCGCTGCACCCCGACGCCGTAGACGGGACACCTGCCCCACCTCGAGTCGAGCGCCGGATCGATACGGGTGCGCGGTCGTCGCCTACTCGGTCTGCCGATGTTGCGGATCCTCCCGAAGCCTCTCGGGGCGAGATCCCGTCCCCCGGCGCCCGCCCACCGGCCGAGCTTTACGCGAGCATGCCGGTCAAGCCCCGCGTCCCCGCTGACGAGGCGCGCGACGCTGCGGCCCGGGACGGCGTCCACGAGCTGCCGCCGGATCAGCCGGTCGACGTAGACGCTCCGCTGTTGCCGAGACAGCCGGTCGACCTCACGCTGCACGATGACGCGGCGCCGCTAGCGCCGGAGGGCGAGAACCGCAGCGCGGTCGAAGCCGAGCCGCCCGTGTGGTCCAGCCCACCGGGTCACGTCGAGCTGCGCGGCAAGGCTCAAACCGCGCGGCCGGAAGGCGAGCCGCCGCGGCAGACGGGTCCAAAGGACGAGGGCGGACGATCGCCGTTCGTGAGCCACCCGCTCGACATTGCGCTCCCTCCTGACGCCGAGCTGCCGCGCTCCGAGCTCGTCGGCGAGGCCGCCCCGCTGTTGCACAGCCAGCCCGTCGAGATCGCGCTGCCGCCTTCCGGCGCGCGGCGCTCCGAGCTCGTCGAAGAGCATCGCACCGAGCTCGTCGAAGAACGGGCGTCGGCGCTGCGCGGCCGGCCGGTGGAGAACGCGGTGCACGACGGCGTTCGGGGAAAGCTGCGCGTCGACCCCGTGGGGTCGCCGGTGCACGACGGCGTTCGGGCGCAGCTGCGCGTCGGCCCGGCGCGATCGCCGCAAGCGGACGGCCTCCGCGAGGGCGCCCCCCACGACGTTTCCCCGCCCGACTCGTCGCGCCGCGGCTCCGACGACGGCGTGCACCCGGCCGAGCGACTCACCGACGCCCGCATCCCGTACACCCGGCCCCCGTCGAGCGCGTCGGGTCCCGTCGAAGAGCCGTCCCGGCCCCTCGTCGGCGACGCCTCGCGCGAGACCCGTCGCCTTTTCGTCGCCCGCGATGACGTCGAGACCGTTCCGGAGGACGCCCGGCGGGTCGCCGAGTCGGCCACCGCAACCGACCTCGGCGGGACTCCGGTCGTTCGCGACCGCGCCACCACCCGCGAGGCGGCGGCCCTCGGCGCGCGCGCGTTCGCGCGGCAGGGCGCCGTCCATCTCCCCCGGGACCTGGGCCCCACGGGGATCGAGCCCGCTCGTTCGCTGCTCGTGCACGAGCTCGTCCACGTCGCCCAGCAGCGCACGCAGGGCGCCGGCCTTCCGCCCGAGAACTC
>DATADL010000329.1:0-11021 GCA_036258555.1 Actinomycetota bacterium | reverse complement strand
CCGCGCTCGCCCGCGAGCGCGGCGTCGTCAAGGGTGATCGCCGTCGTGGAACGCGGCGGGACGCGGACCTCCGTCCCCGGGACGGAGCTCGACGCGCTGACGAGCGTGACGTCGACCGTGGCCTCGTCCGTGCTCGGGTTGAGGATCGAGATCCGTTCCTCGAACCCGGTCCCCACCGCACCCTCTGGGAAGTACCACGTGTCGGCGAGCTCGGTCGCGCCGAGGGTGAACTGGATCCCGGACGGCAGCTCGTCGGGCCGGGCTATCGACAGCCGCCACGCGACGACACGGCCGCGCGCCGCGCTGACGACCGCGCCGAGGATCCGCCGCTCGAGGAGGTTCTCCTCGAGCGCGAGCGTGATCGAGCTCTCCGACGGCACCGCGACGTCCGTGAGCCCCGCCTTCGCCAGCTCGCCGCCCGGCGTCAGGAGCGTCACGCGCACCACCGCCTCGTCGGGGAAGGGGTTGTAGATCATCAGCCGCTCGTCGTGCGTGACCGTGCTGTTGCCCTCGGGGAAGAACCAGCGCGTCGACGCCTCGGGCGCGCAGGCCGCGGCCCCCACCGCGGAGACCGGCGCGTCGATGCTCGTCACGACCGTCGCGGCGACCGGGCCGCCGTATCCGACGACCTCGGGCGCCTCGGCCGACAGCGGCTGGTGCTGCAGGATCGTCCCCGGCGACAGCTCGGAGCGCTCCTGCGAGGCCGGCTCGAATCCGACCGTCACCGGGACGTCCCCGGCCGGCGCCGCCGTCACGGTCATCCGGCCGGCCGGCTTGCCGAGCGCCGGCGGGCAGAACACGGCGCGCGCCCGGAAGCTCGCCTCGTCCCTCTCGACGGCGGGCTCGGCGGAGACCTTCGGGCCCCACACGTCGAGGCCGACGCCTGCCAGCAACACGGCTGCTATCGCGATCGCGACGACGCCGTCGCGCGGCCGCGCCGTCACGTATGCCGCCTCTGGGTCACCGGCCCGCGC
The DNA here is from genome assembly GCA_036258555.1 of Actinomycetota bacterium. Taxonomy (GTDB): domain Bacteria; phylum Actinomycetota; class CADDZG01; order CADDZG01; family WHSQ01; genus JALZEG01. The sequence continues at coordinate 10,047 of DATADL010000329.1, read as the reverse complement.
CTGTGGCCGGGCCGTCCGGCGACGCGCTTCGCGCGCGAGAACGCGGCCCCCAGCGTCACGATCCAGGCGAGCGCGATCGCGACCAGCCACACCACGTCGCCGGCCTCGCGCGGGAACGCGACCACGAGCGGGCCGCGGGCGGACCCCGGGACGTCGAACGCGTTGCCCCATCCGCCGGCGACGCGCTCGAGCGGCGCACCCGCGATCGTCGCCTCCCACCTCGCGTCGGCGGCCTCGGCGACGAACAACGTCCCGGGGCCGTCGACGCGCCGGGCGGCGAAACGCGAGGCCGAGAGCGGCTCCGCGGTGAACGTCCGCGGCACGGGAGTGTCGGGGATGACCGAGGGATCGCGCCCGGCGACGGCCTGCACCGGAGGGGGCGGCTGCGCGTACACCGCGGCCCGCTCCAGCGCGGCCTGGTTCTCGAGCAGCAGGTAGCGGCTCTCGGTGCGGATCAGCGCGAGGTCACGCTGGTCGAGCCACGGCGCCGCGGTCCCGTCGCGAGCGAGCACGACGTACCGGACGTTGAACGCGCCGAGGAGGCTGCCCCCCCGGTCGGTCGCGCCGCTCTCGATCGAGAAGATCACGGAGTCGAGCGTGTCCTCGGCCGCGGTGTCGCCTCTCTGGAACAGGTCCGTGAGCAGATGGCCTCGCGCCCCGGTCAGGAAGTGGCCGGGCGACGGCCTCGCCGCGCTGCGGCCGGGGCTCTCCCACGTCTTTCCGGACCACAGCACCCTGAACTCGCCCGCCTGGCGCGCCTCTGCCTGCAGGAGCGCGCCGACCTGCGCGACGTCCTCGGAGCTGTCGCTGCCCGCCCCGCCGCCCGGCTCCCATTCGCCGTGCCACAGCGCGGGGCCGAGCCCGGCGCCGATCAGCACGACCGCGACGCTGATCGCCGTGAGGGTCGCGGCGTGCACGAGCCCGAGGCCGCGCCTCGGGAGGTCGAGCCGGAACGCGCCCACGGCCACCCCGGTCAGACCCGCGAAGCCGAGCGACGCGAGCACGCCCGCCTCGGTCGGCGTCGCCACCGGGGGCCGGACGAGGCCGGCGGCCACGAGCGCGACGACGACGCCCGTCAGCACGACGATGCTCCACAGCGCCAGCGCGAGCCGGCGGCGCTGCCCTTCGGCGACGAAGACCGCGATCAGCCCGAGCACGGTCAGCGCGACGCCGAAGAGCGCCGGTCCCTCGGGCGTCTGGCCGAGCAGCACGCTCGACATGCCGTGCTGGCGGAAGCCCGCGGCGTAGCCCTCCCAGGTCGCGTCGCCGAACAGGATCGCGAGGGGCCCGCCCTCGCGCAGCCACGTCGCGCTCCACGGAAGGAGCACGACCCATGCCAGCAGCAGCGCGATCACGCACGACGTGAAGCTGCGCAGCGCCCGGGAGCCGGGCTCGATGGCCCCGCGCACCAGGGACAGGACCGCGGCGCACGCGGCGTACAGCAGCAGCGACCCGGGGACGAACGCGGCCGAGATCGCCGCCCCCAGCGTCACCCGCGCGACCGCGCGACCGCGGTTCCATCGCGGCGGCTTCACCCACCCGGTCAGCTGCAGCATCGCGGCGATGACGAAGGGAGCCGCAGCGCCGAAGAACATCGCACCGAGGGCGCCCTCCCGGACACCCGAGTACCCCACCGACCCGAGGGCGTACGCCAGCCCGGCGGCGAAGCGCGCGGGGCGGTCGACCATGTCGGAGACGAGGTGGTGGACGCCGACGAACGCGACGGCGCCGAGACCGAGCACGAGCAGCTTCTGCGCGACGCCGGCCGCGCCCAGGGTGAGCACCGGCACGAAGCCGAGGATCCCGAGGGCCGGGACCGGCGTCGCCTCCTGGCCCAGCCCGACGCCGCGCCACGGCGTCGCCCACGCGCGCCACAGCCCCGTCATGCGCTCGGGGAACGGCAGGAGCTCGCCGATCGCGGCGGGCGGCGACAGGAGGAAATCGCGGAACCCGAGCGCGAAGCCCACGAACCCGAGGAACAGCAGGAAGCCGGTGAGGCCCCGAAGCTTCCCGGTCAGGGCGCGCGCCTGGCCGGTCCGGCGTGACAGGAGCTCGGCCCTCCGCCCCCACACCTGCTCGAGGCGGTCCGCCTGGTGCCCGACGTACGCGCGCACGCGTGTGGACTCGCGCACGGTCAGCCGCCTCAGCTTGCGGTCCGGGACCTTGCGGTGCCGCTGGACGCGAGCGCGTTCGGCGAGCGTCTGCGGCAGCGTCACCGCGTTCCACGCGAGGGCGCGCGCCAGGCTCCATATCTCGCCGGGCTGGCGGAGCACGACGAAACCGAGCATCTCGACGAGCGTCAGCAGCAGGAACTGCGGGATCAGCGCGATGAGGCGCAACCCCGACGCGCTCTTCGTGACCGCGCGGAGGCGGTTCCGCCTGATGTAGTAGCGCGCCGGCTCGAACGGCGACGAGCGCTCGCCGCGCGCGAGCGCGATCGCGTGGCGCGCCTTCGCGAGCGGCTCGACCCGCACCGTGTACCCGGCGACGCGGGCGCGCCAGCACAGGTCGAGGTCCTCGGAGAACGCGCGCATGCGCGCGTCCCAGCCGCGCAGCCTGCGGAACACCTCCTGACGGATCAGCATGCACGTCGACGTGACGTAGAAGACCTCGGCCGAGGCGTCGTGCTGTCCGAGGTCGATCTCGCCCTCGTCGAGCCCCTTGTACGGGTAGCCGAATCGATCGGTCGCCATGCCGATCTCCTCGAGCCGGTCGGGGTCGTCCCACGAGACGATCTTCGGGCCGACGATCGCCGTCGTCGCGTCGGCCAGCACGCGCGCCACCATCCGCTCGACCGACGTCTCGGTCAGCGCGGCGTCGTCGTGGACGAACAGCAGCAGGTCGGCGTCGGTCCGGACGCGCCCGAGGGCCCAGTTGATCGCGCCGCCGAACCCGAGCGGGCGCGGCGTGCGGAGATGGCCCCAGCGGCGCCGCCTGAGGTGGCGCTTCGCGATCCGCTTGATCGTCGGGCGCTCGCGCGCGTCCGGAGACGCGTCGTCGACGACGAGCACGTCGAGCAGCGGATACGACTGGAGGTTGAGCCCTATCAGGCAGTCGCGCAGCCACGGGCGGCCCGCGTGCGTGACCACGACTGCGAGAACGCTCGGCAGCTCGTCGGCCGGAGCGGCCTCTTCGGGGCGCGTCGGTGTCTGTCTGGTCGTGGTCGTCATCGGCAGGGCCGTGCGGTCAGGCCGTCTTCACCGCACCGCTGTCCGACGCCCCCGGTGGGCTCGGGACCGCGTCACCGGCGGACGCCGGCGGTGCGGGCTCGTACAGCGTGGTGCGGCGCAACGGCTGGCGCCCGACGGAGCGTATCAACCGCTCCATCTCGGACGCCGTCAGCTCCTGCCCGTGGGCGGCGCCGGCCGCCCGCGAGATGTTCTCGTTCATGAGCGTCCCACCCAGGTCGTTCGCGCCCGTGCGCAGCGCGAGCCGGCTGCCCTCCACGCCCATCTTCACCCACGAGACCTGGATGTTCGGGATCCTGCCGTGCAGCGCTATGCGCGCAACCGCGTGCATCTTCAACGCCTCGGCGAACGTCGGCCCGCGACGAGCACGGCCCTTCAGGTAGATCGGGGCGGCCATGTGCACGAACGGGAGCGGGACGAACTCGAAGAGCCCCTCGCTGCCGCCGGCGACGAGGTCGTCGTGCAGGTCGCGGACGACTTGCAGGTGGCGGGCCCAGTGACGGGGTCCCTCGACCGTCCCGAACATGATCGTCGCGTTCGACCGCAGCCCCACCGAGTGCGCGAGGCGGTGGACCTCGCACCACGTGGCGGTGTCGATCTTGTCGGGGCAGATCAGCGCGCGGATCTCGTCGTCGAGCACCTCCGCCGCAGTCCCCGGCAAGGTCCGCAGGCCGCCGTCACGCAGCCGCACGAGGAAGTCGCGGACGTCGACGCCCAGCGTGGCCGCGCCCTGGTGCACCTCGAGGGCGGTGAACCCGTGGACGTGCATCTCCGGGACCGCGTCCTTGACCGCACGGAGGTACGCGACGTAGTCGTCGCCGGTGAACGAGCCGTGGATGCCGCCCTGCATGCAGACCTCGGTGGCGCCGCGCTCCCACGCCTCGAGCGCGCGCCGCGCCACCTCCTCGGGCGACAGCAGGTACGGCGCGCCGCGCAGGTTCAGCGACGCCGGTCCCTTCGAGAACGCGCAGAACCCGCAGCGGTAGTAACAGGTGTTCGTGTAGTTGATGTTGCGGTTCACGACGTAGGTGACGGTGTCGCCGACGGTCGCAGCGCGTAGCTCGTCCGCGACCGCGTAGAGCCGCTCGGCCTCCGCGCCGCGCGCCGTGAACAGCAGAGCCACCTCGTCCTCGGAGAGCTCCTCGCCCGCGCCCGCGCGGTCGAGCGCACGAGCGAGCCGCGGCCTCGAGACCCGGCCCGGGACGCGCCAGACGCCGACCGCCGCGGCCTCGACCGCCGCGGCGTCTTCCGCCGGCGGCGGCGCGTCGCCCCCGGAGCACCACTGCCCGTACCGCCTGAGCCCCTCGCCGTCGATCGCGTCGAGCACCCGGGCGTGCAACGCCGGGTCCACCCAGCGTGCGAGCGCCGCGGGCTCGCCGCAGTAGCGCGGGTAGACCGCGAGCCGTTCGGCGAGCAGGAACCCGCGCGCCGCGGTCGTGCGCTCGATGGCGCCCAGGTGGGGCCACGGCCTCTCGGGGTTGACGTGGTCGGGCGTGACCGGCGAGACGCCTCCCCAGTCGGCGACGCCCGCGTCGAGGTACGCGCCGTACTCCCCGGTCAGGTTCGGCGGGGCCTGCACGACGACGTCGGAGGGAAGCAGCAAACGCGCGAGCGCGGCCGTCAGCAGCATGGTCCCGAGGGACGGCTCCGGGTGGCGCGCCATCCCGGTCCCGGGCTTCGCGCGGAAGCTCTGGACGATCACTTCCTGCACGTGTCCGTGACGCTCGTGGGAGGCGCGGATCGCGAGCAGCGCGTCGACGCGCTCCGCGGCGGTCTCGCCGATGCCGACCAGGATCCCGGTCGTGAACGGCACGCGCGCCCGGCCCGCCGCGTCGAGCGTCGCGAGCCGCACGGCCGGCTTCTTGTCGGGCGCGCCGAAGTGCGCCATGCCGCGGCCGAGCAGGCGCTCCGACAGCGTCTCGAGCATGGTCCCCTGGCTCACGGTCACCGCGCGCAGCGCCAGGGCCTCGTCGAGCGTCAGGGCTCCGGGGTTCGCGTGGGGCAGCAGCCCGGTCTCCTCGAGCACGGCGCCGCACGCCTCGACCAGGTACGACACCGTCGTCTCGTGCCCGAGGGCGTCGAGCTCCGCGCGCGCCTCGCGCCACTTGCGCTCGGGCTTGTCGCCGAGCGTGAACAGGGCCTCAGCGCAGCCCGCGTCGCGGCCCGCGCGGGCGATCGCCAGGACCTCGTCGATCGTCAGGTACGCGCGCTCGCCCGGGCGCGGCGGGTGAGCGAACGTGCAATAGGCGCACGAGTCGCGGCACAGCTTCGTCAGCGGGATGAAGACCTTCTTCGAGAACGTGACGACGGGGCCGGTGGAGCCGTCCCGCTTGGCGGCGGCGGCCGCGAGCACGGTCTTCGGGTCGGAGCCGGCGAGCGCCGCAAGCTCACGCGCGTCCGCCTCGTCCAACCGCTCGCCTCCGGACGCGCGCTGGGCCAGCTCGTCCAGTCGGCTCATCGGGCGAGGCTACTAGACTGCACCGGCGTGAACGTCACTGCGATCTGCGGCGGTGTGGGCGCGGCGAAGCTGCTCATCGGGCTCGGCCGCGCGCTCGGAGGGACGGGTCTGACCGCGGTGGTCAACACCGGAGACGACGACGAGATCTACGGCGTCCACGTCGCACCCGACCTCGACACGGTCACGTACTGGCTCGCCGGGGTCGCCGACTTCGGCCGCGGCTGGGGTATCGCCGGCGACACGTTCGACGTCGTCGAGGGGCTGCGCGAGCTCGGCGAAGACGCGTGGTTCAACCTCGGCGACCGCGACCTCGCGACGTGCATTTTCAGGACGTCGCTGCTGCGCGCCGGCGCGACCCTCACCGAGGCGACCCGCCGCGTAGCCGATGCGTTCGGCCTCGTCCCCCAGGTGCTCCCGATGACCGACGACAGGGTGCGGACGCGCGTCGCGTGCGCGGACGGACGGACGCTGTCGTTCCAGGAGTACTTCGTGCGCGAGCGCTGCGAGCCCGAGGTCACCGGCGTCTCCTTCGAGGGCGCGGACCGCGCGGCCCCCGGCCCGCGGGTCGTCGAGTCGATCGCCTCCGCCGACGCGGTCGTCGTGTGCCCGTCGAACCCGGTCGTCTCCGTGGGACCGATCCTGGCCGTGCCCGGCGTCGCGGCCGCGCTCGCGGGCCACCCGTTCGTCGTCGCGGTGTCCCCGATCGTCGCGGGGACGGCGGTGAAGGGCCCGGCCGACCGCATGCTCGAGTCGCTCGGCCACGGGTCGTCCGCCGCCTCCGTGGCGCGACTGTACGCGGGCTTCTGCGACCACTTCGTCGTCGACGAGCGCGACGCCGCGGAGGTCGAGCCGATCCGCGCTCTCGGCCTCGAGTGCTCCGCGCTCGACACGATGATGGTCGACGGGACCGTCTCCGAGAAGCTCGCCCGCGACCTCGTAGCGCTGCGGTGAACGAGGTCAGGATCGTCCCCGTCGCCGGGGTCCCGGAGGTCCGGCCCGGCGACGACCTCGGCGCGCTGCTGGCCGACGCGGCCGCGCGCATCCCGCTCGAGGACGGCGACGTGCTCGTCGTGACGCAGAAGGTCGTCTCGAAGGCCGAGGGCCGCGTGGTCGCGGGGGCCGGGCGTGCCGCCGCGCTCGCCGTCGAGGCGAAGCGCGTGCTCCGCAGGTCGGGCGACATGGTGATCGCGGAGACCGCCCACGGGTTCGTGTGCGCGAACGCCGGGATCGACGCGTCGAACGTCCCGGGGGACGACGTGGTCCTGCTGCCGCTCGACCCCGACGCCTCGGCGCGGCGGATCCGCGCGCGCGTGGGTGCGCTCGCCGGGGCGGACGTCGCGGTCGTGGTCAGCGACACGTTCGGGCGCGCCTGGAGGCTCGGGCAGACCGACGTCGCGATCGGCGTCGCGGGGATCGAGCCGTTCGTCGACTACCGCGGGACCGCCGACGCCCAGGGCCGCGTGCTGACCGCCACGCGCATCTGCGTCGCGGACGAGCTGGCCGCGGCGGCCGAGATGGTGATGGGCAAGGCCGAGGGCGTCTGCGCGGCGGTGATACGGGGCGCGCGCGTCGTCCGCGGCCGCGGCTCGGCGTCGCAGATCGTCCGGCCCCCGTCCGAGGACCTCTTCCGGTGAACCTCGCCGACGCCGTCGCCGCACGCCGCAGCGTCCGCAGGTTCGAGGACCGGCCGGTCCCGCGCGACGCCGTATTGCGCGCGATCGGGCTCGCGGTCCAGGCGCCCGCTCCGCACCACTCCTCGCCGTGGCGCTTCTCCCTGCTCGAAGACGCCTCGGCGAAGGCGTCTCTCTCGCGCGCGATGGGCGCGGCATGGCGCGACGACCTCGCGTCGGACGGACACTCCCCGGACGCCGTCGACGCGATCCTGACCCGCTCCCACGCGCTGCTGACGGGCGCCCCGCTGCTGACGATGTGCTCGGCCGATATGTCGAAGGCGCACGACTACCCCGACGACCGGCGGCGGCTCGCCGAGTGGAGCCTGTTCGCCCACTCGACCGGGGCCGCCCTCCAGGTCTACATGGTGGCGCTCGCCGAGGCAGGCGTCGCGTCGTGCTGGATCTCGGCGCCGGTCTTCTGCCGGGACGTCGTCCGCGACCACCTCGCCCTCCCCGCGGCCGTCGAGCCCCAGGCGCTCGTGCTGGTCGGCTACGCGTCGCCGGAGTACACGCCACGCTCTCGCCCTCCCGTCGACCCCCACGACTACGTTCTCGGGTCCTGATAGCCTCCCTCGGCGATGGCCGACGAGACCCCCACCAGCAAGAAGCTCCTCGAGAAGCAGCAGCGCAGGGCCGCAGAGGAAGAGCGGCGCCGGGCCCAGCAGAAGGCGGCGCGCAAGCGCAACCTCGTGACGCTCGGGATCGCCGTGGTCGTCTTCGGCGTCGTGATCGCGCTCGTCATGAGGGAGAGCGGCGGCGGCGACGGCTCGCTCGCCGGCGCGGTCGCCACGGACGAGGCCGGGTGCGGCGACGTCGAGGAGCACGAGGACGAGGGGCAGGATCACGTCGAGGCCACTCCGGAGTACGGGACCAACCCGCCGACGTCGGGCCCGCACCTGCAGACGCCGGCTTCGGGCGGGTTCTTCGACGAGCCCGTCGACCCGGGGGCGCTCGTCCACAACCTCGAGCACGGCCAGATCGTGTTCTGGTACGACCCCGAGGCGCCCGAGGCGACGATCGACGCCATAGAGGCGGTCATCGACGACGACCCCGCATCGCTCATCGCCGTGCCGTGGGAGGACATCGAGAGCCCGTACAACTTCGCGATGACCGCGTGGACGCACTCGCAGCACTGCGAGCAGGTCTCGACCGAGGTGGTCGACGCGTTCCGCGAGGAGTTCCAGGGCCGGGGGCCGGAGCCGGTCGGCATCAAGACCTACGAGGCGCCCGAGGAGTAGGCGTCGCGCCACACTTCGCGACTTTCCAGCCGGGGCCCGCAGGACCCCTCCACATATACTGAAATCGTCGCTTCGACCAACGCAGCGGGGGTAGCAGGTTCATGACGATCACGCCGGACGACTTGATAAGCAAGACCTTCAACATGACCCTGCGCCGGGGTTACGACAAAGAAGAGGTCGACGCTTTCCTGATCGAGCTGGCGGAGGACTACCGCAACGCGCTGCAGCGCGCGGGTCAGGGCGGTGGCGGCGCGGCGCCGTCTGGCGCGGACCCGTTCGCCGCCATGGGCGAGGAGGTCACGGCCGTCCTCCGCACCGCGAAGGAGTCGGCCGAGGCGCTGCGGAAGAAGACCGAAGAAGAGGCCGAGGGCATCCGGCGCCGCGCCGCGGACAAGGCGATCGAGGTCCGCAACAAGGCGCAGGAGCAGGCGACGTCGATGGTCGAGTCGGCGAAGAAGAAGGCCGAGCAGCTCACCCAGGACGCCGACCGCTACTCCAGTGAGACGCGCGCGAAGGCAGACCGCGAGGCGCACGAGACGCGCTCGCAGGCCGAGCGGTACGCGCAGGAGACGCGCAACAAGGCCGACGCCGAGGCCACCGAGCTGCGCACGGAGGCGGACCGGTACGCGCGGGAGACGAGGGCGCGCGCCGACCGCGAGTACCAGGACATCAAGAACGCCGCCGAGGGCGAGCGCCGCTCGATCCTGGAGGACGCGACCAGGCGGCACGAGGCCTTGCTCGCGCACGAGCACGAGCTGCGCGACCGCATCTCCGGCGTCGAGAAAGCGCTGCAGGCCGTCCAGGCCGAGCTCGGCGCCGCGACTCCGGCCGCGGCCCCCGCGAAACGCTCGGGCAAGGGCGGGGCGAAGTCGTCGTCTGCGAAGGCCGCGTCGGGCCCCGTCCAGCAGGCCATGGAGGCGCCGGAGGCGGCCGAGCCCGCTCCCGTCCCGGCCGCGGTCGGCGCAGCCTCGAGCGGCGAGCCGGACCCGGGGGCCGAGCTCGAGAACGAGGGCCCGTGGCTGCTCGACATGGTGACCGACGACGCCGGCGACAAAGCGCCGGACCCGACGAAGTAGCCTTCCCACCCTCCGACCGATGGCGACCCCTTCGTCTCCCGCGGCCGAGACCGAGCTGAAGGGCGCGTGGCGCGCTCTCGTCGAACGGATCAAGGGCGGCGAGGAGGCCGTCGGCGAGCGCCTCTACCTCCTCGGTGCGGGGCCCGTTCCCGTCGAGGGCGCGCTCGGCGGGGCCATGACGCTCGACTCCGGAGGCGGGGTCGTCCTCGTCGTCGGCCTCGCGACCGCGTCGGCGGCCGCGGGCGACCAGATCGCCCGGCAGCTGGCCGCGCTGGCCGGGCTCCCGGGGACGAAGCTGCGTGAGGCCGGTGTGGACCCGGACGCGGGCGGAGGCCTCGCGGCGCGCCACGCGGAGTACTTCGGGCTGGCCGAGCCGGTCGAGCTGAACACGGGGCAGCGATGCATCGCGGTCGT
>DATADL010000328.1:0-6579 GCA_036258555.1 Actinomycetota bacterium | reverse complement strand
CGCCGAGGTCGAACGCGCCCTGCGACTCCTCCGAGCGGTCGACGCCGGCGACGGCCTTCAGCTCACGGCCCGTGTACTTGCGCGCCATCTCCTCGATCGCGTAGCCGGGCGCGCCGGGGTCGAGCAGGTACGACGCGATGTGCGTGTCGAGGTCGAGCCCCGCGAGCTCGACTCCCATGGCATCGAGCGACAGCGTGAGAGCGCGGCCCCCGTGCGCGATCTTGACCGCCCCCGGATCCTCGAGCCACGTGATCAGCGGCGCGAGCTCGTCGCGCGCGAAGCCCCCGGCTCCCGTCCTGACGAACGCGACGCGCCCTTCGCCCCACGAGAAAGCCAGTGACTGGGGAACGCCGCGCGGCGACGACGGGACGAGGTCGACGGCCACCGCGGTAGAGGCGTCGCGGAGGTCGCTCACGAGGTCCTCGATCCCCGCGGCGTCCTCGACGACGCGGACCTCGAGCTCGAACGGCTCTCCCTCACCTTCGGCGGCTTCCGGCAGGTCCGCCATCAGCCGCTCGAGGAGCGTGCGGAACTCGAGCGAGATGTACAGCTCGCGGACCTCCTCGAGGTCCCACGGCCCCATCCGGAGGTCCTCGATCTCGGCGTCGATCGGGACCTCGGCGAGCGTCGACAGCCGCTTGTTCACCGCTACCTGCTCCGCGTGCGCGGCGAGGTTCGCCGCCAGCTTCGGCGTCTGCTCGGCAGCGTGCGCCACGGCCTCCTCTGCCGAGCCGTACCTCTGGACGAGCTTCGCCGCCGTCTTCGTCCCCACGCCGGGGACCCCGGGCAGGTTGTCGGAGGTGTCGCCCTCGAGCGCCTTCAGGTCGACGTACTTCGCGGGCGGGACCCCGTACCGCTCCTCGACGGCCTTCGGGTCCATCTCGACGATGTCGGTGATCCCGCGCCGGTTGTAGAGGACGCGGATGTCCTTGCTCACGAGCTGGAAGAAGTCGCGGTCGCCCGTGACGATCCGGACGTCGATGCCGTCGGCGGCGGCCCTCTTCGCGAAGCAGGCGATGACGTCGTCGGCCTCGTGCCCCGGCACGCCGAAGATCGGTATCTGCATCACGCGCAGGACCTCGTGGATGAGCGGAACCTGTCCCGCGAACCCGTCGGGCGCCGTCGACCGGTTGCTCTTGTAGTCGGCGTACTCCGCCGAACGCTCCAGCGGCTCGCCGACGTCGAAGCACACGGTGATGTACTCGGGCTTCTGCTCCTGGAGCAGCTTGATCAGCATCGCGGTGAACCCGTAGACCGCGTTCGTCTTCGTCCCGTCGGTGGTCTGGAGGTCCTCCGGGAGCGCGTAGAACGCGCGGAAAGCCAGGGAGTAGCCGTCCAGGATCAGCATCTTCGAGCGCTTTCGCGCTTTGGCGGGGGACATTTCGGCGAGCTTACAATCGGGCCGATGAGCCACTCCTCGCCCGACCTCAAGTCGTTGAACCCCGCGTCGAAGGAGTACCTCGAGGCGATCTTCGAGCTCGGCGAGGAGGGGCAACGGATCCTGCAGGCACGCATCGGGGAGAGGCTCGGGCTCGCGCCGGCCACCGTCTCCGAAGGCATCAAGCGTCTCGTCGCAGAGGGCTACGTCTCGGTCGACTCGTCCCGGCAGATCTCGCTGACCGCCGAGGGCAGGACGGTCGCGGAAGCCCTCGTCCGCCGGCACCGGCTCGCGGAGCGGATGCTCGTCGACATCCTCGGCATCCCCTGGCACCTGTGCCACGACCAGGCGGAGGACTGGGAGAAGGTGATGACGCCGGAGGTCGAGCAGGCGATCCTCGCGAAGCTCGACGGCGATGCGACGTGCCCCCACGGCAACCCGATCCCCGGCGAGCCGTCGGCGATCCCGTGGTCCGACCTCAAGTCCGTAGCGGCGATGGTGGTCGGCGAACGGGGCGAGCTCAAGCGCCTCCTCGAAGACGTCGAGCTGGACGGCGACGTGCTCGAGTACCTCGAGCACCATCGGCTGATGCCCGGATACGACGTGGAGGTCGTCGAGATCGGGCCGGACGGCACGCGGGTCCTGGACGTCGCGGGCGACCGCGTCGCCCTGGGGACGAGGCTGGCGGACAACCTCTGGGTGCTCGTCGCCTAGGAGCTCGCCTTTCTTCGCCTAGCGCGCGACCACCGCTAGGGTCCCCTGGACCGACAACGACCTAGGGAGGTGCTCGATGACCCTGCGGATCGGCGCGGCACTGGTCGTCGCCCTGCTGGCCCTGACGGCCTGTGACGACGACGGCGCATCCGTGCGCGACCTCGGAGGCAACGCGTCCGGATCCGGGACCGGCTCGGGAACCGGCTCGGGCACGGGGACGGGATCGGGAACCGAGACCGCCGCGTGCGAGCCCGGCGACCCTTCCGACCCCGCCCTCGTGGTGAGGCTGGACGAGTACGAGATCGTCCCCGCGGAGGAGGAGCTCACGCGGGGGCCGACGAGGTTCCGCGGGCTGAACGCCGGCGAGGGACCGCACGAGCTCTACGTCGCCGAGGCACGCTCGATCGAGGCTCTCCCGCTGACCCCCGAGGGCCAGGTCGACACCGAGGCGCTGGAGGAGGACGACCGCATCCTCGGCGAGCTGGAGGGGATCCCGTCGGCGGAGTCGTGCGACCTGGAGCTCGACCTCGACCCCGGCACCTACGCGCTGTTCTGCAACATCCGCGAGCGCGGCGAGGACGGCGTGGTCAACCATTTCCTGCAGGGGATGCGCACGCGCGTCAAGGTCGAGTAGACGGGCCGGCTCTCCTCCCCCACCGGGCCGCTGCCGCGACCGCGGCGACCCACAGGCCGTGGAGGACCCACGTGGCCGTCGACGGGGTCCGGTAGTCCGGGAGCGCCAGTGACCACGCGCGGTACACCGGGTTCGAGGTCTCGAAGAAGTCGACGACCAGCGTGAGCCGGCGCAAGAGGACCTCGAACGTCAGCCACGTCCACTGAAAGACGCCCACCAGCGCGAGCCCGGCGGTCCACGCGACCCGCCGCGCGTCGGCGGCGGCCCAGGCGGCGAGCGCGATCGCGACGAGCGGAAGGATCACCACGACCTGACGGCCGGGCCACCACCACCCGTGCATCGTCAGCGCGACGAACGTCGCGTTGAGCCACCCGACCACGACGGGGAGCACGAGGAACGACCACCGGCGCAAACGCCCGGCGGCGGCGATCACGGCGGGGACGGCGAGCAGCCACGCGGGCTGCCACGCGGCGAGGCCGAACTCGCGGTCGACGAGCAGCCCGACGAGGCGCGTGCTCCGTCCGGCGGGGTTGGGGTCGAAACCGACGACGCCGAGCTCGCCGGTGACGAAGTGGTCCCCGGCGGCATAGGGGGTCCATCCGCCGTACCAGGCCCAGTGCGCGGCGACGAACGCGACGCCGCTGACGGCGAGCAGCACCGACAGCCACGCCGCAGCCCTGCGCTCGCCGTTGCGCCACCACGCCCACAGCGCTACGGCGGCGAGCGCGGCCGCCACCGGTGCGTACTTGACCGACAGCCACGGCAGCGCCGAGACGGCGGCGGCCAGCGCGACGGGCCTCCACCTCGAGGGACGTGCGGTCGCGGCGGCGACGCCGGCGAGGGTCGCGAGGGCCGCCGGAAGCTCGGGATAGACCTGCGCCCCGTAGGCGGAGAGAGGCGGCGTGGCCCCGAGGAGGCCGACGACGATCGTCGCGGGCCTCAGCGGGACGCCGAACCTCCGTACCGCGAGCCACAGCGCGGCCGCGGCCGTGGCGGCGGCGAACAGCGCCAGCGTCGCCTTCGCGCCCGCCCACCCGGCGATCGCGGTGCCCGGCGCGAGCAGCAGCGGCAGCAACGGGTCGTGCGGGCTCACCATCCGTCCGCCTTCGAGCCGGCGCGACTGCGGGTCGAGGCCCACCTCGCTGAACGGGCGGTAGCGCTCGGCGGCGATCTCGTCGCTCACGTCGAGGTCGCCGTCCTCCGCGAGGCTCAACGCGGTGAGGAGGTAGTGCGGCTCGTCGCCCGTCGTGCGCGCGCCGTAGGAGGCGCGCCCCGGCGAGGCCCACAGGGACGTCGCGAACGCAGCCACGGCGACCGCGGCCAGAGCGCGTCTCAGGTCAGACGAGGACGTCACCGCGCCGGATGACGAGCAGCCACGTCAGCACGCCCGACAGCGCGACCAGGACCAGCGCGGCGAGGCTCGCGTCGGCGAAGAACGCGCTCTCGGTGGCCGTCCACACCTTCATCGCGAGCGTCTGGAAGCCCGCGGGCGCGAGCAACAGCGTGGCCGGCAGCTCCTTCATCGAAGAGAGCAGCACGAGCCCGGCCCCCGCGAGCAGCCCCGGGAGCATCATCGGGAGCTCGACGCGCCGCAGCCGGTCGAAGCGTGAAGCCCCCAGCGTCCGCGCCGCGTCCTCGACCCGCTGCGGGATCCCCGCGATCGCGACCTGTGCCGTCCGCAGCGCGGGAGCGCCGAAGTGCACGACGTACGCGAGGACGAGCAGCGGAATCGTCTGGTACAGCGCCGCGAGGGGGCCGGGCGCGTCCACGGAGAACGCCACGAGCGACAGCGCGATCGCGAGGCCGGGCAGCGCGAACCCTCCCACGACCACGGCGTTCGCGGCAGCCGCGGCGAGACCCTTCCGCCGCACGATCAGGTAGGCGACGGGGAGGACGGCGACGACCGCCGTCAGGGCGGCGGCGAGGCTCACGAACGACGTGTTCAGGATGCTCCGGCCGAGCCCCGCTACGTCGCCGAAGCCCCCGCTCGCGCTGGTCGCGCCGCGTGCGGCGCCCCGGGCCGCCCACCATGCGAGCACGCCGACCGGGAGGACGAGCGCCGTCCCGACGAGCGCGGTCAGGAACGCGAGCGCGGCGGCGCGCCAGCGACCGAGCGCCAGCGTCATCGCGCGGTGGTCGCGCTGTGACTCTCTCGGGACGGCGCCGCCGCGGGCGAAGGCGCGCTCGGCGACCACGACGGCGACCGCGAGCAGCCCCAGCTGCAGCGACAGCGCGAACGATCGCGCCGGGTCGAGGAACCGCGTCGCGTAGATCGACCGCGTGAGCGTGTCGTAGCGCATGAGCTGGACGACGCCGAACTCGGACACGGTGTACAGGAACACGAGCAGGGTCCCGGCGAGAATCGCGCCGCGCGCCTGGGGAACGACGACGCGCCAGAACGTGCTCCACGAGCCCCGTCCGAGCAGGCGCGCCGACTCCTCGAGCGACGGCGCGAGCCGGCGGAACCGGGCGCGCGCAGGCAGGTACACGTAGGGATAGGTGAACAGCGTGAGGACGAGGAACGATCCGCCGAGGCCGCCGATGCCGGGCAACCGGCCCGCACCGAAGGGCCGCAGCACCGCCTCGAGCAGGCCGCCGGGGGCAAGCGCCGCGACGAACACGAACGCGCCGATGAACGACGGCATGACGAGGGGTAGCGGCAGCAGCACGCGCCATGCACGCGCGCCCGGGACGTCGGTGCGGGCGACGAGCCACGCGGCCCCCGCCCCCACGACGGTCGCGGAGACCGAGACGAGGACCGCGAGCAGCACGCTGCGAGCGAGCGGACCCCAGGCGTCGCCGGACGTGAGCTCCGCCCACGCGGTCGCGGGCTCCCGCAGGTTCCGTCCGACGAGATAGACGAAGGGAGCGGCGAACACGACCGCGACGCCGCCCGCAGCCGCAGCTATCCAGCGGCTCCGGACGCGTCCGTCAGAGGAGCCCACTGTCTTCGATCATCCGCGCGGTCTCCTCGAGGTCGTCCAGCGCGGTCAGGTCTACGTCCGGCCCCCCGAGGTCGTCGAGCGGAGGTAGCGCCTCCGGCGGCTCCGCTCCCTCCACGAGCGGGTACTCGAAGGTCTCTCGGCTGAAGAACTCCTGCGCGTGCTCCTCCAGCAGGAACTCGACGAACCGTTCCGCCTCCTCCTGGTGCTCGCTGACGGCGAGGACGGCGACGGTCGAGTCGATGAGCAGGGAGCCCGGGTCGTCCTCGGGGAAGACGTGGTTCCGCGACGGCAGCGACGGGTCCTCTTCCAGCGCGCGGTAGTTGTAGTAGTGGTTGACGAGCCCCATCGGGACCTCGCCGCGGCCGACGGCCGCGACGATCGACGAGTTGTCCGCGTACGTCGGCGAGCCGTTCGCGACCATCCCCTCGAGCCATGCGCGCGTCGCGTCGTCACCCTCGATCTCGCGCATCGCGGTGACGAAGTCCTGGAACGACGCGTTCGTCGGCGCGAGCGCGACCTCCCCCTCGTACTCGGGCTCGACGAGGTCGAAGACCGAGTCGGGCAGCTCGTCCCGGGCGACCATCTCGGTGTTGTAGACGAGTACGCGCTGGCGGGCGGTCACGCCCACCCATCTCCCCTCCGGGCCCCGCCACCGTTCGTCGACGCGCTCCACGAGATCGGACGGGAGGAGTGACAGGCCCGCCTCGCCCGCCGCGACGGCCGCCGTCGGACCCGGGCTCTGGGACAGGAAGACGTCCGCCCGGGCACGGGCCCCCTCCTCGTTGATCAGCAGGGCGAGCTCGCCGGAATCCCCGTAGCGGATGTCGACGTCGATCCCGGTCTCTTCGACGAAGTCCTGGAGGACCGGAGCGACGAGGGCCTCGTCCCGTCCCGAGTAGATCGTGAGG
>DATADL010000327.1:0-2240 GCA_036258555.1 Actinomycetota bacterium | reverse complement strand
GTCATCTCGCGCAGGCGCTCGGAGCCGATGTCCGACAGCAGCCGGCGTTTCTCCTCGAGCATGAACTTGATGAAGTTCTTGTCCGTCATGTCGTCGGCGAGCTGGACGTAGAGGGCCAGCGTCGCCCGGAGCTGGACCTCCTGCTCGTCCAGCTTGGCCGCCTCGGCGACCATCTCGCGCAGCGTCCGCTCGCGGCCCTCGGCCTCCGTCACCGTCCGGATCGCATCGCGCAGCGCGACCTCGACCGCCTCCGACGCCTTCAGCCCCAGCGACTCCCGCAGCGCCTCCAGGGCCGACCGCGACTCGGCCTGCGCCGCCCGGGCCTTCTCGGCGGCGGCTTCGGCGTCCGTCACTGCGGCCCGCGCCGCGTCCACGACCGCCGTCGCCTCGTCGACGAGGTCCGCCACGGGCGCGTCGTGCCGGGGAGCCGGGAGCGCGAGCGCGCCGGCGACGTGGCTCAGCTGTGCGACGAGCCGGTTCGCCACCGCCGTGACCTTCGCCTTCGCGTCCGTCCACGCGGCGAGCTCGGTGCGCGCGCGGTCCATCGCTTCGCCCGCAGCCACCACGCGCTCCCGCGCCTCGGTCACGAGCGCGAGCCGCCGCTCGACCTCCGCCAGCGGATCGGCGGCGTCGCCGACGAGCTCCTCGAGCGCCGCGCGGCTCGTCGAGAGCTTCCGTTCCTCGTCGGCGAGGCGCGCCTGCGCGGACGCGAGGTCCCGTTCCGCCGACGCGTGCGCGGCGTGGGCGGCGCGCGTCGCCTTGACGGCCTTCTCGTACGCAGACGCCGCCTCCTTCTCGGCCTTGCGGTTGCCGGACAGCGCGGCGGGGCGCTTGCCGCGCGGCAACGCGAGCACCTCCTGCTCGCAGACCGGGCAGGGCTCGCCCACCGCGAGGACCTCGCGCAGCACGTGGGCCTGGTGCGCCCGTTCGATCTCCTCGCGTTCGGCGCGGATCTTCTCGAGGCTCTCGAGCGCCTGCTGCTCGAACGCCTCGGCCTCGTCGAGCGCGGTCGCAGCGCCCTCGACCCCGTCGCGCGCTGCCTCGGCGGCGGCCGCGTGCGCGGACAGCATCGAGGTCGCCTCCGCGAGCGTGCGCGCCCGGACGCGCGCCTCTATGAGGACCGGCTGGGCCCCCAGGTCGCCTTCGAGCGCCGTCAGCTCGTCCCCCGCCTCGGCGCGCGCCGCCGTAGCCGCCGCGACCGCGGCCTCCGCCGCGGCCAGGGGCTCGGCGACCTCGGCCTCCTGGCCCGCGAGCTCGCGCAGGTCCTCCGGTGTGGGGGCGGCGGCGAGCGCCTCGCGGGCGGACGCGAGGGACGCTTCCGCCGCGGTCACGGCCTCGGCCGAACGCTCCGCCGCGTCGACGAGCTTGCGCTCCTTCGGCGCGGCCTTCTCGAGGACCTCCACGCGCGCCGAGCAGGTCGCCAGCGCGGCCATCGCCGATTCGAGCTGCTCCCCAACGTCGCCGGGGATGTGCGCCCGCGCGCCCTCGACGCGCTTCAGCTCGCCGTCCAGCTGGTTGCGCCGCGCCTTCGCCTCTTCGCGCAGCGCGTCGATCTGGTCGAGCCGGAAGACGCCCTTGAGGATCTGCGACCGCTCGGTCGGGGGCGCCTCGAGGAACTTCGCGAAGCGTCCCTGCGCCAGCAGGACCGACGAGCAGAACGCGTCGAAGTCGAGACCGAGCAGACCCGCCACCCGGTCCGTCACCTTCCCCTCGCCGATCACGCGCTCGCCCGACGAGCCGTCGACCAGGACGTGCTCGCCCGGCCCGCTGCGCCTCAGGCTGCGCGTGATCTCGTACTCGTGTCCCTCGACCTCGAAGACGAAGCGGACGTGCGCGGAGTCGACCTTCGTGCAGATCAGCTTCTTCACGTTGCGCCGGATGCGCGGCGTGGCGCCGTAGAGCGCGTACGCCACGGCGTCCAGGATCGAGGACTTCCCGGCTCCCGTGGGCCCGACGATCGCGAAGAGGCGGCGGCCGGCGAACGAGAGCTCGGTCACGTCCTCGTGCGACCGGAAGCCCTTGATCGTGAGCGACACCGGCTTCACAGCTCGACCCCCACACGATCGAGCAGGTCCTCGAAGGCGTGCACGAGCTCCTGGGGCGGCGGCGCCGCGTGCCGCTCCTGGTAGTAGTCCGCGTACAGCTCCTGGAGCGTCTTGCCCTCGCGGGTCGAGGCCGCGACCTCCTGACGCTCCCACGCCGCCCGCACGTACAGGCTGTTCGGGAGCAGTGCCCTCACC
>DATADL010000326.1:0-6279 GCA_036258555.1 Actinomycetota bacterium | reverse complement strand
GGGGCGTCCAGACGCTGTACGCGCACCTCTCGTCGTTCGCCGTGTCGGCGGGCCAGACGGTGTCGCAGGGCCAGGTGGTCGGGAACGTCGGCTGCACGGGGTCGTGCACGGGGGACCACCTGCACTTCGAGGTCCGCGTGGGCGGCTCGCCGGTGGATCCGCTGAACTACCTGCCGTAGCGAGCCGCGTTCCGAATCAGTCGACGTCGAGCTCGACGCACATCGGCGCGAACGCGCCCGAGCACTCCCCGTAGCCGACCGTCCGCCAGCGTGCGCTCACCAGGTAGACGCCGGGATGCAGCGTGACGCCTACGGGCAACTTCCACCGCCCCCTCTCGATCCGCACCTCGTTGGGCAGCAGCTTCCCGCAATGCCCCCGGACGAAGGCCGACTCCCCCGCGTCCCACCACCAGCACCCTTCGGTCGTTATACGGCGGATCCCCACTACGATCTCGGCCCTGGGCGGGCCGCCGACGCCGCCTGCGATCCCTCCGGAGACGGAAGCGAGCCGTCGCAACTCCTCGCCCTGGACGGGCTCGGAGACGTACGGGAGCGACGGGGGGTCGAAGTGTCCCTGCCGTTCGCAGTTCGCGACCTCGAAGGCCCAGATGCACTCGTCCACGCCGGAACCCGCATCCCCGGCGCCCGCGAGCTCGAGATAGTCGTCGCCGGCTCCGGCGAAGATCGAGTCCGACCCGTACGAGCCGAAGAGGCGGTTGGCCGAGTCGTCTCCGGTGAGGACGTCGTCGAAGTGTGACCCCTCGACGTCCTCGAACCCCGCGATGGAATCGGCCGCGGTGTCCTGCCCCCCTCCGTCGCGCAGGCTCGCGGTCACGCCGACCGGCGAGTCGTCGTACGACAGCAGGTCTACGTCCGGGCCTCCGTCGAGCTCGTCCGCGCCTGCACCTCCGTCGACGCGGTCGAACCCCGCTCCCGTGTGGATCACGTCGTCACCGCCGCGACCCCGGAAGACGTCGCGGGCGCCGCCGCCGGTGAGCACGTCGTCGTGGTCCGAGCCGACGACGCCGGAGACGGCCGAGAAGCTGTCGGTTCCTTCGCCCCGCGCGTGGGCCCCCGTCGTCCGCGTCATGTCGACGGTCACGCCGGCGGCCGCCAGCTCGAAGGACACGAGGCCGTCGGTCAGGTAGTCGTTCCCGGTCCCGCCGTAGAGGCGGTCTTCGCCCCCCAGGCCTCCGTCCATCCGGTCGTTGCCTTCGCCGCCGAAGAGCCAGTCGGAGTCGTGGCGTCCGTCGCCGCCCTGCAGGAAGTCCAGGCCCTTCCCACCGACGAGCGTGTCGCCCGTTCCCCCGTCGCCCCCCGTCAGCGAGTCGCGCCCGCGGCCCCCGAGCACGAGGTCCCGACCGGGGCCGCCGTCCGCGTCGTCGTCGCCGTCTCCTCCGTCGATCCGGTCCGCGCCGTAGCGGCCGTCGAGGGCGTCGGCCCCCGGTCCCCCGCAGATCCGGTCGTTGCCGTCGCCGCCCAGGATCACGTCGTCGCCGTCCAGGCCGGAGATGACGTCGCGACCGTCGGTGCCCTCGAGGCGGTCGGCGTCCGCGGTGCCTGCGATCGTGACGCGCTCGCCGAGACAGGTCCGGCCCCGGCCGGGCGACGCCGCGCCGGGGCCGGCGTAGGCCGACGCCGCGACGAGGACGGCTGCTGCGGCCAGTGCACCCTGGCGGCGCGCTCGGAGGCGAGTCATCGGACGTCGAACCATGCGCATCGCGGCTCGAACAGGCTCCCGCATGCAAAGCCGGGCGAGACGCCGGCCCAGGACGCGACCACGAGGTAGCTCCCCGGCGGAAGCGCAACGTCGACGCGAAGCGCCCACTCGTGCTGCCGGACACGGACCTCGTTCGGGTGCACGAGGCCGCAGACGCCTCGCACGAAAGTCCGGCGGACGGAGTCCCACCACCAGCATCCTTCCGGCGTCAGCCGGCGGATCCCGACGTCCACGCGGCTGCGACCTCCACCGAAGGCCTCGCCGCGCACCGTGCCGAGACGTTCTGCGTCCTGCCGGTGGACCGGGTGCGTGACGTACGGGTGGACCTCGTACTCGGCGACGACCTCGAGCTCGCACCCGACGACGGCGCCGGTGCTCTCGCAGGTGTCCTGTCCCTCACCGGCGTCACCCTCCGCGGCGTCCGAGAGGTAGTCGTCGCCCGCGAGGGCGAAGAGCGCGTTGCGCGCGAAGGAGCCGCCGATGACGTTCGGGCCGTCGTCACCCGTGAGGGTGTCGTCGAAGTACGACCCGAAGAGATCCTCGAAGCCCGTAAGGGAATCGTCCGCGGTGTCGCGCCCGGCTCCGTCGCGAAGGCTCGCGGTCACACCGACCGGCGAGTCGTCGTATGCCACTGCATCGCGGCCGGCGCCGCCGTCGAGGCGGTCGGACCCCGCCCCTCCGTCCACGCGATCGTCCCCCTCGCCCGAGGTGATCGCGTCGTCGCCGTCGAGGCCGCGCAGGAGGTCCGGTGCCGCGCCCCCGTTCAAGACGTCGTCGTGGTGGGACCCCACCGCGCCGTCGACGTCCCACAGCCGGTCGTTGCCCTCGCCCTGCGCGTTCACGCCGGCGGGTCCGGACGCGCCCGCGTCGACGACCACCCCCCGCGTCGCGAACTCGTAGGACACGAGGCCGCCCGTAAGCGAGTCGGGGCCGGGCCCCCCGTAGAGCTGGTCCTGGGCGCCCAGCCCGCCGTCGAGCGTGTCGATCCAGTCCCCGCCGAAGAGGTAGTCGGAATCTGCGCGGCCGTCGCCGCCGAAGAGGTTGTCGCCCCCCGAGCCGCCGACGAGCGTGTCGCCGGAGTCGCCGTCGCCGCCGATCAGCCGGTCGTTTCCGTCGCGGCCGAGCAGGAGGTCCGAGCCGGGGCCACCGTGGGCCTGATCGGCGCCGTCACCGCCGTCTACGAGGTCGTCTCCGTAGCGGCCCTCTATCTCGTCCCCGCCCGCGCCGCCACAGATGCGGTCGTCCCCGTCGTGGCCGACGATCACATCGTCTCCACCGAGGCCCGCGATGACGTCCGGCCCGCGGGTGCCGCGGAGGCGGTCGGCCTCTGCCGTCCCGGTGATCGTCACGCGCTCGCCGAGGCACGCCCGGAGCCGTATCACCGGGGACGCGCCCGCGCCCGCGCCCGACGCGGCTAATAACACACCGACTGCGGCCACCGCGCCGCGCCGCCACGTCCTGGATGCCTGCCGATCCCCCACGTCCCCATCAAACGATGCAACCGGGCAGAAGTTGCGCATCCCGGGCGCGTCAGGGGGCCCGGCAACCTCTGCCGGGCCCCCCGAGGAAAGGCGCGCCCTACCTGTCGACGAACAGCCCGACGCCTCCGTTGCCGGTCGCCTTCTGGCGCGGCGTCAGCACGACGTTGTTACCGCGCCGCGCGGCCCCGCTCGGATAGTTCACCGTCGTATAGGTGTCCGTCCCCGTGCCCAGGTCGGCGAACACTCCGATGCCCGCGTTCGCGCCGAAGCCCATGCTCCCGGCGATGTGGCCCTCTATCTGCGGCACCTGGCCCGGCGCCTGGAACGGCCCGAACGCACCCCGGTAGCTGTCGGTCCCCGATTGGTCGATCAGGAGACCGAGGCTCGCGGGCAGCACGTTGCCGGTCCCCTGCGTGAAGCGCGGGATCCGGTCGCAGAGGCCCTCGAAGTCGGGAGGCGTCTCGCTCGTCCTGCTCTCGTCGTCGAGGACGCCGCCCGCGCCGTCCCTCTGGTTCGGCAGGCCGGGCGTGATCGGCGGCGGCATGTAGTAGTCGTACCTGTCGTTGCCGGCCTGGTCGTGCAGGATGCCGACGCCGCCCACGAGCGCGAAGCCCTGGCTGTTGCGCACGGACAGGTAGACGTCCGAGCCGCCGCCGTCGGAGAGGACCCCGACGCCGAAGATGTGCCCGGCGCCGAGGCTGACGGTCTTGCCCGTGTACCTGTCACCGCTCGTGCCCGCGTCGCGCAGGATGCCGACGCCGAGGAACCCGACGCCTCCGGTCACCATCCGGCGGATCAACCGCGACGTCGTCGGCGTGCACCGGCGATCGAGGTCGGGCGACTGCAGGACCCCGTACGTGTCCGTGCCGGCCATGTCGAGCAAGACCGCGACCGCGGGCACGCAGTCGGTCTTGCGCAGCCCGGCGATCGCCTGCTGGCAACCGCGTGCCGGGCCGAACCCGCGCCGTCCCGCGACCCGCGACGACGTCGGCGCGTAGTTGAGGTCGACCATGTTCGACGCGACGTTGTTCGAGTACACGTCGTTCCCGCCGAGGTCGACGGTCAGCAGGTAGTCGTTCGAGTACGAGCTCGTGACGCACAACCCGTCGAAGCGGATCACGGGCCATACGTCGAGCCTTGCTCCGAAGGTCTGGGTGCAACCGGACGGCGCCGCCGGGTCCGCGATCCCGTTCAGCGCGATCTCCAGCTCGTTCGTCGCCGTCCACAGTCCGAGCGAGCACGCGCGGACGTCCGCGAACTGCGACGCGTCGAGCCCGCCGCCGTCGGCCGCCACCTGCTCGAGGTTCGGCTCGACCGCGTCGAAGTGCGCCTGGGTGATCGAGTTGCACTGGATCATCTCGAGCATGACGTTCGCGAGCCGCCCCGCGACCTCGTCCGGGAGCTGCGCGAGCAGGACGTCCGACGACGGGTCTTGCGGGAAGCCGAGGTCGGTCGACAGCTGCGAGGTCGAGTCGATCAACGCCTGCTGAGGGTTCTCCGGGATCGAGCTCACGATCGTGTCGGCCGGGGCCAGCAGGCCCTCCACCGAGCGGACCTGATCTCCCGCATTCTGGTCGAACTGCGATACCTCGTCGGCCATCCGGCCCGCGAGCGCGCTCGGTGCCGTCATCACGGAGGTCGCCAGCAGCGCGGCGAGGAGCGCGCAGGGAAGTGCTCTGGTGAACCGTCTCACGGTGCTCATCCCCCAATCGGGCAGAGCCGGCAACGGCGCGCGCGGCCGCGAGCGACGTCGGTCGTGGTCCGCCCAGTCTTCGTCGATTCCGCCAGGTCTTTCGCGAGCTCGCTCGGAAGTCTTCTAGAGCGCGCGCTCGCGTTCCTTCGCGATCTCGCCAGAGCGCGAAAAGTTTTCAACAGGTTCCTTCTCGGCTCGTAAAGCCCGGGCGCGCAAGAGGCCCGGCAAGCGCCGGGCCTCTGCTCGCGTCCTTTGGAAGGACGGCTCCTACATCATGCCGCCCATGCCGCCCATGCCCCCCATGCCGCCCATGCCGTGGTCGTGCCCGGCATGTGCCCCGGGGTCCTCCTCCTCGGGCTTGTCGACGATCGTGGCCTCCGTCGTCAGCAGGAGCGCGGCGATCGAGGCCGCGTTCTCGAGGGCGGAGCGCGTCACCCGGGCCGGGTCGATGATCCCGGCCGCCAGCAGGTCGACGTACTCGCCCGTCGCCGCGTTGAGGCCGTGACCCGGCTTCTCGTTGCGGACGTGCTCGACGACGACGCCGCCCTCGAGGCCGGCGTTCGCCGCGATCCACCACAGCGGCGCGCTCAGCGCATCGAGCACGACGCGTGCGCCGACGGCCTCGTCGCCCACGAGCTCGAGCGCCTCGACGTTCTCGCGCGCCCGGAGGAGCGTTGCGCCGCCGCCCGGGACGATGCCCTCCTCGACGGCCGCGCGGGTCGCCGAGACGGAGTCCTCGATGCGGTGCTTCTTCTCCTTGAGCTCGACCTCGGTCGCGGCCCCCACCTTCAGGACGGCCACGCCGCCCGACAGCTTCGCGAGGCGCTCCTGGAGCTTCTCGCGGTCCCAGTCGGAGTCGGTCCGCTCGATCTCGGCCTTGATCTGCTCGATGCGGCCGCGGATGTCGGACTCGTCGCCCTGGCCCTCGACGATCGTGGTGTCGTCCTTCGTGATGACGGCCTTGCGGGCGCGCCCGAGCATGTCCGGCGTGACGTTCTCGAGCTTGAGGCCGATCTCCTCGGAGATCACCTGGCCGCCGGTGAGGATCGCGATGTCCTGCAGCATGGCCTTGCGGCGGTCGCCGAAGCCCGGCGCCTTCACGGCGACGGACGAGAACGTCCCGCGGATGCGGTTGACGACGAGCGTGGCGAGGGCCTCGCCCTCCACGTCCTCGGCGATGATGATCAGCTGCTTGCCGGACTGCATGACCTTCTCGAGCACCGGAAGCAGGTCGCGCACCGACGAGATCTTCTGCTGCGCGATCAGGATGTACGGGTCTTCGACCACGGCCTCCATGCGGTCCTGGTCGGTGACGAAGTACGGCGAGATGTAGCCCTTGTCGAACTGCATCCCCTCGACGAGCTCGAGCTCGAGGCCGAACGTGTT
>DATADL010000325.1:0-6260 GCA_036258555.1 Actinomycetota bacterium | reverse complement strand
GCTTGCGACCACGGAACTACGGAAGCCTGTCTGCCGGGATCCCGTTCGTCGCGATCATCACTCCCAGGCCCCCCAGGCCCCCCGGGTCGAGCAGGGCCCCCAGCGCGCTCCGGCGCGACAGCGCACGCACCGCGTCGCGACCCCGCCCTTCGGCGAGGGCCGCGGCGTGCTCCTCCCTCAGGCCCGCGTCGAGAGCGCGCCCGCCCAGACCGAGGAGCACGTCCCTCTGCGGCAGCGGTCCGGTCACCCGCCATCCCAGCGAGCGGAACGTCTTCCGGACGACGGTCCAGTTCGCGTGCGCGGTCACGTCCTGCTCGCCCGGCCGGGCGAGGACGTCTTCGGTCGGCCCGCCCTCTCCGTAAGCGACGAGCGTGCCGCGCGGGCGCTCCGCGAGCTCCGCCGACTCGGCTCCGTAGTCGACGAGCACCACCGCGCCCGTCTCGACGGCTCCGGCGCAGCGTCGGACGAACGATTCGGCCGCCATCGCGACCTCGAAGCGGTGGCCGTCGGGGACCACGGCTCCCGCCCGCGCCAGCCAGTCCTCGAGCTCGGGGCCCGCCGGCGGGCGAAGCGTCTCGACCAACCGGTCCCCCGAGGAACCGACGCACACCTCCAACAGCGAATCGCCTCGCCGCTCCACGAGGTGGACCGGCAGGTTGTCGAGCACCTCGTTCGCGAACACGACGCCGCACGGCGCCGGCGGGACCTCGCCGAGCGACGCGCTCCACGAGACGGGGAACCGCGCGAGCGCGGTCCGCTGGCGCTCTTCGACCTCGGGGCTCCGCTCGACCAGCCGGTACGCCAGCGCGTGCCGGAACGGCGCGGCGACCGACGACAGGACGGACCCCGCGAAGCCGCCTTCTCCCGGCCCGACCTCGACGACGTCGAACGCCTCGGGCAACCCCGCGGCCGCCCACACCTTCTCGAACGCCGTCGCCCACAGCGATCCGTAGGCGGGGTCGAGCTCGGGCGACGTCACGAAGTGGCCCTTCCATCCCGTCCGCGGGGGCCCCGAGCGCGAGTAGTAGCCCCAGCGAGGGTGGTACAGCGCCAGCTGCATGAACGCCCCGAACGGGAGCGGGCCGTCGCGGGCGATCCTGTCGTGGAGCGCGCGCTCCAGCGCGTTCAAGCCTGCGGCCGCTTGGGTGCGGCCCGGGGGACGGCCGAGGCCGCTTTCTCCGCCGCCGCGCGCATCTCCTCGTACCACTGCCTCTTCTCGGGGTAGGTGTGGACGGACTCGAGCGCCGCGCCGGCGACGCGGACGACGTCGCGATGAGCGGCGCGGTTCGAGTAGATCTCGATCAGCCGGTCGTAGGGCCCGACGGAGTCGAAGCGCGCCGCGAGGATCGTCTCGTAGAGCTCGATCGCCTCGTCGACCCGCGCCACCTGCTCGAGGTTCTGCGCCCTGAGGAACCGGTTCACCAGCTCGACGTTCGGGTTGTCGTCGTGCTCGGCCACGCCGTCAATCGAACCACAACGCTCCGTTCGGTCTGGTATGGGATTCTGGGAGGCCGACTTCGACGCAACAGGGGTGATCGAGTGAACGAGGAGCAGCTCCAGAAGATCCGGACCGGGAAGGGCTTCATCGCCGCCCTCGACCAGAGCGGGGGGAGCACGCCGAAGGCGCTGAAGGCCTACGGCGTAGAGGGCGACGCCTACTCGAACGACGACGAGATGTTCTCGCTGATCCACGAGATGCGGACCCGCATCGTCACGAGCAAGAGCTTCGACGGCGACCGCATCATCGGCGCCATCCTGTTCGAGAACACGATGGACCGGACGATCGAAGGCCGCGAGTCCGCCGACTACCTGTGGAGCGTCAAGCGCGTCGTCCCCTTCCTGAAGGTCGACAAGGGCCTCGCGGACGAGAGCGACGGCGTCCAGGTGATGAAGCCCATCGGCGGCCTGGACGACCTCCTGCAGCGCGCGGTCGCAAAGGGCGTGTTCGGTACCAAGATGAGGTCGGTCGTGAAGCTCGCCGACAAGGCCGGCATCGAGTCGATCGTGAGCCAGCAGTTCGAGATCGGGCGTCGGATCGTCGGCCACGGCCTGATCCCGATCCTCGAGCCCGAGGTCGACATCAAGAGCCCCGAGAAGGCCCAGGCCGAGGCGATGCTGCGAGACGGGATCTTCGAGCACCTCGACCGGCTCGGCGCGGACGAGAAGGTCATGTTCAAGCTGACGCTTCCGGAGGAGGACAACTTCTACCTGAAGCTGACGGAGCACCCCAACGTCGTGCGCGTCGTGGCGCTGTCCGGCGGCTACAGCCGCGAGGAGGCCAACCGGAGGCTCGCTCGCAACAAGGGTGTCGTCGCGAGCTTCTCGCGCGGGCTGACGGAGGGGCTGTCGGCGGGGCAGAGCGACGAGGAGTTCGACGCGGCCCTCGACGCGTCGATCCAGAGCATCTACGAAGCCTCGATCGCCTGAACCCGGGGCGATCATGCGGCCGTTAGCATCGGCCCCATGAGCTACTCGGCCGTCGGGGACGGCGTCAAGGACGGATTCGCTCTCGCGAAGGAGGCCGGCGCGCCCGGCCCCCTCGCGCTCGTCGTGAACGGCAAGGAGCGCGACCTCGCGTACGTCGTGCCCGAGGGGGCCGAGGCGCGGGTGGTCGTCTCGACCGAGGACGAGGGCCGCTACGTCCTGCGGCACTCGACCGCGCACGTGCTCGCGCAGGCCGTCCTGCGGGTCTACCCCGGGGCGAAGTACACCATCGGGCCCCCGATCGAGGACGGCTTCTACTACGACTTCGACGTCGAGCGGCCGTTCACGCCCGACGACCTCGACCGCATCGAGGCCGAGATGCGCGCGATCGTCAAGGAGAACCAGCGGTTCGTCCGGCGGGAGGTCGAGCGCGAGGAAGCGCTCGAGCTGTTCGCCGACCAGCCCTACAAGGTCGAGATCATCGAGGCCGTCGGCGACAAGGCGGGGGCCGACGACCTCTCGCAGCAGGAGGCGGCGGAGGGCGAGGTCATCTCCGTCTACGAGAACATCGCCGCGGACGCGGAGGAGCCGGCGTTCGTGGACCTCTGCCGCGGCCCCCACGTCCCCGGCACCGGACGGATCAAGGCGTTCAAGCTCCTGCGCACGGCCGGCGCCTACTGGCGCGGCGACGAGACCAAGCCGATGCTCCAGAGGATCTACGGCACGGCCTGGGAGTCGAAGGACGCGCTGAACGACTACCTGCACCGCCTCGAAGAGGCAGAGAAGCGCGACCACCGCAAGCTCGGCCGCGAGCTCGAGCTCTTCTCGTGGCACGAGGAAGTGGGCCCCGGCATCGCGGTCTGGCACCCGAAGGGGGCGATCGTCCGCAAGACCCTCGAGGACCTGTCGCGGCAGATGCACCTCGACCGTGGCTACGACCCCGTGTTCACGCCGCACCTCGGGAAGTCGACGCTGTGGGAGGTGAGCGGCCACCTCGGCTTCTACCGGGAGAACATGTTCCCGTCGATGGAGCTCGAGGGCGCCGAGTACTTCGCGAAGCCCATGAACTGTCCCTTCCACCTCCTGGTCTACCGATCGAAGACGCGCTCCTACCGTGAGCTGCCTATCAGGCTCTCCGAGCTCGGGACCGTCTACCGCTACGAGCGCTCCGGAACCCTCCACGGGCTCATGCGAGCGCGGGCGCTCACCCAGGACGACTCGCACATCTTCTGCAGACCGGACCAGGTCGTCGAGGAGCTGGTCGGCGTCATCGACTTCTTCCGCGCGCTGTACGGCTCCGTCGGGCTCGCTCCCGACGCGGTCCGGTTCTCGACGAAGCCGGACAAGGCCGTGGGGGCGCAGGAGCTGTGGGACCTCGCCGAGGACGCGATCCCGAAGGCGTTGGAGAAGGCCGGCCTCGACTACACGGTCGACGAGGGCGACGGCGCGTTCTACGGGCCGAAGATCGACATCGACGTGCGCGACGCGATCGGCCGTTCGTGGCAGGTGTGCACGATCCAGGTCGACTTCAACATGCCCGAACGCTTCGGCCTCGAGTACATCGACGAGCACGGCGAACGCATCCGTCCCGTGATGATCCACCGCGCCCTGTACGGGTCGATCGAGCGCTTCACGGGCGTCCTGGTCGAGCACTTCGCCGGCGCGTTCCCCACGTGGCTCGCGCCCGTGCAAGCGGTGCTGATCCCGATCGCCGACCGGCACGTCGCGTACGCGCAATCGGTGGCGGAGCGGCTGCGCGCCGGCGGCGCCCGCGCGGAGGTGGACGACTCGACCGACACGATGGGGGCGAAGATCCGGCGGCAGCAGCTGCAGAAGGTGCCCTACATGCTCGTCGTGGGCGACGACGAGGCCGGGGGCGACACGGTCTCGGTGCGCCGGAGGAGCGGCGACGAGAGCCGCGGCGTCCCGGTCGAGCAGTTCGCGGCCGACCTCGGGGCTGAGATCGCCGAGCGCCGCGTCGAACCCTCCATCTGAGTTGGAGCGGCTCTGGAGCCCCTGGAGGATGCAGTACGTGTCGACCACCGGAGGCGACGACGCGTGCATCTTCTGCGACCACCTCGCCAGGGGTGACGAGGTCCTCTACCGGGGACCCACGGCCTTCGTCCTGCTCAACGCGTTCCCGTACAACACCGGGCACCTGATGGTCGCGCCGCAACGGCACGTCGCCGGGATCTGCGACCTCTCGGACGACGAGCGCCACGAGCTGATGGACCTGACGGCCGAGAGCGTCCGGATCGTCGAAGAGGCGATGAGCGCGCACGGGTTCAACGTGGGGATGAACCTCGGCGAGGTCGCCGGCGCCGGGATCCCCGGCCACCTCCACGTGCACGTCGTCCCGCGCTGGGGGGGCGACACGAACTTCATGACGACCGTGGGCGAGACGAAGGTCCTGCCCGAGATGCTGGCCGACACGGCCGCGAAGCTGAAGCCTCGCTTCGACGCGCTTCTCTAGGGATGTACGAGAGCCTCCGCCTCGAGACCGAGCGGCTCGTCCCGGTGACAGGACGCGCTAGCGGTCGATCTCGCTCCAGCGACCGCCGCTCACGTTCATCGACCCGGTCGGGGAGTTGCGCTGGCCGCAGGCGTCGAGCCGGAAGCTCCCGCTCCCGCGCAGCCTCAGGTCGTTCGCCAGCACCGATCCGTTGATCGTGTAGCCGCCGGCCACGTCTACCGCGCCCTCCGGGACCACGACGTTGCCGTACATGTAGTTGTTGCTGCGGAACTGGATGCTCCCGTTGCGCACGACGATCACGGCGGACTTGTTGAGGGCGGGGTCGTCGCTGCAGGGTCCGACCACGGCGTTCCAGCTGATCGTCCTCTGGGGGCTGAACGGATCCGCACCCGGCGCGTACTCGAAGTAGGCCACGTACGACCCCGGCAGCGGGTTCGAGTTGATCGTGCCGAGGGTGTACGTCGTGCGCGTCTGCGTCCCGGGGACGTAGATCGTGCACGCGGGGGTACCGGTCGCGCCGATGCTGCAGTACAGCCCGGTGGACTGTGCGGTCGCCTTGAGCGCCCGGTACTCCGCCTCGGTCAGGTGCGGCAGGTTCGACCGCCCGCCCGAGACGTTGCGCAGGTCCTCCGACGTGAACTTCGAGCGCGGCGGATAGAGACCCTGGGGGCAGGGCGCCGGCGGCTGGGACGTGATCGTTCCGCCGAAGAGGCTACCGTCCCACAGCGACTGCGACGCGCTGCAGTTCACGATCGGCGGGTGCAGGCGCGTGTTCTTCCCGTTCGCCTTCATGTAGATGGCGCCGATCGTGTGGACGGCGGCGGGTATCGGCAGCGACGCGTTCGGGGTCGTCTCGCCGTAGACGTCGCCGATCGTGTACTGGAGGTCGTTGCCGGTGAAGGTCATCTTCTCGCGGCCGTACACGTCGCTGTTGGCGAACAGGCTGATGTTGCCGAAGCTGGGGTTGCCGTTCGCGTTGACCTTGTTGACGAACACGCCGACGGGGAGCCCGGACGCCGAGATCGTCACGACCGCGCGGATGACGCGCTTCGCGTTGCCGGCGCGGCCCGTCGACGTCACGGCGTACGTCCACGGCGACTTCGGCGCGGGGTTGGGGGGCGTGAAGCGGGCCGTCCCGCACGGACCCGCGGTCGTGGCGGCGCCCGTCCACGGCGGCGGGACCTGCGGGGTCGTCGAGGCGTCGAACACCGTCAGCTCCGCCGTGTACGTGCCGTCGCCGATGCGGCCCTGGGGCAGCGTCACGGGAGGCGTCGTGCACCCGGCCTTGAGTATCGAGCCGAGCCCGTACGAGCCGAGCTTCAGCTCCCGGAGGAAGCGCTGCAGACCGGCCTCCGCATAGCCG
>DATADL010000324.1:0-3544 GCA_036258555.1 Actinomycetota bacterium | reverse complement strand
CCTACGTCGAGATCTCGGACCCCGACCGCATCGACGGGCCGCGCGACTTCCAGCGTGCGTTCGCGCGCTTCACCTTCACGTTCAACTGGTTCTACCTGGACGACGAGGACATCGCGTACCAGCTCGGGGGCCTGCACCCGTTGCGCGCCCGTCACACCGATCCCGACCTGCCGGTCTGGGGCACGGGGAAGTGGGACTGGCGGGGCCGGCTGTCGTTCGCCGGCACGCCGAAGGACGTCAACCCGAAGAAGGGGTGGATGACGTCCTGGAACAACAAGCAGGCGCCGGGGTTCCGCGCGCACGACGGCAACTTCAGCTTCGGGCCGGTGCAGCGGGTGCAGATGCTCGACGACCTCGTGCGCGAGTACAGGAGACGCAAGGGCAAGCTCAGCCTGGTCGACGTGGTCAACATCACGGGCGACGCGGCGACCACGGACCTGCGGGGCACGCGCGTGCTTCCGTACATGCTGAAGGCGGTCGGCAAGCCGTCCGACCCCCGGCTGCAGGAGGCGGTGAAGCTGCTGAAGGCGTGGCAGCGCTCGGGCGCACACCGGCGCGACAAGGACTCCGACGGCTCCTACGAGCACTCCCCCGCGATCGCCCTGATGGACGCGTGGTGGGAGCCGGCCGCGCAGGCGATCTTCGAGCCGACGCTGGGCGCCGCCTACGACGTGCTGCCGATGCGCCACCACGACGAGCCGCGCGCACAGGGCAGCGCGTTCCAGAGCGGTTTCTACAGCCACGTCAACAAGGACCTGCGGACAGTCCTCGGCATGCGGGTGCGCGGGAAGGCGTCGCGCGTCTACTGCGGCGAGGGGTCGCTGGCGCGGTGCCGCGCCGATCTCGTGGCGAGCCTCGACGCGGCGGTGGCGGCGCTGGAGGAGCAGTTCGGCGCCGACCCGTCGACGTGGGACGCGAACGAGGCCGGTGACCAGATCGACTTCACGCCCGTGGGGCTCCAGGACCAGCCGAACATGCAGTGGCAGAATCGGCCGACGTTCCAGCAGGTGCTGGAGTTCCGGCCGGCGCGGTGAGGAGCTAGGCCGCCGTCGCTATCTGCTCGGCCAGCGGGATCAGCTCCATCACGTCGTTCTTCACTAGGAAGTCGTCCGCCCAGTCGGGGGGCTCCTGCAGGACCGCCGAGAAGGCGACGATCTTGGTGCGGGGGCACCGCTCCCGGATGAACGCGGCCGCCTTGCTGCCGTCCCAGCGGGGCATGAAGAAGTCGAGCACGACGAGGTCGGGCTCGACGTCGGCGGCGAGCATCGCGCCCTCGAACCCGTCGGCCGCTACGCCGCCGATCCGGAAGCCGCCGTGCATGCTGAACATCGTCGCGAGGAGCTCCCTCATCGAGGGGTCGTCGTCTACGAGCAGGACCACGGGCCTGTGTGCCATGGGTACAAGGCTGCGCCCGAGGCGCCGCGGTCGCAATAGCCCGATCCGGCTATATCCGGGTCGTTGCGGGATCAATCGGGCATGGCTCGGGAACGTGACCAAATCGAGCGTCAGACGCGCTTACCCGGCCGCGTACGGCACGGATGGCGGAGCTGGTTCCCGTTCTTCGTGACCCCGTCGCGTGAGATGACGAACTCGTCGCCGTCGAACCCGGTGAAGCTGAACGAGTAGTCCTCGTTGTAGTCCTTGCGTTGGTTGAAGAGGATGCAGACCGCCACCTGCTCCCCCAGCTTCACGGACTCGAGGTAGTCGCTGCGCCAGTGCACGCCGGCCATGTTGCGCCCGATCGCGACGTTCGCGGCGACCTTGTTCAGCTCGCCGCCCACCGTGAGCTCCGACGCGTCCGGACCGGCATACGGGACGAGCTCTAGACCGTCGTCGGAGGCGACGACGGGGTCGTCGATCCTGTGCTCCTCGTCGAACCACGCCTTGAGGATCGTCACGCACGCGCCGGCGACCGTCGCGTGACCTGCTCCGTACGAAGGATGGGTGGGCGAACCTTCCGGGAAGGCCATCGGGAGCAACCGGCTCCTGTTCCTCGTCTGGGTGGCGGCCACCGCCCTCGAGTTCAGCACCTGTGGGTCGAGTGGGTAGCTCTTCGTGCCGTTCAGCGTCAGGTGTACGAGCCCGCCGTACGCCTCCGGTCGCAACCGGCGGTGTACGAACCACTTCTGCCACCACACGGCTTTCAGAGCCCGAGTCGCGACCTCGGTGACGAGGCTCAGGACGTGAGGCCCGCCGAACGTCCCGAAGCCTTCCTGCTTCTCCGCGTCGGGGTTGGGGTCCTTGTAGGGGTTGCCCCCGTCGACCGGCGCCTGCATGCCCAGGAGGATCAGACACGCGTTCAGATAAGCCTCGTAGAGCGCGTCCACGTGCACGTACTGCCCCATATCGCGCATGTTCCGGATGTAGCGGCGGGTGTCGTCGAACGCATCCGGTGGGTTCGGGCCGCCGTTCTGGATCGCGAGCCACTCGTCGAAGTCCGTCATGTAGTCGATCCCCGGCTGAACCGTCTGCTGCCGCTGCGAGATCGTCAGAGAGCCGTACGGGATGTCCTTGAACAGGAACTGTGAGATGTACGGCCCCTTTAGATCGCCCGGAGTGCAGCCGCGGAAGATCGTGCCGGGCGTGACCTCCCCTTCTTCCTTGGGACCGGTGAAATCGGAGAGCCTCGACAGTTCCCCAGCGGCCTGCTGCACGGTGGGATCGTCGGGGAAACCCGCGAACGGCTCGTCACGAAGAAGCGCCATCCAATACAGCTCGACGGCTTCGGCAGCGGTCTCCGCGCTTGCGACCGAGGGCGCCGACCGCATCTCGAGGTCCTCGGGGTCGGGGCCCTCGAGGTCCTCGGCCAGGCCCGACTGCGGGTTGACGAGCTTCCGGCCGAGACCGAGCTCGATCGCCTGGAAGTCCGCTGGTGGCGAAGGCGCATCGGTCGCGTCCAGGAGCGTCTGATAGGCGCGAGGGTCGACCTCACCGAACTCGTCGTGCGGCAGTCCCTTGTGATAGTTCCCGATCCTGTTCCTGAATCTCGCCTCGTCACCGTTCGAGCCGAACGACATGATCGTCGTCGGCGTGCACCGCGCCGTCCCGTCCACCCCGCACCCCCCACGTCGGTGTTGTTACACCGCCCGTTGATGACTGTAACTGTGAGTCGCGCCCCTGGTCAACCGACTTTCACGGAGCGGCTGGATCCCGCGTAGGTTTCTGACGCAATGAGTGCCATGCACCTGGGCGACGCGGTCACGGCCCTCGACGCCGAGTACGCGGCGATAGACGCTGCGGTGGCGGACCTCACCGAAGACGACCTGCTCGCTCCGAGCGGCTGCCGCGGGTGGTCGCGCGGCGACCTGCTGTTCCACATGCTCCTCGACGCCCAGCGCGCGCTCGTCACGCTCCACTCGCCCGCGCCGGGCCCGGCGGACACCGACTACGTCTCGTACTGGAGGGGCTTCAGCTCGTCGGACGAGGCTGCGCGCGCCCACGCCCGCTTCGTCCGTCTGAGCACCGCGGCGCACTCGAGCCTCCAGAAGCTCGCCGGACGGTGGAGCGAGACCTCGGGGGCCGCCCGGCGTGCGGCTGCGTCGGC
>DATADL010000323.1:0-8808 GCA_036258555.1 Actinomycetota bacterium | reverse complement strand
GACTTCGACACGGCTGCTCGCTACGGCGGCGAGGAGTTCGCCGTGATCCTGCCGTCGTGCTCCTCCGCGGAGTCGCTCGTCGTCGCCGAGCGGTTGCGCGAGTCGATCGCCGGTATCGAGACCGTGTCGCCCGTCACCGCGAGCGCGGGCGTCGCGACGTTCCCGGCGCACGCCGGGGACCCGGAGGCTTTGATCAAGGCTGCGGACGAGGCCCTGTACGAGTCGAAGCGGGCGGGGCGGAACCGGGTGACGCGCTCGCGCCGGCGCAAGCCGAAGAAGACGAAGCTCGTAGTCCTGCCGGAAAGCTAGCGGTAGACCTTCCTGCGGAAGACGTCCGTCGTCAGAGACGCGACCCGGTCCAGGATCAGCAAGCCGTCGAGGTGGTCGATCTCGTGCTGGAACGCGCGGGCTTCGAAGCCCTCCGTCGCGATCACCTTCCGCTCCCCCTCCGGCGACGTGCCCACCACCACGATGCTCGTCGCCCGCGCCACGTCGGCCGTCAGGTCCGGCACGCTCATGCATCCCTCGCGGCCGACCTTGCGGCCGGAGCTCTCCACGATCGCCGGATCGAACAGCACTACCAGCCCGTGGCACACGGTCGTCTTGGGATGCTCGCTCACGTCCAGCGCGAACGCCCGCTTCGAGACGCCGATCTGCGGGGCCGCCAGACCCACGCACGCGGGCGACGCGCGCATCGTGTCGACGAGATCGGCCGCGAGCTCGGCGTCGGGCGCGGCGGATGCCGAGGTCGCCTTCAGAACCGCGGCCGGCAGCCGGCAGACCGGCCGGACCGCCACGCCTAGAGGACGTCCCGCTCGATCGGGTGGATGCTGACCTCGACCCCGATGTCGCCGCGCAGCTCTTCTAGCGCGGCCGCGACCTCGTCGGGCGCGGAGGCCGAGATCTCGAGCATCAACGCGTAGACGGGCTCGTCGGGAGGGCCGATCACCCGCGACGTCAGGTCGGTGACGTTGGCGCCGCGCCGGGCGAGCGCGTCCGCGACCCGGAAGACGATGCCGGGACGGTCGGCGCCGTAGACCGAGACGACGTGGGTCGACTGGTCGGGGGCGACGGTGGTGTCCTCGACCGGCCGTGCGGCGACGACGAGCTCGAGCTCCCGGGCCGCCGGCTCGAGCGCCTTCTCGAGCGCGGGGGCGTCGACCCCGTCCGGCCCCCGTACCACCATCACCATCGAGAAGTGCCCCCGAAGGATCGTCGACGTCACGTCTTCCAGGTTGCACCCTGCTTCGTAGAGGGCACGGGTCACGGCCGCGACGATGCCGGGACGGTCGGTGCCGATGACGGTCACGGCGATGGGGCCGGGGGCTGCCATGCGCGTCACCCTAAAGCGCCGCGCCGAAGGATCCCGGGTCTAGGGAAGCGACGGGATCCGTACGACGGTGTCCACAGCAGAAGCCGACACCCACAGGTCGCCCTCACCGCGCACGAGGTCGCGGGGAGAGCCGCCGATCTCGCCGAGCTCCTCGACGCTCCCGGTGCCGGGGTCGACCAGGGTGAGCAAGCCGGTGCCGTCGCCGACGTCGGAGAGCACGACTATCCCCTGCTCCGTCTGGACCATCTCGACGTAGGTCCCGCGGAAGGGATACGACTCGATCTCGTCGGATCCGAGGGCGACGCCGGAGGAGTACAGCGTGCTGCCGTCTCCCTCGGCGACCCAGAGCGTGCCGTCGTAGAAGTGGACGTCGCCGCGGTCCGAGACGTCGAAGGAGATCTCGATGCCGTCGGGCTCACCCGTCGCGGGATCGACCCCGTGCACGGTGCCGTCCTCGTCCAGTACGAACACGCGACCGTCTCTCGCGGCAACGTTCACCGGGCTCATCCAGTCGATGTGACGGACCTCGTCGCCGGTTTGCGGATCGACCTGGACGAGCTCCTCCTCTACGACCGACACCCACAGGTGATCGTCTATAGCGAGGTCGAGAGGCGTGCCGGCGGGCCCGGCCACGACCCTTCGATCGGGGGTGAACGCGTTCGTCACCGGGTCCGCCCGCTGCACTTCGCCGGTCTGTGGGTTCGCGACCCACACCTCACCGCCGTCGCCGATGGCGAGGTCGCCGGGAGGTCCCAACATGTTGAGGGTGATCACCTCTATGTCGAGGTCCGGATCGATCCGGGACAGGGTCATGTCGTCTTCGTTGGAGACCCATACCGCGCCGGCGCCCACCGCGACCTCACCGGGGCCGTCCCCCACCTCGATCGGGACGGCGCCCTCGGGCAGGTCGACCTGCCCCGCGGGACGCGGTGCGTCGTCGGATGGTTGCGGTGCAGGCCATGCGAAGACCGCCACGGCGACTGCCGCGGCGGTAGCCGCTGCGGTCCCGCCCCAGGCCATCAGCCGGCGGCGTGCCCGCAACCGTTCGATGCGGGCCCGCGCCCGGGGCAGATCCGCGGGGTTGCGCCGGACGTAGTCGTCGCCCACGGCGCGCAGCGCCTCCTCGATGCGCTCGTCCTCCCGGGTCACGTCTCACCGCCCTTCATGAAGTCCGGCCCGAGCCTCTCGGCGAGCCTCGCCCGGGCCCGCGACAGCTGTGACTTGACCGTTCCCAGCGGGCAGTCGAGGGTCTCGGCGATCTCGGGCTCGGTGAGGCCCTCGAGGTAGCGCAGCACGACGCACGCACGCTGACGGTCGGGCAGCGACCGGACCGCAGCCCACACGTCGAGGCCGAGGCCGTGGTCTTCGACGTCGAACGTCTTCTCCCGCTGCTCGTCGCGGTGGTGGACGAAGGAGTTCACGCGGTTCTCGATCGCCCGTCGACGCATCCGGGACCGGCACGCGTTGACGACCATCTGGCGGAGGTAGGCCGGGGGCCAGTCGACGTTGCGGAAGCTCTTCCAGCGCGACAGCGCCTTCGCGAAGGCGTCCATGACGATCTCCTCCGCGGCGTCGCCGTCGCCGATCATCACGTAGGCGAGGCGGCGCATCGGGTCGTAGTGCTCGTAGAAGAGGGCGGCCAGCTCGCGGTCGCGCTCGGCCCCCTTGTCGGACCTAGCCAAGCTCCGCTCCGCCAGCACGCCCGCGGGCATCAGGTGGGCCTCCATGCCCTCCAACACGCCCGACGCAGCCCGACCGTTCCCGGGTGCGTGCCCCTTTGCGCGGTACGTAGTTTTCGCAAAGCTCTTGCGGGACTAGTCCCGGGCTCCCGATAATGCCCAAGCACTTCCAGCGGACCATCGTGACGAAGGACCCCCCGTGCCTCGAATCTCGTTCACCGGCGAAGAGCATGCCCGGATCAACCACGTCCTGCGAGAGCTCGACCCGGCGACCCACGACCTGACCGCCCACTGGCGCGACCTCCTGAGCGGGGAGGACTGGGCCTTCCTCCAGGATTACGTGCGGACCGAGATGAGGGCCACGCTCGAGATGGGGATGCTCGCACGCTCGATCGCCGCCGTCGTCGACGAGCGCCGCCTCGCGGACAAGCCCGCGGTCGACCACTTCCTACGCTCGACCCCGTGGTCGCGCAACTTCGGGCTGACCGACGAGGCCGAGGAGCGCCTCATGAGCATCCTGGGCCAGGCCCTCGACTCGCCGTTGTTCCTGGCGATCGAGGCGCTCATGCAGATAGCCGAGGACCGGATGTTCGACACGCTCGACAGCGAGTACCGCAGCCTGCTGGAGGGCCGGCTCTAGCCGCAGCCCAACGGGCCCCCCGCTACGCCTGGGCCTCCTCGAGACTCTCCGCGGCCGCCTCCCACTCCTCTTCCAGGCGGGCCATCCGCCGCTTCGCCGACTCGTAGTCGCGCACCAGCGCGGCCACGTCGGTACCGGACGAGTACACGTCCGGATCCGCCATGACGGCTTCCAGCCGCTTCAGCTCCGCGCCCACCTCCCCTATCCGCCGCTCGAGTCGCGCGACGCGGTCGCGCAGGTCCTTCGTCTGCGCGCGTGCCTGGGCCTCGATGCGCCTGCGCTCCTTCGCCGTCACCCTGGACGGGCGCGGACCGGCAGGGGCCGCGAGGTCCTCTTCCGGCCCCGAGCGTGCGAGGTAGTAGTCGTACCCGCCGTCGTACGACGTGACGCGGCCCTCCCGCACCTCGACGATCGTGTCGGCCACGTTCCGGATGAGGTGCCGGTCGTGGGTGATCAGCACGAGGGCGCCCGTGTACTCGGCGAGCGCGTCCTCCAGCGCGTCGCGGCTCGGGATGTCGAGGTGGTTCGTCGGCTCGTCCATGCACAGCAGGTTCGCGGGCGACACGAGCATCCGCGCGAGGGCGAGCCGGCTGCGCTCGCCGCCGGAGAGTACCGAGACGGGCTTGTCCACGTCGTCGCCGGAGAACAGGAACCGTCCCAGGAGGTCGCGCGCCGAGACCGCGGCGTCGGGCGGCACGGCGCGCTGTAGCTCCTGGACGACCGTGTTCGACAGCACGAGCTCCTCGATCTGGTGCTGCGCGAAGTACCCCACCCGCGCCTTGTGGCCGAGCCGTCGCTCGCCGCTCTGCGGTGTGAGCGCGCCGGCCAGCAGCTTGAGAAGCGTGCTCTTGCCCGCGCCGTTCGGCCCGACGAGCGCGATCTTCTGCCCCCGCTCGACGACGAGATCCAGGGATTCGTAGACGGCCACGTCCCCGTACGAGAAGCCCACCCCGGCCAGCTCCAGCACCACCCGCCCGGGTCGGGGCGGTTGCGGGAAGGCGAGCTTCATCGTCCGGGCCTTCCGCGCGGGGCCCTCGGCCTTCTCCATCTTCTCGAGCGCCTTGACGCGGCTCTGGACCTGCCTGGCCTTCGTCGCCTTGTACCGGAAGCGGTCGATGAAGGCCTGCGTCTGGGCGGTCTTGCGCTGCTGGTTCGCCGCCGCGGCTTCGGCGAGCCGGGCACGCTCGGCGCGCTGCCTCACGAACGACTCGTAGTTCCCCGTGTACGTCGTCAAGCGGCCTCCGTCGATCTCGACCACCTTCGTGGCGATGCCGTTGATGAAGTCGCGGTCGTGGGAGATCAGCAGGACCGCGCCGTCGTAGCCGCGCAGGAACCGTTCGAGCCAGTCCACCGACTCGAGGTCGAGGTGGTTCGTCGGCTCGTCGAGCAGCAGCACGTCGGGGGCCGACAGCAGCAGCTTCGCGAGCGCCACGCGCATGAGCCACCCACCGGACAGCGCGTCGGTCGGCCGGTCGAAAGACTCCTGCGCGAACCCGAGCCCGCCCAGGATCCGCTTCGCCTCCGCCTCGATCTCGTATCCGCCGAGCGTCGCGAACCGGTCCTGGAGGCGCGCGTACTCGGCTACCAGGGCGTCCAGCTCGGCGCCTGACGGGAGCTCCTCCATCTCCGCTTCGAGGACGGCGAGCCGGTGTCCGGCCTCGGTCGTCTCCGATCCTGCCGACAGGACCTCGTCGAGCAGGGTGCGTCCGCGCAGCGCGTCCGTCTCCTGGCGCAGGTAGCCGACGACCACGTCGCGCGCGATCGTCACGACGCCGGCGTCGGGCTCCTGCTCGCCGGCGACGATCCGGAACAGGGTCGTCTTGCCGGTCCCGTTCAGCCCGACGACGGCGATGCGGTCGCGCGCTCCCACCTGGAGCGTCGCGTCCCGGAACAGGTCGCGCGCGCCGAACGACTTCCTCAGCCCGGAGATCGTGATCATGACGCGGTCGATTCTGTACCGTCGCCCGGTGGACCTCGCGCTGACGCCCCCCGGAGACGACGACCTCGACGGACTGGTCGAGCTGTACCGAGCCTGCGACGAGGTGGACTCGACCGCGGTCGACAGCGACCGCGAGGACGTGGCGTGGCGGTGGCGGACGGCGGAGTTCGATCGCGAGGCCGACGCCTGGGTCGCGCGCTCCGGCGGCGAGGTCGTCGCATACGCGTGGGTCTTCGAGGGCCTCGCGGACGTCCGCGTCCGTCCGAGCGCCCGAGGGCACGGGATCGGGCGACGACTTCTCGAGGTCGTCGAGCGGCGGGGGGCCGAGCAGGGCAGCCGGGACGGCTTCCTCCGGCAGAACGTGACCGACCGGATGTCCGCCGCGAGGGCGCTGCTGGAGTCCCACGGCTACGTCTACTCGCACCACTACGCGCGCATGGAGACGGTCCTCGACGAGCGGCCGGTGGTCCCCGACCCCCCGCCGGGCATCACGGTCCGGACCTACGAGCTCGGCCCCGACGACGCCGCGGTGCACGCCGCCTTCAACCGGGCCTGGTCGCAGTACGAAGGCGACCGCTGGCAACCCGAGCCCCTCGAGCGGTGGATGGACGCCGTCGAGTCGGAGGACTTCGACGCGGCCCACTGGCACGTCGCGCTCCAGGACGGCGAGGTGGTCTCGTTCTGTCTCGGGGAGCGCTACGGCGACAACGGCTGGATCCAGTACCTCGGCACCGTGCCGGAGGCGCGGGGCCGCGGGCTCGGCCGCCTCCTGTTGCTGCACGGCTTCGCGGGGTTCCACGACGACGGGGCCCGGCGCGTCCAGCTGACGGTGAGCTCGGCGAACGTCCCCGCGGCCCGCGCGCTCTACGAGAGCGCCGGAATGCAGGAGACACTCCGCTTCGAGAACTTCAAGAAACCGATGGAGGCCGTGCGGGCGGTAGTTTCTGCGTGATGAAGCCCGAGCAGGTTGGGGGCCGCGGCCTGGTGCTCGGCGGAGGGGGCCTCGTCGGCATGGGTTACCACGCCGGCGCGCTGAAAGCCCTCGAGGAGTGGGGAGTCGACCTCGGCGCGTCCGACGTCATCGTAGGCACGAGCGCGGGCGCCGTGATGGCCGCGTACGTCGCGTCCGGCTGGACCGGCGACGACTTCTACGAGTACGCGCACGGCCGCCACCCCACGTCCGAGCAGGACGAGGCGAGCCAGAAAGAGCAGGTCCGGACGATATTCACGCCGTTGTGGCAGACGCCCGCGGAGCGCGTCCGCAGGGGGATCGGCTCGACGTTCGCAGTCGTGTCCTCGCGCGGCTACTGGGGGCGCGTCACGCGCGGCCGCCTCCCCGCAGGTGCCCTGAGGAAGGCGTTCCCGGCGGGGCTCTACTCGACCGAGGGGACACGCTTCAGGTTGCACGACGACCTGCCCGAGGAGTGGCCCCGGGACCACGTCTACATCTGCGTCGCCGACCTCTACACCGGCGAGCGCGTCGCCTTCGGCGCGCCGGGCGCGCCCGAGGCTTCCCTTCCCGAGGCGGTCCGCGCCTCGACCTCGATCCCGGGCGTGTTCCCTCCCGTGCGCATCGGCGAGCGTCACTACGTCGACGGCGGGGTCGTCAGCGCGACGTCGTTGGACCTCGCGACCGGGGCAGGGTGCCGTTCGATCGTCTGCGTCGCTCCGCTGGGCTACCGCAAGGAGGAGGCCGCGCGCTCGACGGACCCGCGCCTGTGGTCGAGCATGCTCGTGCGCTCGATGTTCGCGCGCAGCCTGCGCCGGGAGGTCCTCGCGGCCCGCGCCGCGGGTGTGGACGTCCTCGTGATCCGTCCGTGGCTGACCGACCTGAGGGCGCACGGCACGAACTCGATGCGCCACTTCGACCGAGCGGCGCTCGCGCGCTCCGCCCGCGAGGGCACGCTCCGGCTCCTCGAGGAGAACGCCGACCACCCCGCGCTCGCCGCCGCGTCGGCGTCGCCGCGCCGACGGGCCCGGGGATGACCGCGCTCGACGAGAAGCCGCAGAAGCTCTGCCCGAAGTGCGGGCGGGTGATGTGGGTCGTCGACGTGGAGGGGATGGGACGGCTGTGGCAGTGCGGCTCGTGCCGGCTGAGCATGGCCGGCGGGACGCTGTACCTGTGGCGCGAGCAGGAGACGGCCCCCTCTGCGACGGTCGAGGTCCGGACGTCGCCGACGAAGAAGTACGTCTCCAACAAGCCGTGCCCGGAATGCGGCGAGGCGATGGTCGCGGTGCAGGTGCCCGACTACGGGACGCGCCACCAGTGCGAGTCGTGCCGGTTGTCGGTGATGTTCGGCGGATCCGTGGTCCGCTGGAAGACGCGCGACCGCGAGCCGGAGAGCTGAGCGCGGTTCGCAGGATACGTATCGACCGAGAGCGGGCGGGCGCGTAACGTCCTCGCAGAGGTGCTCCCCGGCAGGACTACCTCGGCTAGCTCCAAGAACCGAACGAGAGGGACGGAACGCCGGCGCGGGCAGACAGTGCGTCGAACGCCCGGCTCGTGTCCTCGACGGATAGCCGCTCAGCCGCTCGACCTGCCAGGGGGCATCTCTTCTCGCGCCGCGCGACGCCCGTCCCTCTGGCATCCTCGGCCCACATGTCGACCGTCTCCAAGGCCGTCCTCGTCACCGGGACCTCGTCCGGGATCGGCCGCGCCACGGCGCTGAGGCTCGCGGCTCGCGGATGGGAGGTCTACGCGTCGGCCCGCCGCGTCGAAGCGATCGGCGACCTGGCCGAGCACGGCTGCAGGCTCGTACGGCTCGACGTCACCGACGAGGGTTCGATGGTCGCGGCCGTCCGGAGGATCGAGGCCGAGCGGGGCGCGGTCGGAGTCCTCGTCAACAACGCCGGCTACGGGCAGGGCGGAGCCGTCGAGGAGGTGCCCGTCGACGCGATGCGCAAGCAGTTCGAGACGAACTTCTTCGGTCTGGCTCGCCTCACGCAGCTCGTGCTCCCCGCGATGCGCAAGCAGCGGTGGGGCAAGGTCGTCAACGTGAGCTCGATGGGCGGCAGGCTCACGCTTCCCGGCGGTGGCGTCTACCACGCGACCAAGCACGCGGTCGAGGCCTTGAGCGACGCGCTGCGCTTCGAGGTCAAGGGCTTCGGCATCGACGTGATCGTGATCGAGCCCGGCGTGATCAAGACGAACTTCGGCGACGTCAACGTCGGATCGATCGACCTCGGCGACCCCGAGGGTCCCTACGCCGACTTCAAC
>DATADL010000322.1:0-7979 GCA_036258555.1 Actinomycetota bacterium | reverse complement strand
ATCGCTCTCGATCACGGGTCGACCTTCTCCAGCTTCAGCGCGCGGCCGGCGACGACCAGAAGCACCTCGTCCGCGAGTCCACCCCCCGACCGAGCTGGGACGCCGCTTCCGCGACGCCCTCGGCCGCGTCAACGCGATCTGGGGCGGGCACGCGGAAGAAGTGCTTCTGGTCGTCGCCGGCCGCGCGCTGAAGCTGGAGAAGGTCGACCCGTGATCGAGCGCGACCTGCCGGGGCCGGACGAGAGAGCGCGCGCCGCGGTCGCGGAGCGCGCCGCGCGCGTCCTGCGTCCCGCCGGCGCGTTCGCGCGGCTCGACGAGGTCGCGGCGTGGCTGGCTGCGTGGCAGAGGACGGACCGTCCGGCGGTGGACCGGCCCGCTCTCGTCGTGTTCGCCGCCGACCACGGGGTCGCGGCGGAGGGCGTGAGCGCGTACCCGTCCCACGTGACGGGAGCGATGC
Source organism: Actinomycetota bacterium (assembly GCA_036258555.1). Lineage (GTDB taxonomy): Bacteria > Actinomycetota > CADDZG01 > CADDZG01 > WHSQ01 > JALZEG01. Next base: position 7,522 of record DATADL010000322.1, on the reverse strand, counting down.
TCCGCGCGCTCCGGCGCGGGACCGCGACCGCGCCGGTGCTGGCGGCCTCAGTCGGCGCGACGGTGACCGTGATCGACGCCGGGGTCGGGCGTCAGACCGGGAACATCGCGGTCGAGCCCGCGATGGACGAGGCGCGGTTCCGTTCGTGCTGGGAGCTCGGGACGGCCGCGGTGCGCGGGCTCGACGCCGACCTGCTCGTCCTCGGCGAGATGGGGATCGGCAACACGACGCCGGCAGCCGCGGTGGCGATGACCCTCTACGGCCGGACGCCGGAAGACTGGACCGGACGCGGGACGGGCGTCGACGACGCGACGCTCGCGCGCAAGACCGGCGTGGTCGCGCGCGCGTGCGCCCGGGCGGTCGTCGCGTCGCCCCTCGACGCGCTGCGCGAGGTGGGGGGCGCGGAGATGGTTGCGATCGCAGGCGCGGTCGTCGAGGCCCGCCGCAGGTCGATCCCGGTCGTGCTGGACGGCTTCGTCGTCACCGCCGCGGTGGCGCCGGTCGAGGCCGCTCACCCCGGCGCCCTCGACCACTGCATCGCGGGTCACCGCTCGCCCGAGCCGGGACACGCGCTGCTGCTCGAGAAGCTCGGGAAGGAGCCGCTCCTCGACCTCGGCCTCCGGCTCGGGGAGGGGACCGGCGCGCTCGCGTCCATCCCGTTGATCCGGCTCGCCGCGGCCGCCGTCACCGAGGTGGCGACGTTCGACGAGGAGGGCGTCGCCGGATGAGCGGGCTGGCGACCGCGCTCGCGTTCTACACGCGGGTTCCGTTGGGCCGAGCTGCGACCGAGGCCGGGGACCTCGCGGCCGCGGCGCCATGGTTCCCGGTCGCCGGGGCCGCCGTCGGCGCGGCGATCGCGGGCGTCTACGCAGGGCTCGGCGCCGTGCTGCCCCGCGGTCTCGCCGCGGCAGTCGCGATCGCGTTCGGCGCGGCTCTGACCGGTGCGTTCCACGAAGACGGTCTCGCCGACGTGGCCGACGCGTTCGGGGGCGGTCACACGCCCGAACGGCGTCTCGAGATCCTCGACGACCCCCGGCTCGGGACCTTCGGCGTCCTCGCGACCGCTGCGGCGTTCGTCGTCCGCGTGACGGCCGTATCGGCCCTCGGGACGTACGACGCGCTCGCCGTCCTTCCCGCGGCAGGTGCGCTCAGCCGCGCTCCGGCCGTCGTCCTCATGAGGAGGCAGCGAGCGGCGCGCCGTGACGGCCTGGCGGCGACGCTCGCCGGGGGGATCGGCCCCGCGCAGGAGCTCGGCGCGGTCGCGAGCGCGGCTGCGATCGCCGCCGTGTCGCTCGGCGTCTGGGCTGCGCCGTCGGCGGTCGTGGCGGTCGTCGTGCCCGCGGCCATGGCCTTCGTCGCGCGCAAGAAGATCGGAGGGACGAGCGGCGACGTCCTCGGCGCGACGCAGCAGCTCGTCGACCTCGGCGTGCTCGTCCTCGCCGCCGCCGTCGTGCACGAGGCGTGGGGCGAGCTCGCGTGGTGGGCGCCGTGACCGCGGAGCTGTGGCTGGTGCGGCATGGGGAGACCGAGTGGACCTGCGCGGGAAGGTTCTGCGGACGAAGCGACCCACCGTTGACCGACGCCGGGCGCGCGGCGGCGCGGGCGCTGCGAGCGGACCTCGCCGGTGAGTCGTTCGACCGGTTCGTCAGCTCCCCTTCGCTCCGCGCGGTCGAGACGGCGCGGCTCGCGTACGGAGAGCCCGCGACCGACCCGCGGCTGCACGAGCTCGACTTCGGCGAGCTGGAGGGTCGGAGATGGGACGACTGCACGGACGACCTCAGACGGCAGCTGCTCGACTACGACGGGTTCTGCGCGCCGGGCGGGGAGTCCGTCGCGGCCCTCGGCGAGCGGGTCCTCGCCGCCGTGGGCGACCTCGGGCCCGGGAAGCACCTCGTCGTGTCGCACGGAGGCGTCATCAGGTTCCTGCTCGGCCGTGCCTCGGAGAGCGCGTACCCGCAGCCGGCGAGCCTCACGCGGGTGGAAATATCGGCGGGCGGCGTGCGCTTACTCTAGGGAGAGGAGCCGCCCGGGTGGCCGCGGCCCGGTTCGCCGGGTCGAGGAAAGTCGGGCCTCCACAGGGCAGGACGCTGGGGAAATCCCAGGCGGGGCGACCCGCGGAAAGCGCAACAGAGAGCAGACCGCCTTCGCCGAGCGGCTCGCCGTTCTCGGTGGAGGTAAGGGTGAAACGGTGAGGTAAGAGCTCACCAGCGTGCCGGGCGACCGGCGCGGCTAGGCATGCCCCGTCCGGAGCAAGGCCAAGCAGGAGGCATGGGCGGCCCGTCCACTTTGCCTCCGGGTAGGCCGCACGAGGCGAGCGGCAACGCTCGTCCCAGATGGATGGCCACCGCCCGGTCCTTCGGGTCCGGGTACAGAAGCCCGCTTACAGGGCGGCTCCCACGTGTGAGGCCCCCGCCGTCTACCGGCGGGGGCCTCTCCATTTCGCACGCGATAGCGTTCGAGCGTCGCCGAGCGAGGGAGTCCTTTGCGTTGAAGGCCGTCAAGACGATTGCGGCGCTGATCTTCCTGTCTGCGATTGCGATCGTCCTCGTGCAGCCCGTCCTCGGTGCCGACGACGAGCCGCCGCGGGACGGCATGGTGCTCGAGGAGAGCGACGACGGCGTCGCCGAGGGCGACGGCGACGAGAACGGCGACGACGCCGGTGAAGGCCGAGGCGACGGCGTCTCGCTCACCGCGCGGTATCCCGGGCGTTGCCTGCGCAAGACCGGAGCGGCCCCCAGCGGCCTGCTCGCGGCGCGCCGCGGGTCGACCGCGCTGATCGGTCTTCCCGGAGCGGTCCCCGCCGCGCGCGTCGAAGTCTCCGGCGACGTCGCGTGGAGCCCGTCCGGGACGTTCCTCGCGGAGCGCGGGGGCCGCGTCTTCGACCAGCGCGGCAATCCGCAGGGCGCGTTGTTCTTCGAGCCGCGCGAGTGGCAGTGGTCGCCCGTGGCCGACTGCGCGCTGGCGACGACCGAGCACGGGAACCTCACGTTCAGCATCCCCGATACGCGGCGCAAGGGGATCCGCCTCGTGGACGCGCCCGTCGAGGACTTCGAGCTCTCGCCGAACGGACGCAGGCTCGCCATGGTGATCGACGGCCGCGGCCTGTGGATCGCGGACCTTCGCCGCGGCCGGGTCGTGCAGGCTACCGAAGGTCCGGCGGCGATCGCGGGGTGGTTCTCGAACCGCAGCGTGCTCTACTCGAAGTCGCGGGGAGCGGGGAAGCTCCGCTACGCGACCGGGCGCGGCGACGCGCGGGTAGTGCGCGGAGCTTTCGCCGGCGGCGCGGTCGTGCGGTGCGGCGGACGGGTGCTGCTGGTCGCGGAGGCGTCCGAGGCGAACGCGCCGCTGGCCGAGCTCCGGTCGAGGCGGGGCAGGATCGCGCGCGAGCTTCTCCCCGGCCCCCCCGGCGCGTTCGACGGGTACTCCGCGGTGACGTGCTCGCCCGACGGCGGATTCCTGGCCGCGTCGACGATCCGGCGCGGCGGCAAGGGCCCGCTGGTCCTCCTCTCCTCGGAAGGTGAGGTGTCGAGGCAGCTCGCGCCCGGGCGGACGGCGAACCCGCAGTGGTCGGACGAGGGTCTGGTCTTCGTGAGGTTCGGGAGCGCGGGCCGCGGCCGGCTATGGCTCGTACCTCCGGGGGCCCCGGCGCCGGTGCCGACGCAGTACCGCGTGGGAGCGCCGACGCAATACGACTGGCACGTCCGCTAGACGGCCGCGTTCTCGCGCCGCGCACCGCCGAAGGCCCGCGAGTCTATGGTGGTCCTCGCGGCTCATCGAGACGACGAGGAGGACGGATGGCAAAGAAGGTCGTGTCCACACCGGAAGCTCCCGCGGCCGTCGGCGCCTACTCCCAGGCCGTCGTCGCCAACGGGTTCGTCTTCTGCTCGGGGCAGGTGCCGCTCGACCCCCGGACCGGCGAGCTCGTCGGAGGATCGATCGCCGACCAGACCCGGCGCTGCCTCGACAACCTGGGCGCCGTGCTGCGCGCCGCGGGCGCGAGCTTCGACGACGTCGTGAAGGTCACCGCGTTCCTCCTCGACATGGACGACTTCCCCGAGTTCAACACCGCCTACGGCGAGTTCTTCGGCGACGAGCCCCCCGCCCGCGCGACGGTCGCCGTCGCGGGGCTCCCCAAGGGGGCCCAGGTCGAGATCGAGTGCGTCGCCGCGGTCTGACCCGCGTACGATCCACCGATGGGGTTACTTGGAGGACTCGCCGACGACCTGGTCGCCGAACCTGATCTGCACTTCACGCTCGGCCGGGCGGCCCTCGACGGGCTCGAGGCCGGCCTCCTCCGGCGTCGCGGCGTCCGAGCGGTTGACGTAGTCCTCCATCCGGCTCATGAGGAACAGCAGGCCGAAGATGACCAACGGCCACGCCACGAGGACGGCCCCGAGGAAGACCTGGTAGCTGTTCATCGCGCACAGTCTGGCAGGTATCGGCGCCGGTGAACGCGGATTTCGCGACCTTCGCCGACCGCGACCGGCTCGTCGACCGGCTGCAGCAGCTCGTGCGCACGCCGTCCGAGAACCCGCCGGGGGAAGAGGCCGCGGCGGCGGCTCTCACGGTCGCGTTCTGCGACGACCTCGGCCTCGAAGTGGAGGAGCACGAGGTCGAGCCCGGCCGTCCGAGCGTCGTCGCGCGCTGGCGCGGCGGGGACGGCCCGACGCTCTGCTACTGCTCGCACATAGACGTCGTCCCCGCGGGCGACCCCGCGCTGTGGGAGCGCGACCCCTACTCGGGCGCGATAGAGGACGGCCGCATGCACGGTCGCGGGTCGTCGGATGCGAAGGGGCCGGTCGCCGCCTCGCTCGAAGCGGTCGCGATCCTGCGACGCGCCGGCTGGGAGCCCCAGGGGACGCTGCAGCTCGCGCTCGTCGCGGACGAGGAGACCATGGGCTTCAAGGGGGCCGGGCACCTCGTCGAGCAGGGGATCCTGAAGCCCGACGTCGCAATCGTGGGGGAGCCGACGTCGCTGCGCGTCGTGCGCGCGCAGCGCGGGGCGAGCTGGGTCCGGCTGACGACGCGCGGGATCGCCGGCCACGGGTCCGCGCCGGAGCGCGGCGTCAACGCGATCAAGCACATGGCGGAGGTCGTCCTCCACCTCGAGGAGGCGCTTCCGGACGTCACCCACCCGTTGCTCGGCGGTCCGACGATCAACGTCGGGACGATCCGCGGCGGCGAGAAGGTCAACATCATCCCCGCGGCATGCGTGGCGGAGATCGACAGGCGCACGGTCCCCGGCGAGACGAAGGAGTCGGTCGTAGAGGGGATCGAGGAGGCCGTCGAACGCGCGCGCAAGCGCTTCCCCGACGTGGACGCGCACGTCGACCTCGCGTTCTTCGCCGAGTCCTTCGAGGTCCCCCCCGACGCGCGCGTCGTCACCGCGGCCGTCGAGGCCATCCGGGCCGTCACCGCTCGTGAGGTCGACGTGATCGGCTTCCGCGGGGCTTCCGACGCGCGCTTCCTGTTCGAGGCCGGCGCCGACGTGATCGTGTGCGGCCCGGGCGACATCTCTCTCGCGCACACCGCACGTGAGTCGATCGACCTCGCCGAGCTGGAGAGCGGCGCAGTCGCCTACGCCCGGGCGTTCGCGTCGTTGCTGTCGTGACGAGCTTCTCGTGGCCGCACGTCCTCTCGCGGCTTCTCGCCGGCGGATCCCTCTCCGAGGAGGAGGCGGGGACGTGCATGGAGGAGATCATGGAGGGGGCCGCGACTCCCGCGCAGGTCGCGGGGTTCGTCGTCGCGCTGCGCGCGAAGGGCGAGTCGATCGACGAGGTGGCGGGGCTCGTGCGGACCATGCGCCGCTTCGCCGAGAAGGTCCCCGTCCAAGGTGACGTGCTCGACACCTGCGGCACCGGAGGCGACCGCAGCGGGACCTTCAACGTCTCGACCGCCGCCGCGATCGTCTGCGCCGGAGCCGGCGCGAAGGTCGCGAAGCACGGCAACCGCGCGGCGTCGTCGCGGTGCGGGTCGGCGGACGTCCTCGAGGCCCTCGGCGTCAAGATCGACCTCCCGCCCGAAGGGGTTGCGGCCTGCATCGAGGAGGCGGGCATCGGGTTCTGCTTCGCGCCCGTGTTCCACCCGGCGATGCGACACGCCGGGGCCCCGCGCCGCGAGCTCGGCGTGCCCACGATCTTCAACTTCCTCGGCCCCCTGACGAACCCGGCGGGAGCGACGCGCCAGGCCCTCGGCGTCTCCGACCCGAAGATGATCGAGCCGATGGTGCACACGCTCGGTCGCCTCGGCAGCAAGCACGTCCTCGCTTTCCACGGCGACCGGGGGCTCGACGAGCTGTCCACCTCGGGGCCGTCCCGCGTCTACGAGCTCGTCGACGGCGAGGTCAGGGAGTGGACGATCGACCCCGCGGAGCTGGGGCTCGAGGTGTCCCCGCTGGACGCGGTCGCCGGCGGCACGGCCGAGGAGAACGCCGCGACGATACGTGCGGTCCTCGGGGGCGAGCCGGGGCCGCGCCGCGACATCGTGCTGCTCAACGCGGCCGCCGGGCTGGTGGCCGCCGGGCTCGCGGGCGAGATGGCCGGGGGGCTTCGGCTGGCGGCGGAAGCTGTGGACTCGGGCGAGGCCGCCGCGCGCCTCGACCGGCTGGTCGACGTCTCTACGCGCGCCTGACGTCAGACCCCCGCCCGCTGCACCCGCGCCTCGCTCGGCTGGACGTCGTCGAGCGCGTGCCCCCGTTCGATCCGGTCGTAGGAGAACGGCGAGAGGTCGAGCGCTTCGTACGCGCCGCGCGTGATCAGCTCGGCGATCCCGCGGCCGGCCGCGGGCGCGTGCATGACGCCGTGGCCGCTGAACCCGCACGCGAGCCAGAAGCCGTCCACGGCGGGGTGCGGTCCGAGGATCGCGTTCTGGTCGAACGTGTTCATCTCGTAGTGGCCCGCCCATCCCCCGACGAGCTCGGCGTCCTCGAACCCGCGGACGCGGCGGCCGACCGCGGCTCGCACGATCTCGTCCCACAGGTAGGTGTCCGGCTCCTGGTCGAACGTCGCGGGGTCTCGCTCCGGCCGAGGCGCGATCACCGCCATGTAGAGGCCGTCGCGATAGGGACGGACGTAGAGGCCCCGGCCCTCGACCGTCGGGTCGACGAGGTTCGGGAAGTCCTCGATCTCGGTGCCCGGACGGAAGAGCGAGACCGTGCGCTTGCGCGGCTCGACCGGGATCGTCGCGCCGGCGAGGCCCGCCACGGCGGCGGCCGCCGGACCCGCGGCGTCGACGACGTGACCGCACTCGATCGAGCCCCCGGTCCGTAGCTCGACGGACCGGACCCGGTCGTCCGAGGTGCGGATCGCGACGACCTCGTCCGCGACGAATCGCGCTCCGAGAGCCGTCGCCTCCTCCTGGACCTTCCGCAGCGCGGCGGCGGGGTCGAACCACCCCTCGCCGCCGGTGCCGAACGTCGCGGCTCCGATGCCGTCGGCGTTCAGCCAGGGAAAGCGCTCGTCGAGGGCGCGCTCGTCGAGGAGCTCGACCTCGGCCCCGTGCGCGAGCTGGTCGCGGTGGGGGG
>DATADL010000321.1:0-7733 GCA_036258555.1 Actinomycetota bacterium | reverse complement strand
TCAGCGCGCCCAGCAGGTGCAACAGGACGCCGGTCTTCGTCGCGGGGTCGAACGCGAGTCCCGCTTCGTCGACCGCGCCGATCAGTGCCTCGGGAAGGAGCCCGACGTACGCGTCCGACTTCAGGTTGTCCGTCGCCACGTAGTGCTTCGCGCGGCCCCCGGCGACCAGATTCCCGGTCGACTCGTCGTAGCTCCCGCCCGTCGCGAGCTCGGTCATGAGGAACGGGTGCGTCGTCCCGCCGAGGCGCAGGTTGATCTCGGTGAGGTGTGGCACCGGCGGGTTCCCGGGCGGGACGACGAAGTCGATGCCGAAGGACCCGACGACACCCCGCTCCGACAGCACGCGGGCGACGCGCCGGCCGCACTCCTGGATCTCCATGCGGTAGCGCTCGTCGGCGGGGAAGCGGCAGCCCAGATAGACCTGGTCGTCGGGCCCCCCGAGGATCTGGTCGTGCGTCGACACGACCTCGAAGGTCCCGTCCGGCCCGATCCGCATCTGCACGCTCGGCGACGTCATCCCCGGCGCGCGGAGGAGCTCCTCGACGACTCCGCCCCCCTGGGCCAGCTTCGCCTCGAACGACGGCCACGACTCCTCCCCGGCGCAGAAGACCGTGCTCTCCCGGAACGCCGCGACGCCGGCGGTGAGGTCGACGACGGCGTTGCCCTGTCCGGAGAACCCGTCGTTGAGCTTCAGGACGGCCGCGCGGGCGCCGGGCGGCGCGGCGCGCAGCTCTCCCAACGCCGCCTCGACCTCGTCGAGCGAGTGGAGGTCCTCCGCGCCGCGTGGGACCGCGATCCCCGCCGCGCGGGCGACGTGCCGCGACCCCGACTTCGACCCCAGGTGCACGAGGCTCGGCGGGCATCCGTAGAGGGGGCAGTCGACGGCGTCGGACAGCCGCTCCTCGAGCCCTGACACGTTGAACGTCAGCAGACACGAGTCCGCTCCTGCGAGCTCGCGCAGGCGCCGCAGCGCGTCCGGGCTCTCGAGGAGCTTGGCCGTCAGGGGCCGCGCGCTGGGGTCCCACAGCGCGAGCAGCCACAGGCGCTCGCCGGGACGCACGTCTCGCGGCACGAACCGCAGGTAGTAGTCGACGATCGGCTCCTCCACGCGGACCGACGTGACGAACACGATCCGGAGGTCCGGATGCCGCAGGAGCAACAGCAGGAAGAGAAGCCGCTCCTCGTAGAACTGGATGCCGACGATCTTGCGGAGCTCGCTCTCGGGGAACGTGAGCGACGGCACGACCACCAGCGTCCCCGCGCGCATGTCCGACGCGCTGCGGGGGCCGAGCATCTCGACCAGGGCGCGGCGGCGCTCCTCGAAAGTCCGCCCGGCCGGCTCACCCGGCGCGGCCGGCCGGTGGCTACCGGCGGCGATCCCTCGCTTCGTCACCGGCGCAACCTATGGGATCGCCCCTGCGACCCGTACCGGCCGGAACCACGGAGGCGGCTCGGGGGTCTCACGGCGAAGACGCCCGAGGGGGAACCGTATGAAGACGACATCGATCGCGATCCTGTGCGCTCTCGCGTGCGCGCTCGCGCCGGCCGCGGGCGCCCAGGAGAACCTGTGCCTCGGCGAGCGGCCGACGATCGTCGGGAGCGCCGACGAGGACGAGCTCGACGGGACCTCCGGCCGCGACGTCATCCTCGCCCTCGGGGGGCGCGACGTGATCCGGGCGGGTGCCGGGGACGACCTGATCTGTGGAGACCGGGGGTCGGACCGGATCGAAGCCGGACCCGGTGAGGACCGCGTCGACGGGGGCGAGAACTCCGACCGCATCTCCGGGGGCGACGGCAACGACCGGCTCGACGGCGCCTGGGGAACCGACAGGCTCGACGGCGGGGCGGGCGACGACCTCCTGGAGGGCGGCTCCCGCGACCACGACAGGTGGCGTGACCTAGCCATGTACGCCTCGGCCGCGTCGCCGGTCACGGCCGACCTCGCCCGTGGCGAGGCGAACGGCGACGCCACCGGGACGGACCGCCTCGTCGACGTAGAGGGGATCGTCGGGAGCCCCGGCGACGACGAGCTGCGCGGCGACGGCAACCCGAACCACCTCGCGGGCGTCTTCGGCGACGACGTCGTGGACGGCCGCGGCGGCGACGACAAGCTCTTCGGGGGCCGCGTGCACCTCCGGTACACGACCTCCGACGGCGACGACGTCCTCGACGGCGGAGACGGGGACGATCGGATCGACGGCGGCTACGGCGCGGATTCCATCGACGGAGACGGCGGCGACGACGTCCTCGACAACACCGGCGTGCGACCGCGCGCCCTCGGTCTCGAGACCGGGGGAACGCTGCGGGGCGGCGACGGCGCCGACACGCTCGTGTCCGGCATCGGCAACGACGTCCTCGACGGCGGAGACGGGCCGGACCTCGCCGAGTACCGCGAGTCCACCGCCGCGGTCGTGGTCGACATCGCCGCGCAAACCGCTACGGGGCACGGCGCGGACGACCTGACCTCGGTCGAGGGGGCCTCCGGGACCGGGTTCGCCGACACGCTGCTCGGCGACGAGGGTCCGAACGTCCTGCACGGGCTCGCCGGTGCGGACACGGTCCGCGGGTACGGCGGCGACGACGTCCTGAGCGGGGCGAACATGGGGCCCGGCGAGATGCTCCTCGAGGGGGGCGAAGGCGACGACGAGCTCCACATGCGCGGGGGCTGTTTCGGTGGCTGCCGCCCCGAGCACGAGGGTCACGGGACGTTGTCCGGTGGACCCGGCGACGACGTCCTCAACTCGATCCCGCAGGGCTACACGCTCGACGGCGGCGAGGGCAGCGACACCGCGGCCTACGACTTCCATTACGGGATGACCGACTACTACGCCGGGACCGTCGTCGACCTCGGTCTCGGCCGGGCGTGGCTGAACGCCCACGACTGTCCCGACTATTCGGGTTGCTTCCTAGACACGTTCGTCTCGATCGAGAACGCCGAGGGCGGATTCGGCGACGACGTCCTGATCGGGGACGACGGGCCGAACGTCCTCACGGGGCTGTCCAATCAGGACCGCGCCGAAGGCCGCGGCGGAGACGACACGATCCTCGGCGGCGACGGCGACGACTCCCTGGACGGCGGTGACGGCACCGACTCCGCAGACGGGGGGCCGGGCGACGACAGCTGCACCGCGGAGACGTCGGTCAGCTGCTGAGCCGGCGCGCGGCCGGCGCGCCTACCGCTCGCGCTGGTAGTAGATCGCCCAGCCCGGGCCCTGGCCGTTCTCGCCCGCGCGGTACGCGCTCGCGCCGATGTGGATCCGCCCCTTGGAGTCGAGTCGCACGTTCTCGAACTCGGGGATCGGGGAGCGGCCCGTGAAGAGCGGCTGTGTCGTGGTCGTCCCCGTGCGGACGCGGCTCGCGTCGAACCGTCCCGCCGGGATCCGGGCCCAGTAGAAGTACCAGTCGCCGTCGGTCGACTCGTTGGTCGCGGGATCGGGGCTCCCGTACCAGACGACGGCCGCGTTCCCGCGGTCGTCCACCGCGATCCACGGCGAGAAACCGGCGGCGCCGCGCGTCAGCGGCACGGGCTTGGTCCAGGTCTGCGCCTCGTCCGTCGACGTCGCGTACCAGATCGGCCGGTCCTTGTCGGTCATCGACGAGAACACGACGTGGAGCTTCCCGGTGCCGTCGAGCGCGAGGCTGGGGTAGAGGTAGCTCATCGGGTTGGGCATCGCCGCGACGAGGTACGAGGTCCACGTCGCGCCGGCGTCGTGGCTCGCCGCGACGAACAGCTTCTCGGGGCCCTGGTCGTCGAGGCTGCCCAGAGCGGCCCCCGCGCGCCGCGTGTACGGGAGGTAGAGGTCCTCGCCGTCGTCGGAGACGACGAGGTTGCCCTGCCACGTGAACGCGCCGTCCGGACCGGCAGTGGCGACCGACGACGTCGGCTGGAACGTCTGGCCGTAGTCGGTCGACTTCGTGTACCAGATGGCGGCGGGCATGCAGCACTGGAGGTCCTGGTAGCTCACGTGGATGGTCCCTTCGGGGCCGCCGACGAGCCACGGACGGTCAACGACGAGCCCGGTCGCGGCCAGCGGGGTTCCCTGCCACGTCGAGCCGTTGTCGCGGCTGTGGCCGACCGACAGGTTGCCGAGCCAGGTGTCGGCCGAGTACGCCGTCCCACCTTCGTCGAACGCGACGTCGCAGTCCCCACCCTCGAACGTGTAGGTGCGAGCCTCGCCGCCGTCGTCGTCCTCGACGCGCACGGGCTCCCACTTCCTGCCCCCGTTCAGCGTCCGGTGGAAGTACGACTGGTTGTAGGCCGTGTTCGGCACGCCCGAAGGAGCGCACGCGAGCATGACCTTCTCGTTCCTCGGGTTGATCGCGAGGCTGGTCTCGCGGTGGGCCTGGTCGGCGTGCACGAGGACCGGGGCCTGCCACCCCGCGGCGGGCTTGGGCGGGCGCGGGCCCTTGGGCGCCCCGAGCGAAGACCCGACGAGCGCGGCCGAGACCGCGACCGCAGCGGAGATGCCGAAGACCTTCGTTCGCAAGCCCACCGAGGTGCCCTCCAGTCGATCGCGGATCGCCCAGCCGCCTGAATTGTTCGCCGGAGGAAGGCGATCTCCCTGTGGGGCCGTATGCCGTTGCACGCGACGGGGCATGACAGCGTCACGACGATGGCGGAGCCGGGCGTGACGCAAGGACGAGACGGCCTTCCTGCGCCGCGTCGAGGGTGGTGGAGGTGGGCCGTGCCCCCGCTGGTGGGCTTTGCGAGCTGGCTCCTCCTCAACGCGGCCCTCGGCGAGGCCGAGGCGTGGGACGCCGGCGGTCCGTACTACGCGGCCAGCCTGGCGATCGCTCTCCTTCTCGGTACGTGGCTGCGCGAGCAGCCGCCCCCGATGGCCCAGGGAGCGCTAGAGGCCGCGGGTCAGCTCGTCGCCCTCTTTGCGACCGCACAGGAGCACACGTTCGTCGTGCTGGGCGTCGCCATGTTCGTCGTTCTGGGACTCGTGTTCGGAGGCGTGGCCTCGGTGGGCGCGTCGATCGGCCGGCGTCTCCGGCGCTAGGTCGGGCTCGAGAGCGCCTGCGCGGCCGGGGATCGCGAGGCACCGGCGCAGGAGCCTCCGCTATCGGGGCGAATCGGACATCTGGGAAAACGATTGGGGGGCTCTTGAAGCGGATCCGAAGCATGCTCGTAGGTACCTGCGTGCTCGCGGCGTGCCTGACCGGCGGAAGCGCGCCCGCGCACGAGGACGTCTTCCGTCCCGCCGGCGCGATCGTCGGCACGCTGCCGCTGCCGGTCGCCGCGGCGGACGACCCCGCCCCCACGGCGGAAGGCAGCGCGGACTGCCTCCAGCTGCCCCGCGCGACCGCCGACCGGGACGACTTCGAGACGGGGCGACAGGTCCACGTCGTCTACCTCGTGCCGAGCGACGCGAGCGACGAGGGTCTCGACACCGACGGGACCCTCGAGTGCTCGCTGCGCGCGCAGAACCAGTGGATCGCCCAGCAGAGCGGCGGCCTCGAGTGGCGGTTCGACACGTTCCTGATGGAGACCGTCGCCGGGGGCCGGACACGCACCGTGGCGGTCCCCGACATCACGTTCGTCAGGAGCCCGCAGCCCGCCGCCAACCTCGACAACGCCGGCGGCGTGTCGGCGGAGCTCGCGGCGCGCGGGTTCGACGACCCGGACAAGCGGTACCTCGCCTACGTCGCGGCCGGCGGCGGGGGCGGTGCATGCGGCGACGCCTACTACCCGATCCCGAACCTCCACGAGCCGTGGAGCGGCCAGTACGCGCAGGTCTACCTCGACGCCTCGGCGGGATGCGGCACGAGGGCCTTCGGAACCCCCGGCTCACCGTCTTTGTCCGAGTCCGTCGCGCAGCAGGAGCTGATGCACAACGACGGGTTGACGCCCATAGGCGCGCCCCACAGCTGCCTCAACGGGTCGCCTCCCGGGTTCGCGCACGTGTGCACGGTCGGGCTGCCGGTCACGAACCTCGACCCCGAGCGCTTCGACGTCATGTACCCGTTCGCAGGGGTCCCTCTGTCGCAGAAGAAGCTCGACATCGGACACGACGACTACTTCCGGCACAGCCTTCCGTTGACCCGCCTGGAGAGCTCGCCGTTCCTCCGCCCCGTGTCGGCGCGGCCCCCGGTGCCCCAGAGCGGAACGGAGCCCGAGCCGGAGCCGACCGCGACCCCGCGGCCCTCGCGTCCCCCGCAGGCGACGCCGTCACCCGCCCCCGAGCCGACCCCGTCTCCCTCGCCGGAGCCGGAGCCCACGCCGTCTCCGTCGCCGGAGCCGGACCCGACGCCCTCTCCCTCGCCGGAGCCGGCCGACGCCGAACGCGACGTCTCGCTCGCGACGGGCAAGGCCGTCGTCGAGAGAGGAAAGCGGGTCCGCTTCTCAGGGACGGTCACGGGCGACGCGTGCACGGACGGCGTCGAGGTCGTGCTGGAGGCGCGGCGGCCGTCCGGGACCGCCTTCGCCGCGGTCGCGACCGCCTCGACCGCGGGCGACGGGGGGTTCACGATCCGGCTGCGCCTTCGCAGGACCCGGGTCTTCCGCGCGGTCGTCCACGCCGAGGAGGGTTGCGCTGCCGCGGTCTCGCGCGAGGTAAAGGTCCGCGTCCGCGGGTAGCCGCTACGGAGGATTGCCGGTGCGCGGGGCGAACCACAACCCCATGAACTTCATCCGCCTCGTCTCGAAAGCGCTGGCCGCGTCGCTCGTGGCCGCCGCGTTGCTCGTCCCCACGTCCCCCGCCGGAGCCCAGGGCGGCGACGCCCCCGCGAAGTGCGTCAAGGGCAAGGCCGCGGGATACCCGTGCAAGGGCATCGACCTCCTCGCGCACGTGACCCTCGGCACCGCGGAGGGCGGCGGCGTCTCCGACGTGTGGGGCTGGGTCGACCCGGCTACCGGCAACGAGTACGCGGTCCTCGGCGGGACCGGAGGCGTCCGGTTCTTCGACGTGACGAAGCCCACTGCGCCCGTCTACCTCGGCAGGATGGTCGGCAAGGCCGACACCGTCGGGATGTGGGTGGAGCTCGAGATCCTCAACGACCACGCCTACGTCGTGTGCGACCTCTCGCCGTGCGGGCTCCAGATCTTCGACCTGAAGCGGCTCGCGGGCGTCGAGGCGGCGGTCCCGGTGTGGCGCCCGGACGTCGTCCTCCCGCTGGGGACGTTCCATTCGATCGCCTCCAACCCGGACACCAACCACATCTTCCTGAACGGCCTCGGGGCCGTCGTCGGGTCGCCGACGGGAACGCCGTTGATCTTCGACGTGAGCCAGCCGCTGGCGCCCACGCCGGTCGGCGCGATGGCGGACGACGGCTACACGCACGACTCCCTCTGCCCTACGTACAAGGGCCCCGACAAGCGCTTCAAGGGCAACGAGATCTGCTTCAACTTCAACGAGGACACGATCACCGTGTACGACGTGACCGCGAACCCGATGCAGCCGGAGCAGCTCGCGCGCGTCACGTACGACACCGCCGACTACGTCCACTCCGGCGCCCTCACGAAGGACCACTCGTATTTGATCTCGACGGACGAGGGCGACGAGGTCGCGCACCTCCGGCCCTCGACGCTCTACATCTGGGACGTCAGGAAGCTGGACGCGCCGAAGCTGATCGGCGAGTTCGTGGCGAACTCGCTGTCCATCGACCACAACGTCTACTCCGAGCAGGACGCGCTCTACCACGCGAACTACACCAACGGCTTCCGGATCCTCGACCTGAAGGACGCGTCGAAGGGCAAGCTCAAAGAGGTCGCGTGGTTCGACACGATGCCG
>DATADL010000320.1:0-6921 GCA_036258555.1 Actinomycetota bacterium | reverse complement strand
CGGGCCTTCGGGCCCGCCCTCTTCTTTATCCGAGCTGTTCCATCAGCAGGTCCGCGCGCTCGCGCGGCGTCCCCCCCGAGAGCCGGTAGGCGCGGGCGCCCGCGCACATCTCCCCGAGAAGGAGCACGCCACGGTCTCCGTAGCGATAGAGGTTGCGCGCGTTCGCCGCGAGCAACCACGCCGACTCGGCCGCGGCCACCTCCTCGAGGCGCGGCGGTCCCTCCCGGTCCGCGGTCGGGAACACGAGCGCGCCGAGAGGCGCGGGGCCGGCGATCGAGGCCCCGCAGTCCTCGGGGCGCACGTACCGCTGCCGGAGGACGGCCATGGCCCCCGTGCGATCCGACAGGCGCTCCTCGAGGCCCGGGAAGAACTGCAGCGTCTCGTCGTCGAGCGTGATCCGCTTCGGGTACGGATAGACCCGGCGCGTGACGGGATCGATCGCGCCGAGCTCGTCGGACAGGTACCCGGCCCCCGCGTGCAGCAGCGCCGTCACGAGAGTGGACTTGCCCGTGTCCATCTCCGCCGGCAGCAGGACGGCGCGGTCGCCGATCGTCACGGCGCCCGAATGGACGAGCAGGAAGTCGCGCACCCACACCGACACGAGGTCGTGCACGTCCCAGAAGAGCCAGTCGAGGGTCCCGGGCAGCGACCCGCGGAACCGCTCCTCGAGGTTCCGGACGTAGACGAAGTCGACCCGGTCGGAGTCGTCGCCCGCGGGCTCGGTGTAGATCTGCAACGGGATCGACCCCGGCTCGTACGCGCCGGTCTGGAACGGCTCGAGGTACCAGCGCAGAGCGTCCATGACCGACGCGTCGGCGGAGCGGACGTCGAGCGGCGCCGAGAGGAGCCGGAAGAACTGTTCGTCGACCCAACCTGGGTCGAAGTCGTCGTCTCAGCCCCCGGGCAGGTTGTCGTCGGTGGTCACCTCGTCGGCCATCTCGCTCACCTCCCCAGGACCATCGGAGCGGCCGAGGCGATGGCGTCGGCGGCGGTCTCGATCGTCGCTATGCGAAGGCGCGACACCGACGCTTCCTCGAGCAGCCTGCGGAGGAACACGAGCGCGCGCTCGCGCCAGACGTGCATGTTGAGCGTCGCACCCGCGCCGGCGAACACGAGCTCCGATCCTTCGGCGGGCTCTAGCTCGGTCTTCGACGCACCGAACTCGGGGAACACGACCCATCGCACCGGCGCCGGCGCGCCGAAGGCTCCGCCCACCGTCGCGAGCGCGAGCGGCCGGCGCGGCGTCATGCCCTCGACGCGGCTAGACCGCGGTCGCGGGGGATCGAGGCGCGCCTCCGGGAACCTGCCGGCGTCGAGCTCGTCGACGAGGATCGGCAGAGGCGTCGGGAACGCCGTGTTCAGCACGGGCTCCACCTTCACGAGCTCGTCGCCGAGGAACCCGAAGCCCTTCTGCGCGAGCAGCGCGGCGAGCGCGGGGAGCCGCGGCTCGGGTTGGGGCGCGACGACCAGGATGGCCGCGCCCTCGGAGGACACGCCGGTCGCGCGGATCCGTAAGTACTCGTTCTCCGGCGCGACGAGGAGGTCGCGCATCCCGGAGATCATCCGGCCGGCCATCTCCTGCCGGCCGCGTCCGCGGAAGACGCGGAGCCCCCCGAGGTACAGCGCTGAGACGCCGTGCGCGGTCTTCCCACCGGCCAGCTTCTTGTCGCGCCCGACGATGGCGGAGAACCGGTAGACCGCGGCGTCTCGTTCCGGTGCGTCCACGCGCTGCTCGGGCAGGAGCTCGTCCGTCAGCGCGAGGAACTCGTGCGCGGTGCTCCTCACGTGGAAGGCGGTGTCGCCGAACGAATAGGTGTTCTCACCGACCCAGACCTGGGCCTCCAGCTCCTCCTCTCAGGGAGAGAGAGGACGCGGGCGTGCTTCCAAGAAGACCTCCGGAGGCGTAGGAATGGGCGATTTCGGGACTCGTACTATAGCGACGTGCCGGTATCGGTCCTGTTGGTCGATCCCCAGCCCTTCTTCCGTGAATCGCTCGCAGCCGCGCTCGGAGACGGCGCGGTCGTCGTCGGCTCCACCGGTGACGAGATGGAGGCTGCCGACCTCGCGGGGGGCGCGGCCCCCGACCTCGTGCTGACCGAGGTCGAGCTCGCGGGCGGGTCCGGCTTCGGCCTCGTGAAGCGCGTCGGAGACGGAGCGCGCGTGGTCGTGCTGACGAGACGCGACGAGGCGGACGTCCTGTTCGACGCGGTCGAGGCCGGCGCACACGGCGTCGTGGGGCACGCCAGCGGCCTCGACCGGTTGCGCGCGATCCTCGCCGGCGCGAGCGCGCAGTCGTGGGTGTGCGATCCGGAGCGCCTGCGCGCCGCGCTGCAACGGGCGAGGGCGCGCGCCACCCAGCGGGGCGGGTCCGAGGGGCGCATCGCGCGCCTCACCGTGCGCGAGCGCGAGGTGCTGCAGCTCCTCGCCCGCGGCCTCACGAGGGACGCGATCGCGCAATCGCTCTACCTCAGCGAGCACACCGTGCGGACGCACGTCGGGAACATCCTCAAGAAGCTCGAGGTCCACTCGCAGGCGGAGGCGGCGCGCGTCGCGCTGCGCTCGGGGCTCACGGCGCCGGACGTGCACGTCGTACGCATCACCGGACCGGACCTGCCGCGTCCGTGACCGGGGCCGGGTCCGTCCTCGTCGTGTCCGGGGACACGCTGTTCGGCGAGGCCGCCGCGTCGGCGCTGCGCGGCTCGGGATGGGACGTGACGTCTTTCGTACCCGACGGGCTCACGGCGATCGCGTCGATCGCGCGCCGCGTCCCGGACGCCGTCCTGGTGCTCGGGGACGACCTCCCGCGTCTCGGACCCGTGCCTCTGTCCCAGCAGGTGCGGCGGCGGTGGCCCGCCGTGACCGTCGTCGTCGTGGGCTCCGCGGCCGGACCCGGCGCGGCGGTCCTCCCGCCGGACGCGACGACCGCCGACGTCGTGGCCGCGCTGCGAACGGAGCCCGGCGACGAGACCGCGGCGGCGGAGCCTCCCCGCGACCGCCTCGCGGTCCTGGCGAGCCTGACGCGGCGGCAGCGCATGGTGCTGAGGCTGTTGGTCGAGGGCCGTGACATGCGTGCGATCGGGCACGAGCTGGGGCTCAGCGAGCACACGGTGCGCACGCACATGCAGAACCTCTACGCGCGCCTCGGCTGCCACAGCCGGCTCGAGCTCGTCCGGTTCGCGACCGAGCAGGGGCTGCTCACCGGCGAGCCGGACGTCCCTTCCGGCTGAGGATCGACTCGTACAGCTCCGCCGTCGCGCGGACGGTGTACGCGGCCGAGTACCGCTCGTCGACGCGCTCCGCGGCGGCACGGCCCATCGCCGCGCGCCTCTGCGGGTCGCGGAGGAGCTCCGCGGCGCGGTCCGCGAGCGTCCTCCAGTCGCCGGGAGCCGCGAGGTAGCCCGTCGTGCCGTCAGCCACGACCTCACGCACGCCGCTCACGTCGGTCGACACGACCGGGACGCCCGCGGCGTGGGCTTCGATCACCGTCCGCGGGAGGCCCTCCCACGCGGACGCGAGCAGCATGACGTCGATCGCGGAGTACACCGTCTCGACGTCGCCCCGGTGGCCGACGATCCTGATGCGCGGGTCGCCCGCGGCGGCGGCGCGGCTCTCCTCGATCAGCGGCCCGTCGCCGACCATGACGAACGCCGCGCCCGGCACGGACTCGACGATCCGCCTGCCCGCGCTCACGACGTCGGCGGGGCGCTTCTGGTCGAAGTGCCGTCCGACCCAGCCTGCGACGGGGGCGGCCGGGTCGAGGTCCAGCGCGCGCCGCGCCGACGCCCGGTCGATCCCGCCGGCGAAGCGGGTCACGTCCACGCCGCTCGGTATCACGACGACCTGCTCGCGGCGCGCGATCCGGAGGTCTTCGAGCTCCCGCGCGGTTGCTTCGCTCACGGCCACGACGGCGTCGCACGCACGGGAGGCCAGGCGCTCGGCGGCCGTCAGCAGCGCGCGGGTCGCGGCCCCCATGTCGGGATTGACCGGCAGCCCGTGGCTGGTGTGCACGACGGCGGGGACACCCGCGCGCCGCGCCGCCAGCCGCCCGAGCACACCCGCTTTCGAAGAGTGCGTGTGCACGACGTCGTACCGGCCCGCCAGCAGGGCGCGCAGCTCCACGTAGGCGCGGCGGTCGCGCGGCGGCGACACGGGCCGGTAGAGGTGCTCGAGCGGCAGGAAGCGTGCGCCGGAGCGGCGCACGCGGCCCTCCTCGGCCCCCGGCCGCGCCGCGACCGTCACGTCGAAGCCGTGCTCACCGAGGCCTTCGGCGAGCAGCACCACCGTCTCCTGCGCCCCGCCGGGATCGAGATGGGTCACGATCAGCAGCACCCGAGGTCGTGACATCCGGCGGAGTCTAGAGCCCGGGTCGCCCGCGACCGGCGGGTAGCATCCGTGACCCGTGCGACGAGACGAGGTCCTCGAGACACCGCGCATGGCGCGCGCCTCGGCGTCCCTCTTCGCCTCGGACGTCGTCGCCGCGCTCGCCTACTTCGCGTTCGCGCTCCTGGTAGCGCGCCTCGCGGGGCCGGCGGCACGGGGCGCGGTCGCGTTCGTCACCGCGGTGCCGCTCCTGCTCGCCTACGCGAGCACGCTCGGGCTCGACGCGGCGAACCTCTTCCACGCGGGCAGGGAGCCGGCGTTGCGTCCCGTCCTCGTGACGGCCTCGGCGGTCGTGTGCGTGCTCGCCGGCTCCGCGTTCGCCGCCGCCGCGTGGGGGGTCTTCGACCTGAGCCCGGGACTGGTCCCCGGCTCGGTGTCGGACGCCCTCCTCGCCGCGGGCCTGGCGATCACGGGGTTGATGACCGTCCAGATCGCGCTCGACGCGGCGCTCATCGGCAGCGGCGAGACGGCGTCGGCGAACCTGGTGCGGATAGTCGTGCCGATCACCGCGGTCGTGCTCTACGCGGGGACCGCGGCGGTCACGGGGCGAAGCGGCGCGGCGATCGCGGTGGCGGCGTGGGTCGTCAGCCGCGCCGCCGGGTGCGTCCTCGCGCTCGTCCTCTCCGCCCGGCGGATAGGGCTCGCGGGCCCCCGAGAGCTCCGTCGCGCGACGCCGCGGCTGCTGCGGTACGGGCTGCCTGCTCACGTCGGCTCGCTCGCGGACCTCCCGATCCGACGCTTCGACACCCTGATGCTCGGCGCGAGCAGGGGGGCCGCGGAGCTCGGCATCTACACCGCGGCGGTCAACGGGGCGGAGGTCATGTTCTACCTGCCGACGGCCGCCGGGTCGGTGCTGCTGCCGGCCGCCGCGCCGCTGGACGCGGCGGCGGCGCGGTCGCTGACCCGCCGCGTCCTGCTGATCGTCGTCACCGCGACGGGCCTGGCCGCCGCGTTCGTCGCGGCGACCGCGCCCTTCCTCGTGCGGGTGTTGTTCGGCCCGGAGTTCGCGGAGTCGGTGCTGCCGCTGCGGATCCTCGCGCTCGGCGTCGTCGGCGCGTCGATCCGCATCGTCCTCGAGGGGGCCCTGCTCGCCCGCCGCCGCCAGGCGCTGTCGTCGGCCGTGACGGTGCTGACGCTCGTCGTCATAGTCGCGCTCGACGTCGTGCTGATCCCGCGCTACGGCGCGGTCGGGGCCGCGGCGGCGTCCACCGCCGCGTACTGGGTGGCCGCCGTGTTCATGTACGCCGCGTTCCGCAGGGCGGTGCCGCGCGACGGCGCCGCGCCCCGTCTCCGCGACGAGGCCCGCTCCGCCTGGGCGATGGTCGCCTCGCTCGTCCGCCGCCCGGCCGCGGACACGCCGCTTCCGCCGGGACCCGTCCCACTCGCACCGTTGCCCGAACGCCCGCTCGTGTCGGTCCTCGTCTCCAGCTACTGCTACGCGCAGTACCTCGGCGACGCGATCGAGAGCGTCCTGGGGCAGACGTACGAGCGGTTCGAGGTCGTCGTGTGCGACGACGGATCGACGGACGGCTCGCGCGCGGTCCTCGAGGAGTACGCGCGCCGCGACGCGCGCGTGGTCGCCGTGACGAAGGAGAACGGGGGTCAGGCGTCGGCTCTGAACGCCGCGTTCTGCGCGAGCAGCGGCGAGATCGTGTGCTTCCTCGACGCGGACGACATGCTGGACCCGGGCCGGCTCGAGGCGGTCGTGGACGCGCTCGCGGGCGGTGACGCCGGCGGCGTCGTGCACCCGTTCGCGGTCTACGACGAGGAGTGGAACGAGCTCTACACGCTTCCCGTGGGATACCGGCCGGAGTCCGGCTGGATCGGGGCCCGCGCGGCGGCGCGCGGAGGTCGCTGGTCGGTCGCCGCGGGCGGGGGCGTGGCGTTCCGCCGCGCGGTAGCCGAGCGCGTCTTCCCCATACCCGAGGACGCGTTCACGGGGGCGGACGCCGACGCGTTCGTCTTCACGCTCCTCCCGCTGCTGACGCCGGTGGCACACGTGCCGCAGCCCCTCTACCGCTACCGGCTGCACGGTGAGAACGAGGGCCTGCTGCGCCGGCTCGACCCGCCCTCGGTCGAACGCCGGCTGCGCTTCATCGAGACGACGACGGCATGCGTCAACGAGCGCCTGGCGCAGCTCGACCCGCCGGGGACCGCCCTGCGTCTCGAGGACAACCTCGGTTACGAGGAGCAGAGGTTCTTCCTCGACGCGTTCGCGGCCCGCCGGCCGCGAGCCGGGCGCGACGTCCGGTTCGGCCGGTTGTTGCGACGCATCGCGCGGGACGACGTCTACACGCCGGCGCGCAAGGCCGGCTTGCTGTTGCTGTACTCGGCGATCGTGGTCCTGCCGCGGGGGTCGCGCTCCGGGGTCCTGTCGCTGGTGAGACGCGTCTCCTACCGCGCCCGCGCGCTCCTGCGGCCGCGGGCGATCGTCCTGTGGGGGCTCGTGCCGGCCGCGGCCGTCGTCACCATGCTCGGCATCGGGCGCGAGAGCTTCTTCCTCGACGAGGTCGCGAGCCTGTCGTTCGCACGTCTGGGCAC
>DATADL010000319.1:0-3266 GCA_036258555.1 Actinomycetota bacterium | reverse complement strand
GGTCGTCTCCATCGAGGATCTCGGCTTCGAGATGCCCATGTACGACATCACCACGGGCACCGGCGACTTCATCGCGAACGGCGTCGTCAGCCACAACTGCTTTGCGCGCGCGACCCACACCTACATGGACATGGACGCAGGCCGCGACTTCGAGACCAAGATCGTCGTCAAGGTCAACGCCGGCCAGCTCCTGCGCAAGGAGCTCCGCGCCAAGCGATGGAAGGGCGAGGGCATCGCCATGGGCACCGCCACCGATCCCTACCAGCGCGCT
Source organism: Actinomycetota bacterium (assembly GCA_036258555.1). Lineage (GTDB taxonomy): Bacteria > Actinomycetota > CADDZG01 > CADDZG01 > WHSQ01 > JALZEG01. Next base: position 2,995 of record DATADL010000319.1, on the reverse strand, counting down.
GAGGGCCGCTACAAGCTCATGCCGCAGATCATCGGGGCCCTCACGGACTACCGGAACCCGTTCTCGATCCTCACGAAGGGAACGCTCATCCTGCGCGACCTCGACCTCCTCGTCGAGGCCGCCGCGGTCACCGACGTGTCGACCGCGTTCTCCATCGGCACGCTCGACGACGAGGTGTGGCGGAAGAGCGAGCCCGGCACGCCGCACCCCCGCAAGCGCATCGAGGCCGTCGCTCGCCTGAACGACGCGGGCATCCCGTGTGGCGTCCTGATGGCGCCCGTGCTCCCGGGCATCTCGGACCGGCCGGAGCAGCTCCGCGCCGTCATGGCCGCGGCCTTCGACGCCGGCTCCACGTTCGTCAGCCCGATACTGCTGCACCTCCGCCCGAAGGTCCGCGAGGTCTACATGGCGTGGCTCGCCGACAACTATCCCGAGCTCGTCGAGCGGCACGAGGCGATGTATCGCAAGGCGTACGCGGCCGCCGCGGACCGCAAGGCCCTCGCGGCAACCGTGGCGGAGATCGGCGAAGACCTGGGCGGGCCGCGCAAGCGCAAGCCGCGGCCGCGACGAACCACGACCGGAGCGGGCCAGGCCCGCAGCGCGGCGGCTGCGTTGAAGACCGAGCAGCTGAAGCTGGTCTAGGGGCTAGAGGCCCGGCCGCCAGCCACGCAGCCGCTCGATCCTCTGCTCGGTCGGCGGGTGCGTCGAGAACAGCGCGACCATGCTCTTCTTGCGGCCGCTCAGCGGGTTCACGATGTACGCCGAGGCCTGGGCGGGATTCACGCGCATGGGCAGCTGCTTCGCCGCGACCTCCATCTTCTCGAGGGCGCGGGCCAGGGGCTCGCCGGTCCCGATCATCGTCGCGGCGGTGCGGTCGGCTTCGAACTCGCGCGACCGCGATAGCGCCATCTGCAGAAGACCTGCCGCCATCGGCGCGAGGAAGAACATCAGCAGGCCCCCGATGCCGCCACCGTCGTCGTCGTCACCTCCGCCGAAGAACATGCCGACGTAGCCGACGTACGTGATCCCCGTCGCGACCGCTGCGGCGACGGATCCGATCAGGATGTCGCGGTTGCGGACGTGTGCGAGCTCGTGAGCGATCACGCCGCGCAGCTCCTCCTCGGGGAGCATCTTCATGATCCCTTCGGTTACCGCGACGGCGGCTTTGCGCGGGCTGCGTCCGGTCGCGAACGCGTTCGGCTGGTCGCTCGGGATCATGTAGAGGCGCGGCATCGGAAGGTTGCCGCGCGTGGTCAGCTCACGCACCATTTGGTACAGCCGCGGCGCCTGCTCCTCGGTCACCGGCTGCGCCTTGGACGCGCGGATCGCCAGCTTGTCGCTGAACCAGTAAGAGCCACCGACGATCGCCAGGCCGAGACCGAGTCCGATCAGGGGCCCGTTGTCGCCGAGGAACATGCGCCCGATGAGGATCAAGAAGCCGCCGAGGGCGGCGAGCAGGACATAGGTCTTGAACACGTTTTTGTTCATGTAGACATTATGCGTCGTGGACGCCGATAGGTGGTCGCTCGAGGCGAGGGTGATCGAGATGCCGCTCGCGGAGCGGTTCACCATCGCGCGGGAGACCTGGGACTCCGCCACGGCCGTCTTCGCCGTCCTGCGGTACGGCGGCGCCGAGGGCTACGGCGAGTGCTCTCCCGACTCCCACTGGGGTGAGACCCCGGAGAAGACCCTCGAGCAGCTGGACGGGCTCGACCTGTCTGGGCTCCACGGGCCCTTCGACCTGGAGGGCCCCGGCCGCCTGCTCCCGGCGGGATCGGCCCGCTGCGTCCTCGACCTCGCCCTGCACGACCTCGCTGCCAAGCTCGCAGGCGTCCCGCTGAGGTCTCTCCTCGGGGTGGGCGAGGCTCCCCTGCCCCCGACGTCGGTGACCGTCCCCATCGCCGACTTCGACACCATGGTCGCTCGGGCCAGGTCGTTCGCCGACCACCCGATCGTCAAGACGAAGGTGGGCTTCGACGGCGACGTCGAGGCGATCGAGGCCATCCGCTCGGTCTTCCCCGGCCGGATCCGCGTGGACGCCAACGAGGGGTGGACGGAGGAGCAGGCGATCGACCGCCTGGCGCGGCTCGAGCCCTTCGACGTAGAGCTCTGCGAGCAGCCCGTCCCCATGCGCGACCACGCCGCGCTCGCACGTGTCACGGCCGCGTCGCCGATCCCGGTCTACGCGGACGAGGACGCCGGCACGGCCGCGGACGTGGCGTCGCTCGCCGGCGCGGTCGACGGCGTCAACCTCAAGCTCCGCAAGGCGGGAGGGATCAGGGAGACGTGGCGCGCCATCTCGGTCGCCCGCGCCCACGGGATGGGCGTGATGCTCGGGTGCGACCTCGACTCCGGCATCGCGATGGGCGCGGCCGCGGCCCTCGCGCCGCTCTGCGACTTCATCGACCTCGACGGTCCGCTGCTCCTCGCGGAAGACCCGCACCCGTCCGTCCGCTACGACCGTGGCGAGCTGATCCTTCCGGACGGCCCGGGGCTCGGCGTTTCGAAGCGGCCGTGGTGACTCAGCCGAGATCGTGGCTCGTCCTCACGGACGGCTACCTCGAGAGCCGCAACGCCAAGACCGCACACGGGGTCCTGCGCTACGCGCGCGACGACGTGGCCGCGGTGCTCGATCGCGAGCACGCCGGGCGTTCGCTCGCCGGCGTGATGCCGGAGATGCGCCGCGACGCGCCGGTCGTCGGATCGCTGCAAGAGGGCCGCGAGCTCGGCGCCACGTCGCTGCTGCTGGGTGTCGCGACCCCCGGCGGGTGGATACCCGACCACTGGCGCGAGTGGATGCTCGAGGCGGCGTCGTCCGGGATGGAGATCGCGAACGGGCTCCACCGGTTCCTGCGCGACGACGACGAGCTCGTCGCGAGGGCCCGCGAGAGCGGCGCGCGGCTCTGGGATGTCCGCGACCCGCCCGCGGGGATCCCGCTGTGCTCCGGCAAGGCGCTCGACGCGCCGCAGCGGCTCGTGCTCACCGTCGGGAGCG
>DATADL010000318.1:0-15724 GCA_036258555.1 Actinomycetota bacterium | reverse complement strand
CGTCTCACCCGAGAAGTACGGGCAGGCGCAGAAGATCAGGTTCTCGGTGCCGACCAGCTTCTCCGCGAGCGCGGGGGCCTGGGTCGGGTCGCCCTGGCTGTCTTCCGCCTGGTACTCGAGGTCGCAGGGGAGGTCGCCCGCCTCCTGGGCCTGGGTGACCGCGTACTCGACGCCCTGGGCGATGGGACGGCCCAGCGCGGCGTTGTCGCCCGAGAGGGCACCCATCGTGCCGATGACCCACGTGCACTCGACGTCCTCGCCGTCGGGTTGGGCCTCCGGGTCGGTCTCGTCCCCACCGCAGGCCGCGGCGACGAGCGCGAGCGCGCCGAGCACGGCCACGAGCCTCAACAGCTTCGATCTCTTCATAGTCCCCCCGTTTCCTTGTGGCCGCTCGCCGAGGCGACCGGTCCGTTTCCCTCTGGGCCGCTCGCCGAGGCGACCGGTCCGGCGTTCCCTCCGCGACACCCACAGTCGCGCGTTCGTGAATTGTAGGGGATTCCTACGACAAGTGTAGTAGGAAATTCCTGGCTAGCCGGCGAGTATCTCCTCGGCGACGGTCTTCATCGGCCGCCGCTCCTGCATCGCCTTCTTCTGGATGTGCCTGAAGGCGTCCGCCTCGGTCATCCCCTGCGTGTCCATCAGCCTGCCCTTCGCCCGGTCCAGGACCTTGCGGGTCTCGAGCCGGTCGGAGAGCTCGGCGGACTCCTTCTTCACCGCGGAGAGCTCGGCGTGGCGGGCGATCGCGACCTCGATCGCCGGGAGCAGGTCGCTCTTCTGGAACGGCTTGACGAGGTATCCCATCGCGCCCGCGTCGGCGGCGCGCCGGACGAGGTCGCGCTGCGAGAACGCGGTCAGGACCAGAACGGCGGCGAGGCCCTCGTCGACGATCTTCTCGGCGGCCGTGAGCCCGTCCATCCCCGGCATCTTGATGTCCATGATCACGAGGTCGGGGCCGAGCTCGCGAGCGGACCGCACGGCGGCCTCTCCGTCCGCAGCCTCGCCGACGACGTCGAGGCCCTCCTCTTCGAGCATCTCCTTGAGGTCGAGGCGGATGATCGCCTCGTCCTCGGCGATCAGGACCTTGTGCTTGGGGGTGGTATCGGGCATGCGGTCAGGCGTTCGTGCCGAGCATCCGGTCGAGCAGCCGGTCCTGCTCCTTGCGGAGGTCGGCGATCTCGCGGGTGATCTCGTCGCGCTGGCGCTGGAGCCGCTCGCAGTCGTCGCGGGCGATGCGGTACTCGCGGTCGGCGATCGGCGTCTCCGACACGAGCATCCTGGTCTTCGTCTCCTCGACGACGTCCATCTGGAAGAGGAGCTGCTCCTCCGCGATCCGCAGCTCCTCCTGCGCCTTCGCGAGGCGGTCGCCGATCTGGGAGAGGACCTTCTGAATGTGCATAGGGGCGAAAAGTATAGGTGGCCGGGCGTTCTCTTAGAAGGTCGGGCCTCGACCCGCCGGCCGTCGCGCGAGGTGCGGCCCGCAGCTCAGCGGCGGTCCTTGAACCGGGCCGTCACCGTCACGCTGGAGTCGAGGACCATCTTGCAGACGTCACCGTTCGGGTCCTGGCAGGAGCCTCGCCACCCCACGAACCTCGATCCAGGTCGCGGGTCGGCCTTCAGCCGCACGAACGCCCCGTGGACGTAGAACGCCTCACACTTCCTCCCACAGCGGATACCCGGGACCAAGCTCCTCACCTTCCCCCGGCCCGTGCCCGTGCGATCGACCGTGAGCGTGACCGGAAACGGCTGGGCTGCGAGGTGGACGAGCGAGGCGAGGGCGACCTCGTCGAAGGCGCTGGTGCGCCCGCCGGCCACCAACACGCTCCCGTCGTGCAGGGCAGTCGCCGTAAAGCCGTCCAGAGCCGCCGGGATCCCGGTGGTCGCCGACCACCGGTCCGACGCGGGATCGAAGACGATCGCGCCCGGCGCGCGAACCGCCACGACCTTTCCGTCGGGCAGCAGAGTCGCCGTCTCGGGAGCCGCGTCGCGCGGGAACCATCCCGTCCGGGTCCAGACCCCGGTGGAGGGGTCGTAGAGCTCGGCCACGCCGACCGGCGTGCCGCGGACCGTCCGGCCCCCGCCGACCACGAGTACGCGTCCGTCGTCGAGGGCGATCGCGCTGTGGCGGTGCCGTCTCGTCGTCGTGGAGCCGGTCGTCGTCCACGCCCCGGTCACCGGGTCGTAGAGCTCCGCCACGTTCGTCGGGAACCAGCCCCCGGCCACCAGGACCTTCCCGTCGGGAAGGAGCGTGGCCGAGTGGTCCCTGCGCGCGACCGCCATGGAGCCGGTCACGGTCCACGTCCCGGTCGCGGGGTCGTAGATCTCGGCGGACGTGTTGCGAACCACCGGCTCGCCAGCCTGGGTCCGGCTGTCGCCGCCGGCGACGAGCACCCTCCCGTCGGCGAGCAACGCCGCGGCGTGACCGTCGCGCTCCACCGACATCGGCGCCGTCTGGGTCCACGTACCGGCTGCGGGGTCGTAGAGGGCTGCCGACGCCGTCTCACCGGTGTCGCCGAAACCGCCCGCGACGAGCACCCTGCCGTCGGCGAGCAACGTCGCGGTATGTCCCAGCGTCCTTTCGGGCAGGGGGGCGGTCACGTTCCACGACCCCGTTTCGGGGTCGTAGACCTCGGCCGTCGGCTCGCCGCGCGCGCCGCCGCCGGTGACCAGCACCCGCCCGTCCTGCAGGAGCGTTGCCTCGTGGCCCGAACGCGCCGCCGCCATCGAGCCCGTCGGGCTCCGCGTCCCCGGCCACGCCTGCGCGCCGGTCGTCCCCAGGCCCACCAGTCCGGCTACGAGAGCAAGCGCGACGCGCGCACGTCGTGTGGAATCCATGCCGTCCCCCCTCCGTCCCGGTCGTACCGGGTCCCCACTCGGCCGCCATTCGCCGGCTGGAGAAGCCGCGACGAAAGGCGTCCCCCCACGCTAGCTAAAGCAGCCGCGCGCGGAAAGGGACTTCGGGGCTATTCGATGGGATGGTCGTGCCGGGGACGGGACTCGAACCCGTAAGGGCTTTCACCCAATGGTGTTTGAGACCATCGCGTTTACCAGTTTCGCCACCCCGGCGAGACGCGGGCCAGCTTAGTGCGTCAACTGAAAAGGCCCGGCGCTCGGAATCGCGTCGGGCCTTTCAGGTGCTCTGCTTGCGGCTTGTCACGGACGAGGCCGCCTCCCCTTCTGGATCCGGATCTGACGCATCGCTAGCCTCCTCTGGCCGACGACTCCGATAACTGTTTCATCTATCGGTGCCGCAGCCCCGGTTTTGAGGATGGTTCGCCTAGCCCGTTGTGCCCATTTTCGGACTAGCCCTCGTCCGTACGACGCCCTCTACGGTCGCAGGGTTGCAACGCCGGAGGAATACGCAGTCGAAGCAGTCATATCGGGCTATCCCGCCGCGTCGAGCGCGGCCCTCACCTCGGCCAGGAAGGCGCCCGCGGAGGCCGCTCCCTGTTCGAGGACCAGGCGCACCACCGCCGTCCCGATCACTACGCCGTCCGCCGACGCGGTCGCCTCGACGGCATGGGCCGGGGTCGAGACGCCGATGCCGACGAGGACCGGCGCGTCCGTCGCCTCGCGGCACGCGGTCACCACGCGGGCCGCGCGCTCCGACAGCTCCTCGCGGGTCCCGGTGACCCCGAGCGTCGAGACCGCGTAGACGAACCCCGTCGACGTCGCCGTGATCGCCTTCACACGCTCGGGAGGAGACGTCGGCGCGACCAGCGGGATCCACGCGAGGCCGTGCGCGTCCGCGGCGCGGCGCAGCGACTCCGATTCCTCCAGCGGCAGGTCCGGGACGATGAGACCGGAGATCCCCGCCGCGGCCGCGCGTGCACAGAACGCTTCCTCGCCCACGCGGTGGATCGGGTTGTAGTACGTCATCGCGACCCGCGGGGGGCCGTCGGTCGAGGGCGCCTCCGTCAACGCGTCGACGGGACCGACCCCGAGCCGGAGCGCGCGCTGCGCCGCGTCCGCGATCACGGGCCCGTCCATGAGCGGGTCCGAGAACGGGAGGCCGAGCTCGACGGCGTCCGCTTCGGCCGACACGGCGGCGAGCGCGTCGGGGAACGACTCCCGATCGGGAACGCCCGCCACGACGTAGGGGACCAACAGCTTGCGACCCGAGCGGACGAGACCGTCGAGATGCCGGCGCAGCGCGGTCATACGAGAGACGCGATCGTGGCGACGTCCTTGTCGCCGCGGCCCGAGAGGCCGACGAGGACGACCCCGTTTCCTTCGGGCGTCCCGCCGAGGCGGCCCGCGCGCGCATCACTCGCGCCCCGCAGGACGTATGCAAGCGCGTGCGCCGGCTCGAGGGCCGGGAGGATGCCCTCGGTCTCGGCCAGCGCCCGGAAGGCGGCCAGCGCCTCCTCGTCGGTCACCGCCTCGTAGCGCGCGCGGCCGCTCGCCGCTAGCCACGCGTGCTCGGGGCCCACGCCCGGGTAGTCGAGGCCTGCGGAGATCGAGTGCGGCTCGGTGATCAGGCCCTGGTCGTCCTGCAGGACCATGCTGCGCGCGCCGTGCAGCACCCCCGGGGCGCCGCGGGTAATCGACGCGCCGTGACGCCGGTCGAGCCCCTCCCCCGCGGCCTCCACACCCGTGAGCGCGACGCCCTCGTCGCGGTAGAAGCCGCGGAACAGACCGATCGCGTTCGATCCGCCTCCCACGCAGGCGACGACCTCGCCGGGCAGCTCCCCGGTCAGCGCCAGGACGTCGCGCCGCGCCTCCTCGCCGATCACCGACTGGAGCGAGGCGACGAGCTCGGGGTACGGATGCGGGCCGACGACCGAGCCGATGACGTAGTGGGTCGACTCGACGTTCGTGACCCAGTCGCGCAGGGCCTCGTTGATCGCGTCCTTGAGCGTCGCCGAGCCCGCCTCCACCGGCACGACGGTCGCGCCGAGCATCTCCATCCGGACGACGTTGAGGTTCTGCCGCGCTACGTCCGTGGCGCCCATGTAGACGATGCAGGGAAGGCCGAAGTACGCGGCGGCGGTCGCGGTCGCGACACCGTGCTGCCCGGCGCCCGTCTCCGCGATGATCCTCGTCTTCCCCATGCGGGACGCAAGCAGCACCTGGCCGATCGTGTTGTTGATCTTGTGCGCGCCGGTGTGCGCGAGGTCCTCCCGCTTCAGCAGCACGCGGCGGCCCGCCCGCTCCGAGAAGCGGGCCGCGTCGTAGAGCGGAGTCGGACGGCCGACTATCGAGCCCAGCAGGGCCTGCAGCTGGGAGCGGAACGACGCGTCCTCGCGGGCCGACTCCCAGGCCCGTTCGAGCTCGTCGAGCGCGGGCATGAGCGCTTCCGGGACGTACTGCCCGCCGAACTCGCCGAACCGGCCGCGGACCGAGGTCATCTGCCGAGGAGCTCCCGGATCCTCGCCGCGGGGTCTTCCGACGTCACGAGCGACTCGCCCACCAGCACGGCCGCGGCCCCGGCGGCCTCGAGGTCCTCGACCTCGCGTCTCGTCGACACACCGGACAACGCCACGACCGTGCACTCGTGGGGGATCAGCGGCGCGAGCTTCGCCGTCCGCTCGGGGTCGACCTCGAACGTCGTCAGGTCCCGGTGGTTGACGCCGATCAGCGTCGCCCCCGCTGCGAGCGCGTCGTCCAGCTCGTGCTCGTGGTGGACCTCGACGAGCGCGTCCATCCCCAGCGACCGCGCCGCCGCGAGCAGCGCGTGCAGCCCGTCGCCTGCGACGCGCACGATCAGCAGCACCGCGTCGGCTCCGGCCGCCCGCGACTCCATCACCTGCCACGTATCCACGAGGAAGTCCTTGCGGAGCACCGGCACGCCGGCTCCCAGCGCGGCCTCGAGGTCCTCGAGCGAGCCCTCGAACCCGTCCGGCTCCGTCAGCACCGAGATCGCGCTCGCGCCCGCGTCGGCGTACGCGCGCGCGAGCCGGCCGGCGTCGAGGTCGAGGTCGAGGGGGCCCTTCAAGGGCGAGGCCCGCTTGATCTCGGCGACGAGCGACATCCCGGGCGCGGCGAGCGCTGCCTCCAACGAGCGTGCGGGGGCGACGGCCGCGAGGCGTTGCTCGAGCACGTCGTCGGTCAGAGCCCGTTTCCCGGCCGCGACGCGCGCGTGCGCGCCCGCGACGAGGTCGTCGAGAAAGGACATGCGCCGACCCTAAAGCGTGGCCAAATACGCGAGCAGCACCCGACCGGCGGCCTCCGCGTCGCCGCCGACGACCGTCGTGTCCAGCCCTGCCGCCGTGAAGACCTCACCGGGCCCTGCGTCGAAGGCCGCGCCGGAGCGCGCCCGTAGCCCGAGGGCGCGCGCCTCTCTCGTCAGCGCCGCCGCGGCCGCTCCGTCGACCGAGACCGCCGCGCCGCCGTCGTCGAGGTCCTGGATCACGAAGACCGGAGGCGAGCCGCCGTCGTCCTCGAGCTGCTGGGCGAGCCGCCGGGAGCCGAGCCGGCCCCCTTCGACGGTCGCGTGCTCGGCCCCCAGCGCGACGAACTGGACGGAATGCAGCTCTTCCACGGCGCGCAGCGCACGGGCGACCTCGAGCCAGACGCCGATCGAGTGGCCCCCGGGGGCCGAGCCCTGCCCGGTGTCGTACGCGACGACCACGAGGGCCTCGGGCTCCTCCCCGCTCGGCGGCAGCGCGACGACGTTCGTGGAGCGGACGAGGTCCTCGACGGGGACGGCGTCGAGGCGCGACACGTAGCCGGCATCGGTCAGGTGCGCGACGATGTAGACGGACGCCGCCAGCTCGTCCTGCGACCCCGCCGGCCGGTCCGGCTCCTCTTCGTCGAACTGCCGCGCGTGCTCCGCGATCGTCTCGGCCCGTACCTGCGGCGGTCCGGTCGCGGGCTCGTTCGATCTCTGGCCTTCGGGCAGGGTCGAGCACGCGGCGCACAGCGTCAGCGCTAGCAGCAACGGGATCGTCCGGGTCACGGAGGGGAATCTAGGCGAGCCCGCGCCACTACACTCCCCGCATGACTTCGTCCGACGCCCCCATCGCCTGGCTCGCTCTCGACGAGGGCACGCCGATCCTCGCCAGCGACGGCGAGGAGGTCGGGCGCGTCGCCACCGTCGTCGCCGACGAGCAGAAGGACATCTTCTCGGGCGTCACGTTCCGCCCGGGCCTGTTCGAGGGCCAGAGGTTCGTCCCGGCGAGCGCGATCGACCGGCTCACCGAAGGAGCCGTCCACCTGAACATCACCGCGGCGCAGACGGAGACGCTCGAGGCGTACTAGAGCCGTTCTGCGGCGACGACCGCCCGCAGCAAAGCCTCTGCCTTGCGCCGGGTCTCCTCGGCCTCCGCCGCCGGGTCCGAGTCCGCCACGATCCCCGCGCCGGCCTGCACGTAGGCGCGGCCGCGGGTCGCGACGATCGTGCGGATCGTGATGCACGTGTCGAGGTTCCCCGAGAAGTCGAAGTACCCGACGACGCCCGCATAGGGGCCGCGTCTCGTCTTCTCCAGGGAGTCGATGATCTCCATCGCTCGGACCTTCGGGGCGCCGGAGACGGTCCCTGCGGGGAAGCACGCGAGCAGCGCGTCGAAGGGGGTCCGGTCCGGACGAAGGACACCGGTCACGCTCGACACGATGTGCATCACGTGCGAATACCGCTCGACGACCATCAGCTCCTCGACCTCGACCGACCCGTACCGAGCGACGCGCCCGACGTCGTTGCGCGCGAGGTCGACGAGCATCACGTGCTCGGCGCGCTCCTTCTCGTCGGCGAGCAGGTCGCGCTCCAGCTCCTCGTCCTCGGCCCTCGTCGCGCCCCTGCCGCGGGTGCCGGCGATCGGCCGCGTCTCGATCCGGTCGCCCGTGACGCGGACGAGCGGCTCGGGCGACGACCCGGCGATCTCGAAGTCGTCACCGAAGCGCAGGAAGTACATGTACGGGCTCGGGTTCAGCGCGCGCAGGGCGCGGTACGCGTCGAACGACGAGCCCTTCAGCGGTGCCTCGAACCGTCGCGACGGGACGACCTGGAAGACGTCCCCCGCGTAGATGTGCTCCCGCGCCGTCGCCACCCATCCGCGGAACTCCTCGTCGCCCACGGCGGCGACCGCGTCGCCGGGGGCGCTGAAGTCCAGCTCGGCCGCCGGCGAGGCCAGCGGCGCGGAGAACGCCTCCACGACCGCGTCGCAGCGCGCCACGGCGTCGTCGTAGAGCGACCCGGGATCGACGTCCGACCGCATCACGTTCGTGATCGCGAACGCCTTCTGCAAGAGGTGGTCGAACACGACGAACGTGCGCGTCAGCAGCAGCGCGAGATCCGGCAGCCCCAGGTCGTCCTCGGGCGCGTCGGGGAGGCGCTCGAGCTCGCGCACGCAGTCGTACCCGAGGAAGCCGACCGCGCCCCCGTGCAGCGGCGGGAGCCCTTCGAGCACCGGGGCGCGGCACGCCGCGAGCAGCCTGCCGACGTAGGCGAGCGGGGACTCCCCGTCCTCCGGGGCGACCGGGGCGTCGCCCTCCAGCGAGACCGTCCCGTCCTTGGCCGTGACGACGCCGAACGCGTCCCCGCCGATGAACGAGTGCCGCGCCCAGCGCTCACCGCCCTCGACGCTCTCCAGCAGGAAGCCGTGGGGCCGGGGGTCGAGCCGGACGAACGCGCCGACGGGAGTCAGCGCGTCCGCGAGCACCTCCCGCCACACGGGGACGATGACGTGGTCCTCCAGCAGCCGCGCGAACTCGGCCCGGTCGGGGCGGTGGGTCACCGCGTCAGAAGCTCCGGTGGAAGCAGGTGCGCTCGCCCGTGTGGCAGGCGGGCCCCGCCGGCTCCACGAGCATCAGCAGCGCGTCTGCGTCGCAGTCGTAGCGCACCTCGACGACCCTCTGGGTGTTCCCGGAGGTCGCGCCCTTGTTCCAGTACTCGCGCCGGGACCTGCTCCAGAACCACGTCGTCTTCGTGTCGAGCGTGCGCCGCACCGCCTCCGCGTCGACCCACGCCAGCATCAGGACGTCCTTGGTCGCCGCGTCCTGCACGATCGCCGGAGCCAGCCCCCGATCGTCGTAGACGACGTCGCCGGGTCCCACGCGCTCAGGGCTGTAGGTCGTAGGGGAACGGGTCGGTGAAGTGCTCGAACCCGTCGTCCGTGACGAGCACGGTGTCCTCCAACCGGACGCCGCCGATGCCCTCGAAGTACAGCCCGGGCTCGATCGCGACGACGTCGCCGACCTCGAGCGCCTCGGGCCGGCGGCCGACGCGCGGCCTCTCGTGCACCTGCAGACCGACGCCGTGGCCGAGGCTGTGGACGAAGCCGGAGGTCGGGTAACCCGGCCCTTCGTGGTGGTCCAGCGTCGGGAAGCCCTGCGAGTGGAAGTACTCGGCGACGTTGCGGTGCGCGTCGGTCGAGCCGGGCCTCACGGACTCGTACGCGATGTGGAGCGCCTTCCTCACGTGGCCGTGGAGCTTGACGACGTCGTCCGACGGCGTTCCGGGGACGAACGTACGCGTCATGTCCGTGTAGGCGCCGGACCGGCGGTCGCGCGGGAAGCAGTCGACGATGCACGTCGTGTCCTGGAGGATCGGGCCGCGCCCCGGGTCGTGCCCGCCGAGGCACGCGTCGCCCGAGTGGACGAGGATCTCCTCGCTCTCGGCCCCCTGGGCGAGCAGCTCCGCGCTCATCGCCTCGCGGATCCACTCCGCCGTCAGGATCTCGCCCTCGAAGCGGAGCCGGTTCTCGCTCGCCGGCTCGGCCTCTCGCAGCATCCGCGCCGCGGTCAGCATCGCGGTCTCGGTACCGCGCTGGGCGCGCTCGATCCCCTCCAGCTCCCACGGCGTCTTGCGGCGACGGCGGCGCGCCCACTCGTCGGGGTCGACCACGACGTCGACCCCCTTGTCGCGCAGGTAGTCGGCGGCGAGCGCCCAGAAGGTAGCGGGCACGCACACCTTGTCGGCGCCGACTCGCCGGAGCGCCCGGGCGACGATCTCGGGCCCGATGTGGATCTCCGGGAACCCCTCGTCCTTCACGAGCTCGTTGCGCCCGAGCATCTCGAAGTCCCAGACCTCGTCGATCACGTCCTCGCGGGTCGCGAGCATGGGGGCCTCGAACACGCCGGCGACGGCGATGCGCTTGCCGTCGTGCTCGATGAACACGAGCGGGTCCCCGATGGGCTCGGCGATCTCGTGCCGCAGCTCCGGGCTCCGCAGGGCGTCGTCGTAGATCAGGTAGGTGGTCATCGGGCGGCGATCCTAACGGGGAGGCCCCGCCGGGCGATCGCTCGCTTCGCATCGGCGATCGAGAACGTGCCGAAGTGGAAGACGGAGGCGGCGAGGGCGGCGTCGGCCCCGCCCCCGTCGGGGTCGACCGCGTCGGCGAGGTGCTCGGGCGTCCCGGCGCCGCCGGACGCGATGACGGGGACGGGCGTCGCCCGGCCGACTGCCTCGGTGAGGTCGAGGTCGTAGCCGCCGGTCGTGCCGTCGGCGTCCATGGACGTGAGCAGGATCTCGCCGGCCCCGTGCGCGGTCGCCTCCTCCGCCCACGCGATCGCGTCGCGCCCGGTGTCGCGGCGGCCGCCCTCCGCGAAGACGGTCCATCGACGCGCGCCCCGGTCGCGGCGGGCGTCGACGGCGACGACGATCGCCTGGGAGCCGAGCTCGTCGGCCGCGCGGCGCAGGAGCAGCGGGTCGTCGAGGGCCGCGGTGTTGACGGCGACCTTGTCCGCCCCCGCGCGCAGGAGGCGGCGCACGTCGTCGACGCTGCGGACCCCGCCGCCGACGGTCAGAGGGATGAACAGGGTCTCGGCCGTCCGCGCGGCGACGTCGAGGATGAGGTCCCGGCCCTCGCTCGAAGCGGTGATGTCGAGGTAGACGAGCTCGTCGGCGCCCTCGGAGTCGTAGCGCGCGGCGAGCTCGACGGGATCGCCGGCGTCCCGGAGGTCGCGGAACCGGACGCCCTTGACGACGCGCCCGGCATCGACGTCGAGGCAGGGGATGACGCGCTTGGCGAGCATCGAGCGAGGTTAGCCGGGCCTTTCCGTCACACGGGATCGCTAGGTTCGGAGCCAACCTCGCCAAGAAGACGCTCGCGAGTATTCTGAGACAAGCACAGCTACGTGCGTGGGAAAGCTGAAGGAGAACGGATGAGCGAGTACCTCGTGATCATCGAAGAGGCAGGCGAGAACTTCTCGGCTTACTCGCCTGATGTTCCCGGGTGTGTCGCAGCGGGAGACACGCGCGACGAGACCATCGACCTCATGAAGGACGCGATGACCGCACACCTCAAGGGGCTGCGCGAAGACGGGCTGCCGATCCCTGCCCCCACGAGCTCGGCCGAATATCTCGCGGTCGCTATCTAGGGATCAGCGCTCGCGCAGCGGCGGCTCGGCTCTCCCGGCGGCGGCCTCGTCCGCCGCGTAGTTCGCCTCTCCTACTCCGAACTTGCCCTCGTACAGGGCCCGCCCCACCACCGCGCCCGACACGCCTTCCGGGCGCAGCCGGGCCACCGTGCGGAGGTCCTCCAGCGACGAGATCCCGCCCGAGGCGACCACGGGAAGCTTCGTCGCCCCGGTCAACCTGCGCAGGCCGTCGACGTCGGGGCCCGTCATCGTCCCGTCGCGCGTCACGTCCGTGTAGATGAAGAGGGAGACGCCGGCCTCCTCGAAGGCGGCAACCGCGTCGAGCACGGGCACGCCCGACCCCACCGTCCACCCGTGCGTGGCCAGCTCACCGCCGCGGGCGTCGAGCGAGACCGCGATCCGCTCGCCGTACGTCTTGCAGGCGCGGGCGGCGGCGTCCGGGTCCTCGAGCGCGACCGTCCCCAGCACGGCGCGGTTGGCCCCGGCCGCGATCACCTCCTCGACGTCGTCGAGCGTCCTCATCCCGCCTCCCGCCTGGACCGGGCACGCAGCGCGCCTGACGACCTCGAGCACGAGCTCGCGGTTGGCGCGCACCCCGGTCTTCGCGCCGTCGAGGTCGACGATGTGGAGCCACCGCGCCCCGGCGGCGCAGAACCCGAGCGCGACGTCGACGGGGTCGTCGGAGTAGACGGTCTCGGTGCCGAAGCGTCCCTGCAACAGACGCACGCACCGCCCCTGCGAGATGTCGACCGCCGGGAACACAGTGAAGCTCACGCCGCCTCCTCTACCCACGACCGCAGCAGCGCGATCCCGTCGCGTCCCGACTTCTCCGGGTGGAACTGCACGCCGAGGATCGACCCCGTCCGCACGGAGGCCGCGAAGCGCTCGCCGTGCTCGGCCCAACCGTCGACGACCGACTCGTCGCGCGGGAAGGCCGCGAAGGAGTGGTCGAAGTAGTAATAGGTGTCGCCGACGGTGTTCCAGCCGATGTGCGGGACCGTCACGCGGTCGGGAAGCCTCCTCACCTCGCCCTCCAGGAGCCCGAGCCCGGCC
This sequence comes from Actinomycetota bacterium, assembly GCA_036258555.1. GTDB lineage: Bacteria > Actinomycetota > CADDZG01 > CADDZG01 > WHSQ01 > JALZEG01. Next base: position 3,415 of record DATADL010000318.1, on the reverse strand, counting down.
GCATCGCCCTCCTCGCTCCACTCGAACAGCACCTGCATCCCGAGGCAGATCCCGAGGAAGGGCTTCCCGGTCGCGGTCCACTCCCGCACGAGGTCGCCGAACCCGCTCGTCCCGAGCGCGGTCATGCACCGGCCGAAGACGCCCTGGCCGGGGACGCACAGCCCGTCGGCCGGCCGCGCCTCGTCCGGGTCGCCGGTGAGCGACACCCGCGCGCCGGCCGCCTCGAGCGCCTTCGCGACGCTCCTGAGGTTGCCCATCCCGTGGTCGACCAGTGCGACCTTCAGGCGAGCGTCCCCTTCGTCGACGGGATGCCGGCCGTGGGATCGACGGCGACGGCGGCGGCGAGGGCCCGCGCGAGCGACTTGAAGATCGCCTCGGTCGCGTGGTGGGCGTTGCGTCCGGCTAGCAGCCGCACGTGCATGTTGATCCCGCCGCTGCGGCACAGCGCCTGCAGGAACTCCTCCGTGAGCCCCACGTCGTACTGACCGACGCTCTCGGCCGGCATGGACGCGTCGTAGACGAGCAACGGCCGCCCCGAGAGGTCGAGCGCCACCTGTGCCAGAGCCTCCTCCATGGGCACCAGCGCGTCCCCGTAGCGCGCGATCCCCCGCTTGTCGCCCAGGGCCTGCGACAGGGCCTCGCCGATGCAGATCCCGGTGTCCTCGACCGTGTGGTGCGCGTCGATCTCGAGGTCCCCGCGCGCCTCCACGCGCAAACCGATGCGTGCGTGGCGGCCGACCTGGTCGAGCATGTGGTCGAAGAACGGGACGCCCGTCGCGACCTCGACGTCGTCTCCCTCGAGGTCGACCGTCACCGACACGGACGTCTCCTTCGTCTCCCGCGTGACCGAGCCGCGGCGCGCGGTCATTCCAGGACCGTCCTCAGCGATCGAAGGAACAGGTCGTTGTCCTCGGGCAACCCGATCGTCACCCTGTTCCACTCTCGCAACGCCGGCGTCGAATACGACCGCACCAGCACGGCCTCTTCCAGGAGGCACCGGCGCATCAGGTCGCCGTCGGAGACCTCCGTTCGGAACAGGACGAAGTTCGCGTCCGAAGGCGCCGTCCTGACGTGCCCCTTCGGCAGGCGCTCGAGCTCTGCGACCACGCGCTCGCGCTCCCGCACGATCTTCTGCACGTTCGCGAGCGTTTCCGCCTCCGCGCCCAACGCCGCCAGCCCGACCGCCTGCGACAGCGTCGACAGGTGGTACGGCAACCTCACGACCGACATGGCCCGGACGAGGTCGGGGGCCGCGAGCAGGTACCCCAGGCGCACGCCGGCGAGGCTCCACGCCTTCGAGAACGTCCGCACGACTACGAGGTTGGGATGGCGGCGGAGGAGGGGGACGGCGCTCGCGTCCGGCGGCGCGAACTCCGCGTACGCCTCGTCGACGACGACCAGCCCGGGGGCGGCGTCGAGCAAGCGCTCGACCACCGGGAGCGGGGTGCGGCCTCCGGTCGGGTTGTTCGGCGAGCACACGATCACGACGTCGGGCCGATGCCGCTCGATCTCCGCGACCGCGGCGTCGGCATCGATCTCGAAGGCGTAGTCGCGGTGCGCCTGCTCCACGGAGGTCAGGGCGAGGCGCGGGATCAACGAATGAAGGCTGTACGTCGGCTCGAACGTCAGCGCGGTCCGCCCCGGCCCCCCGTACGCGAGGAACACGTGCATGAAGACCTCGTTCGAGCCGTTCGCGATCCAGATGCCGTCGCGCGGCCACTCCCATCTCTCGGCAAGCGCGGAGACCAGCTCGGTCGCGTCGCGATCGGGGTAGCGGTTGAGCTCCATGTCGCGTACCGCAGCGGTCAGCGCGTCGACGACGCTCGCGGGCGGCCCGTACGGGGACTCGTTCGTGTTCATCCGCAGCACGCCGCGGAGCTGCGGCGACACGTACGGCTCGACGTCTTCGAGGTCCGGACGAAGCCCCAGCACGGCCTACCGCCCCGGACCCCGGCGCTGCTCCAGGCGCACGCGCACCGAACGAGCGTGCCCGGCGAGGCCCTCGGCCTCGGCCAGAGCCTCGACGTGCGGCGCGAGTCGCTCGAGCGCCTCGGGCTCGAGCGCCGAGACGTAGATGCGCTTGACGAAGTCGGTCGCGCCGAGCCCGGACGCCCACCGCGCCGTGCCCCCGCTGGGCAGGACGTGGTTCGTCCCTCCCACGTAGTCGCCGACGGCGACGGGCGAGTACGCACCCACGAACACCGACCCGGCGTTGCGGACGTCGTCGAGCGCGTCGAGGGCGCCCGTGAAGCAGAGCTGCAGGTGCTCGGGAGCGTGTGCGTTCACGGTCTCGATGGCGTGGGCGCCGTCGCGCACGCGCACGGCGACGCCCCCCTCGATCAGCGCGTTCTCGACGTCGTCGGGACGGCGGTGGCGCGCGATCTCGAGCTCGAGCAGCGCCATGACGCGTTCCGCGACCTCGGGCACCCACGTCACGAGCACGTGCGAGCCGAGGGGGCCGTGCTCCGCCTGCGCGACGAGGTCGGCCGCGAGCACGTCGGGCGCGACCGAGTCGTCGGCGACGATCGCAAGCTCCGTCGGCCCGGCCTCGGAGTCGGTCCCCACCCAGCCGCGCACGAGCCTCTTCGCAAGCGTGACGTACACGTTGCCCGGCCCCACGATCTTCTCGACGGGGCGGACAGAGGCGGTCCCGTACGCGAGCGCCGCGATCGCCTGGGCGCCGCCCATCCTGTAGACCTCGTCTATCCCCGCGACGGCGCACGCCGCGAGCGTCGCCTCGGCGATCTCGCCGCCGGGACCCGGAGGCGAGCACACCGCGATCCCCGTCACGCCCGCGACCTGAGCGGGGACGACGCCCATGATCACGCTCGACGGATAGGCCGCCCGGCCCCCCGGCACGTAGACGCCCGCACGCCGCAGCGGCCGCACGATCTCGCCCACCACGTCGTTGAGGCCGGTCTCCATCCAGGTCTGCGGCAGCTGCCGCTCGCACGTGGTGCGAAGCCGCGCGGCCATCACCTCGAGCGCGTCGAGGAGCTCCGGGCGGACGAGCGCCCGCGTCTTCTCTATCAGCGCAGGGTCGACCCGGATGCGGTCGGGGGCCAGGTCCGCGCCGTCCAGCCGGCGCGTGTGCTCGATCAGGGCGTCGTCGCCGCGCAGCCGGACGTCGTCGACGATCGACTTGACGACGTCGGCGGGAGACTCGCTCCCCGCCCCACCCACTACGGGCCGGGGCCGCGGGATGTGCGCGGGCGTGGACTGTTCGCGCGCGTCGATCAGCTGCAGCATCCGTGCAGAGTAGTGGAGGCGGCGTTACAGCGAGGCGAGGGCGTCCGGGCCCAGCCACGCCTTGATCTCCGCGTGCAGCCCGTTCGTCTGGTCGACGCAGAACTCGCGCGGAAGCCGGAAGGTCTTCGGCTCGCTCTCGGCGCCCACGAGCTCGAGGAACACCTGC
>DATADL010000317.1:0-9976 GCA_036258555.1 Actinomycetota bacterium | reverse complement strand
CACGACCGGCTGGCACACCGCGGTGTTGGCCGCGAGCGTGCACGGGTTGGGCGGGTCCACCGTGATGGGCGAGGGATCGCCGATGAGCCCGCCCAGGTTGTTGCCCCCCACGGGCGGGGGATCGGTCGCGACCACGACCGGCTGGCACACCGCGGTGTTGGCCGCGAGCGTGCACGGGTTGGGCGGGTCCACCGTGATGGGCGAGGGATCGCCGATGAGCCCGCCCAGGTTGTTGCCCCCCACGGGCGGGGGATCGGTCCCCACGGGGGCGGGGTCCGGTATCAGGGGATCGAGGTCGATCCCCCCGACCGGCGGGGGGTCTACCGTGACCGGCGAGGGGTCGCCTACGACGCCGCTCAAGTCGTAGCCACCGACGGGGGACGGATCGACGACGACCGGCGCCGGGTCCGGGATCAACGGTTCCAGGTTGACCCCGCCGACGGGGGCCGGGTCGATCGTCGTCGGAGGGATCACGTCCGACGGGATCACGACGGGCTCGGGGTCGACGACGATCGGGAAGACGTCCGCCGGGTCCACCGCCGCGATCGCGGAGCCCACGGGGATCTCCTCGCGTTCCGGTCTCACCAGGCCGGTGAGCGCGCCGTCGTCCCCGTCGGCCGAGCCGTAGTAGAGGAGCTCGCGGGTGCCGGACGAGGTCGTCACCAGCGCCCACCCACCGAGGGCCGAAAAGGTCTCGAGGCTGCTGACGGACAGGGAGGCCTCGTCGACGGATCCCGTCGTCCACGCCCCGGCGGTCTCCTCGAGCGACGCCGCCAGGTCGTCCAGGGCGACCGGCTCCAGCGAGGCTCCCGCAAGGTGCGTCCCGGGCAACGGGCGTTCGACGAGCTCCAGCACCCCGGCGGTGGGATCGACCGTCTGATAGTGGATCAGCTCGGGTACGTAACCCTGTGCATCCGCCACCGCCCAGCCGCCCTCGGGCGTGAACGCCGTCGCGTCGGTGACGGCGAGATACGACTGTTCCGTCGCATCACCGAGGGATTGCGCGATCTGCGCCGTGACGCCTTCCTGGGCGCCGGTCGGGGTCAGTCCGTTCGCCCATAGGAAGAGCGACGTCAACAAGAACGTGCACAGCCCGCGCCTCAAACCCGCCCCCTTGGCCGCCGCGGCCCCAGGTGCCGTCGCGGCGGTTACTTCTAATGCGCCCAGTCGTGCCTACTTCTGAGGGGAAGGGTCGCACTCCTCCACGCCGGGGCGGGATTGATCCTTTTCGCGGAGAAGTTGACCGATAAGTCCGACGGGTTGAGGCGAGGGTTGCACGGGTGTGAGGCATTTGACGCGTGGGGAAGCGGGGAGTGATCCCTCCGGGCGGGAGCCGCGGGTGATCGCCGGCGAGACGCGCGTTCTGGTCGTCGACGACCACCCCGCGTACGCGCAGGGGTTGCGGGCGCTCCTCGAGCTACATAGCTCGTCGCTCCACGTCGAAGCGGCGTCGAACCCCGACGACGCACTCGAGATCGCCGCCCGCGCGGCCCCCGACGTGATGCTCGTCGACGTCCGGATGCCGCATATCGGCGGCATCGAGCTCGCCGGGCGCCTGCGCGCCCTCGCGCCCTCGACCCGGGTGTTGATGCTGACGGTCTCCGAGGACGCCGACGACGTCCGCACCTCCTTTGCCGCCGGCGCCGTCGGCTACCTCTCGAAGGACCTCGACCCCGCCCAGGTTGCGGCCGCCGTCAGCCTCAGCCTCGCCGGCGCGGTCGTGCTCTCGAAGGTGGCGTTCGACGCTCTCACGGGTGCGTCGGTCGACGACCCGCGGCTCTCACCGGACGAGCTCCTGCTTCTCGAGCTGGCCGCGGACGGCGCGCCGCTCGATCGGATCGCGAAGCGTCTCGTCGTCAGCCGAGCGACCGCGACGCGGATGCTCGTTCGGCTACAGGATCGATTCGGTCTCTCGAACCGCGACCAGCTCGTCGCTCATGCAGCCAGGCGAGGTTGGGTCTAGGCGCGTTCGACGATCTCGATCGAGTTCACGTACACGGGGAGCAGCGGTCTGACGGCCTCGAGAGGATCGGTTCCTCCCGCCGTGGGTTGCTCGGCGATCTCCTGGACCGATCCGTAGTACTTCCTGGCGACACGACCGAAGATGGTGTAAGTGCGCTCTATCTTCAGCGGGGTGGGCTTACCTTCCAGAGCTCCCGGCAGATCGTGGACGACGATGAAGAACTGGCTGCCGCTCGAATCGGGTGTGCCGGCGTTCGCGAATCCCATGGCGCCGAAGACATACGCTCTGCGGCTCTTCGGGAGCTCGTCCTCGATCGTGTAGCCCGGGCCGTCCGGCAGCGCCGCGTTGACCCCGTTCGGGTCCCCGGTCTGGATGATGAAATCGGGACTGACCTGGTGCCACACGAGGCCGTCGTAGAACCCGGCCCGCGCCAGGAAGACGAAGTTGTTGACCGCTTTCGGGGCGGTGTCCTCCAGCAGATCGACTTCCATGTCCCCACACGACGTCCGGAGGACCGCCCAGTAGTCCACGTCCGGATCGAGCGTCCGTTCCGGGGGCCGCTCGAATTGCATCTGTCGAGCGGGAGGGGGGCTCGCGGCGCCACACGCGACTGTGGGGAGCTGCGGCGCCTCCGGAGGAGTCGGGTCTCTGTCGAAGAGCCACCCGCGCCCGGCAAGCCAAAAAACGACGCCCAACATCCACACCGCCACGAGTCCCACGACAACGTGCGTGAGCGTCTTCGTCTCCCCGCGGGATCGAGGCGGCTCCGGGGCGGCCGGCGGCTCCTGCGGCCCGGCAACTCGTGGTTCGGGAGGCTCTGGCGGTGGTGGACCCGAGGCGCTCGATTCCCAGGCGCGGGCGGTCGGCGACCACACCTCCCAGGCGCCGTCGGCCCGCTGGCGCCACACCCGACCGCCCCGCTTGATGTGTCCGCCCGCCATGTCCCGTTCCGCCTTGCGAGACCGTCTATTGGCCGACACCGACCCTAAACCGCGGCCGCCCGAAGGCTCGTCTGCGGGCGGATCCACTTCGTGGCCGGGGCGACACCCGGGCGTACCGAGGATAGAAGTAGTACCAAACAGTTTGCAAAGAAAACTTTCCTCGCCTAGGGTGAGCCGCAAGTGAAGAAGGATCTTTGGACCGTGAGCCCCCAGCCGGTTTGGACCCCGCCGGCATCGACGCCATGACGTCGCGGCCCGGCGTCGTCGCTCGGCTACGCGAGCTCCGGGACCGAGTCGCCGAGGGCCCGGGGCAGTCGCCCGTTCGGGTGCGGCGTGCGGCGGCGTCGGGAGCACCCGTGCCTGCGGCCGCGCACGATTACGCGCAGAAGGTCCGTCGTCACGCTTACAAGGTCGTCGACCGGGACGTGGAGAGCCTCAGGGCGGCCGGCTGGTCCGACGACGAGATCTTCGAGCTCACCGTTGCCCTCGCCCTGGGCGAGGGCATGTTCCGGTTGGAGCACGCGCAGCGGTTGGTGGACGAGGTAAGGGGCTGATGCGGCTGTCGGTCCTCGATCGTGGGCACAGGGGCCGCGCCCGCCTCTTCCTGTCGATGCTGCGCGGGCGCGCCCCGGACTATCTCAAGACCCTGATGTACCGGCCGGAGTTCTTCGGGCGGCGGTTCGCGTCGATCGCCCACGAGGTCCTGCGCGGCCCGTCACCCTGGTCCGCGGGCGAGCGCGAGCTCTTCGCCTCCTACACGTCGCGTCTGAACCAATGCCCCCACTGAACGAAAGCCCACGGCGCGGTCGCGTCGATCGCGCTCGACGATCCGTCGTTGGTCGAGTCCGTGCTCGAGCAGGGGAGCCGCGCGCCGGTGGGCCCGGCCTTGCAGGCCGCGCTCCGCTTGATCGAGGGGTTCACGCTCCGGCCCGAGGACCTCTCGGTCGACGACGTCGACGCCGCGCGCGAGGCGGGCCTCAGCGACCTCGCGATCGAACACGTCTTCTACGTGGCTGCGCTGTGGAACGTCTTCGGCCGGCTCGCCGACGCGTTCGGGTTCGAGGTCTACGAGGACGAGGTGTTCCTGAAGGGTGCGCCGCTCGTCCTCAGGTTGGGCTATCGGTTCCCCGCACCGCTGTGGCTACGCGCGTGACGAGGGAACCCGGGTGAGCACGTAGTGCCCGAGACAAGCGTCCTGGACTCGACGATCCACTACGACGAGGCCGGGAGCGGTGACCCCGTCGTCTTCCTGCACGGCAACCCGACCTCGTCGTTCCTGTGGCGCAACGTGATCCCCGAGACGTCAGAGCTCGGACGGTGTCTCGCTCCGGACCTGATCGGGTTCGGCCGGAGCGGCAAGCCGGATATCGCCTACAGGTTCGAAGACCACGCCCGCTACATGGACGGATGGTTCGACGAGCTCGAGCTGGAACGAGTCACGCTCGTCGGTCACGATTGGGGGGGCGCGGTCGGTTTCGACTGGGCGGCGCGCCACCCCGATCGGGTGCGCGGCATCGCCTTCATGGAGACGATCGTTCGCCCGATGAGCTGGGACGAAGGGTTTCCCCCGCAAGGGCGTGCCATCTTCCAAGCGTTCCGCGGCCCCGAGGGCGAGAAGATGATCCTCGACGACAACTTCTTCGTCGAGGTCTTCGTGCCGTTCGGCATCCGGCGCACGCTGGCGGAAGAGGAGATGGCGATCTACCGGGCTCCCTTCCGGGAGCGAGAGGACAGGCGCCCGATGCTTGCGTTCCCCCGTGATCTCCCGATGGACGGCGAGCCGGAAGACGTGTGCCGGCGCGTCCAGGAGTACAGCGACTGGTTGTGCGCGTCCCCGAGCGTGCCGAAGCTCCTCCTGACGTTCGATCCCGGCGCGGTCATGACCGAGCCGCTCGTCGCGTGGTGCCGAAGCCACGTCTCGGCGCTCGAGGTGGAGCACGTCGGCCCCGGCATCCACTACGTCCAGGAGGACCAGGGACCGGCGATCGGGCGGTCTATCGCCGCGTGGATGGCGCGACGAGGGCTGGCGGGGTCGTGACGGTTCGCGCCGCGAGCCTCAGGCCGCGACCTCTCTTCGCTCGGGAACCGTCAGCGCGAGCGCCAACCCGACCCCGACGAGGGACGCGATCGCCATGGAGCCGGTGACGAAGTTCACACCCCAGCCCAGCCCCCATTCGAGCTCGATCGCCAGCAGGCTCAGGGCGACGATGGGGAGAGGCGTCAGCGCACCGAACGCGAGCAACGACCTCCTGCGTTCGGGGCCGGGATCGAGCTTGGCGACGAGGACGTCGGCGAAGAGACCTGCTGCGATCCCGGGAAGCGCAAGGACGGGCGCGCCGAGCAACAACGGGTCGACGACCATCACACCGACCGCAGACAGGCCGATCACGAGCGTCGCGGTCCCGAAGGGCGGACGCCATCGTCGCAGCACCGCCAGGAGGGGCAAGACGTAGATCAAGGTACACACCCAGAAGGTCAGCACCCCGTCCTCCTGCGCGAGACGGAACCGCGTCTCGGCGGCGAAGGTTCCTTCGGCGAACACCACGCTCGGCACGTGATCGTTGAACGGTGATCCGTACGGCGTGATGAAGCTCACGAGAGCGACGCCCGCGACGAGCGACAGCGCGGCCGGGGTGAACTCCCGCCATCCCACCCGGCGCGGCATCTCCGAGCCCCACGCGGCGAGCAAGGGGGTTGCGATCATCACCAGGTGGCTGGTGACGAGTAGCAGGTGGGGAGGGCTGATCAGCGCCTCCATGTCCACCTCGATCCCGAACGCGGTGTGCCAGGCGAAGTCGAAGATGCCCCCCAGGCCGAACGCGATCGCCCCCTTCAGGCCCAGCCGGTAGCCGGGGAGATCGCGGTGGAGGTAGATCCACGCTGCGGCTCCGAGCCAGCCGGAGTACAAGACGCCGTGCCACGGAGTGAGGAAGCTCTCCTCCGTGGAGACGACGTGGGTGTGAGCCCAGCCGTCCAGGTACGTGCCGAGAGTCATCCACAGCAGGAGCGAGCCGGTGATCACGTGGATGCGATGGACCCTCGCCGCCTTCGTGATAGGCATCGGACGTCGTCAGGCCGTCGCGCCGCCGTCGACGACGAGAGTCGTCCCCGTGACGTAGGACGCCGCGTCGGACGCGAGGAAGATCGCGGCGCCGACTATCTCTTCTGCTCGACCCAAGCGCCTCATCGGGATCCTCGCCTCGAGCATCTCGAGGGTCGCCGGGTCCGAGGTGGCCGCTTCGGTCAGCTGCGTAGCGACGAAGCCGGGCGCGACGGCGTTCACCCTCACGTTCGACTCGGCCAGCTCCTTCGCAGCCGCCTGCGTCAGCAACGTCACGCCGGCCTTTGCCGCGGAGTAGGAGGACAGCAGCGGAACGCCTTGACGACCGGCCGCCGACGCGATGTTGACGATGGAGCCCCGCCCGGACGCGAGCATGTGCCGTGCGGCGAGCTGCGTGGCGTGGAACACGGACGACAGGTTGAGGTTCAGGATCTTGTCCCAACCCTCGGGACGAACGTCCACCAGGGGCGAGAGGAAGTTGAATCCGCCGGCGTTGTTGACGAGGACGTCGAGACCGCCGAGCTCCTCTGTGCAGCGCCGGACCATCCGCTCGATCTGTCCTCGGTCGCCCACGTCGGTGGGAACGACGAGCGACCGGCGCCCGAGATCGGCGATCTCCTTGGCCACCGATTCGAGATCGCCCTCCGATCGGGAAGCCAGCGCGACGTCGGCTCCCGCGGCGGCCAGGCCGAGCGCGATGGCACGTCCGATGCCTCGCGACGCCCCGGTGACCAGCGCGACGCGGCCTTCCAGCGAGAAGAGATCCGTGCTCATGTGCCTCCTCCTAGGGAGCCCCTGCCGACGGAGGTATAGAAAGTGTACCAAAAAGAAGCACAAGTAAACCCACGGCGAGCGCGATGACGCGCTAGGGCTCCAAGGGGGCTCCGGGCCGGCTAAGGGAAGAGGTCGGCGGTCAGCAGTACCAGCGGTACGGCATGCCCTTCGGAAGGCTCACGTCGCCCGAGCTGCCCTCCCACTCGCCGCTCGGCAGCCAGCGGTAGAGCACCGCCATCCCGTAGAGGTCGAGGCTCGTCAGGCACTTCATCTTCGTGCGCTCCCCGCCGTCGCCCGCCGAGAAGCCGTCGCCGTACACGAACGGCGCGGGGCTGTTCATCAGGTCGGGACCGAGCTTCGGGTGCCAGGTCGTGGTGTGGCCCAGGCCGAAGGTGTGACCGAACTCGTGCGTCGTCACGATCTCGAGGTCGTTGACCTCCGGGAAGTCCCACATGACCTGGCCGGCGCGCGGCGACGAGCCGAAGAGGCTCAGCGCGATGACCCGGCCGCTGTACCTCGTCTGGTCGCGGATGCCCACCTGCTCCAGGATGGAGTTCACCGTGTCCTTCGTCCCGGTGTCGCCGGCGATCCCGCGGAACGCCGGGCCGGCGGCGACGTACCCGAGGATCACGTCGTAGCCGGCAGGGTCGACCGGCTGGGCGCCGTCGAAGACCTCGATGTGGAAGTCGATCTCCCTAAGGTAGGAGAACTGGGGGTAGTCCTTGGCGAACGCGTCCATCGCCTCGATCCACTTGTTCATGCCCCGGAGCGTCGCGTCGAGGTAGTCGACGACGGTCGGCCCGAGCGGGTTGCCGAGGTCCCCGTGCGTCGGGGGAACGAGGAGGACGCGCGCGTCGGGCGTCTCCAGCGACCCGCCGAAGATGAGCTGGATGGGCGCCTTCTGTGGGGTCTCGCAGTTCATGAAGCAGAGCGCGTACTCGCCGAGCTCGTTGTCCTCGCTCTTCAGGTGCAACCTGTAGTCGCCCGCGACGACGGCGCGGTGGACGGCGAGGCGGACGGTGTTGATCTCGCTCGTGAACGCCCCGCTCGCGGTGAAGCTGTTTCCCTGGTATCGCTTGCCGACGTCGACGATGTTCCCGTCGGGGTCCAGCAGGGTGATCTCGTCGGTCGTGTTGGCGGAGAGCTGGATCAGGACCGAGACCGACCCCCCTTCGCGCAGCGAGAACTTGTAGTAGTCGTGCGTATCGCCGGCCGCGTTGTCGAGCCGGCCGACGTAGTAGCCGCGTGGCTTGACGCGCGTCGCCTCCTCGAAGGTGTTGCCCGCGTCCCGCCCCGAGGCGGCGTCGTCCTGCGAGGCGGCCGCGGCGGGAGGGACCATCCAGAGGGCGGAGACGATGGCGGTGGCGAGAGCGACCCGCCGGGCGCGTGCAATCCGAGATCGTGTCATGAAGAGAGCGTTCGCCCCCGCCACGCCGGTTCCCTGGCGGAGTCCGGCCAATTTGCGGCGCTCGCGCGGCGGTTCGTATGCCTACTGATCGGGTCCATCGCCGCGGCGGTCCTCTCGACGGGCGTCCTCGAGCCTCGAGCGTTCGCCGGGCCGCGCGCTATCCGGAGGTTTCGCGCTGAGCCTCCACGTCAGACGATGCAGTCCACGCCGTCGGTCTGGATCCAGTCGTAGTGGATCTGGAACTCGACCCAAAGCACATGGCAACCCGACACGGCGTCGTACCAGCAGATGGTGGCCGGCGATCCTCCGCCGTGACACGCCTGCGCCGGCGGTGCCAGCAGAGTCGTGCTCGAGACCGAAGCGATGACCGCGGCAAGCAAACAGGCCAGCCGCACTCTCGTCCGAGGCCGTGTGCCCTCCCCGTCCGAGCGGTTCGTCTCGGTGCGCTTCTGTGACATCTCTCGTACCCCCTGTTCGAGTCGTAACGAAGAGGCGGGCCACCAGGCAGATCGCGGGCGTTTCAAGAGCGCCTGTCTAGCCGACGAATACGCAGATCGTGTGCTTGCGGTCGCCGCTCGGCTGCTGGATGTAGACCTGCACCCCGTAGTAACCCGGGGGGCACGGCTGGGTCTCCACCGGTGGCTCCGACGCCATGGCCGGCGTTGCTGCTGTCAACATGAGGCTCGACCCCGCGAGGACCGCGCCCAGAACCTTCCTTTTCGTGGTGTTCATCAGATCCATCCCCCCTGTCTTGTCCGCCCGCGCCCGCGATCTGCCCGATGACCACCTTGTACTGCTTGGACCGGGATTGTAGAGATTGGTCCCTGTTTGTCAAACCTGTCGCGTCCGGGACACTGGAGTGGCCGACGCTCAGGGATCGTTGGAGGCGTCGGCCGTGCGGGAGGGATCGGGGACCGTAGGCGATCGGCGTGTAAGGTCGTCTGAGGAACCGACCACGGCGGGCGAGGCGGGGATGCCAAGGCTTTTCGGGGTTATCGCTGGCGGAGCCCTGACGCTCGCCGCCCTGCCTGCGCAGTCTGCGTCGGCCGCCCAGATCTCGGTCGAGCCCACGAGCGCGCGACCCGGCGAGGTCTGGACGGTGAGCGGCGTGCCGGACGAGCCCGAGGTCGCGTGGTCGCTGTTGGGTGACGATGGCTCCTTCCACATCATCGGTGTGACCCACGACCCTCAAAGCATCGAGCAAGTCGTCGTTCCGGACGTGGAAGCCGGCCGGTACGAGCTCGTGGCGACCTGGGGGCCTCAGGAGTTCCGACGCAGCGCGCGACAAGGCGTCGTCGTCCTCTCGCTCGTGCCCGCCGGCACCCCCGTCGACGCCACCGAGCGTGACCAACCGATCGCGGGCGGCTCGCGCCCCGCATCGACCGCGGCCCCGTCCCGGCAAGCCCGTGGTCCGCGTTCCGACGAATCCCTCGGCTTTCGAGTGGTGGCGGACCCCAGGGTGTCGTTGGCCATCGACGCGGCGCTCCTGTCCCTCGCGGCGGTCGTGCTGTGGCGGTCGCGCTGGATACGCGCGGTGGTCGTGGAAAGCGTTCGCCATCCGAGGACGCCCGTCACTATCGAGCGGCATGGTTCGGACGTCGTCGTCCGTCGCGCTCCGGGCCCATGACGACGCGGGAGCTGAGCCCTGATTTCAAGGTCGTGCTCCTCGTCGTCGTCGCGTTCACGGCCCTGTCGTTCGTGGGCAGCCTCGTGCTCACGATCCCGCGCGAGACCGACACGACCAAGCAGGTGCTCGAGATGACGCTGACGACGTTCAAGCTCGGCTTCGGAGCGCTCGTCGGGCTCTTGGGGGGCAAGACGATCTGAGC
>DATADL010000316.1:0-6304 GCA_036258555.1 Actinomycetota bacterium | reverse complement strand
GTCGCGTCGCCGCGCGACCTGGGCTCGTATGCGGTGCTGCTGGGCGGGCAGCCGCGCGAGGCGCTGGAGGGGTTCGTGCGCTCGGTGCTGGGCCCGCTGATCGACCGCGACCGCGCGCGCTCTTCCGACCTCGTCGCGTCGGTGCGTGCGTTCATGGAGTCGGGCGGTCGCTGGGAGCCGGGGGCCGAGACGCTTGCGATCCACCGGCACACGCTGCGCTACCGGGTGCGGCAGGCGGAAGAGCTGCTGGGCCGCGACCTTGCGAGCGCGGAGGACCGGATGGAGATCTGGCTGGCGCTGAAGGCGATGGAGGTCCTGGAGCGCTAGCCCGGACGCAAACGACCGTCGTGCTTCGGCGTCGCTCATCCCCTTGTGACCGGCGGATTGCCTGGCGTACATTCCTTGTCCCTACAACCCCAGGGGAGGCGCCGGTGGCGAGCCTTGCCGTCCTTTTGCTCAGAGGGGGAAGCCTCCCGCGAGTGACGTTCCTGACCCGGGACTGGGTGCACGACCTCACGGTCCGCGTCGCGGGGTACATGGACGAGCAATCCGGCGGACGAGAAGCGCTGGCGTTCCGCGTCTTCGATTGGTTCCGGCTGCCGATAAGCGACGCGGAGTGGGACTCGGCAGGCTGGAACCTCGGCGACATCGCCCGGCCCCACGTCGAGCAGGCCATGGGTGTCGATCTCTCGCAGTTCGACCGGATCGCCATGGTCATCGACCAGTTCAACGCAGGGTTGGGCGCGTGGCACCCGGAGGGCAAGCCGTACCTCCACCTCGGTGCACAGGACCTGACGCCGGCGCTCTACCAGCATGAGCTCGGACACATGTTCGGCGCCGAACACGCCAACCTCGACCTTCCACCGGCGCCCGCCGAGTACGGCGACCGCTTCTGTGTCATGGGCGCGGAGGGCGGCAAGTTCTCCTTCATGGACCCGGATCCGGACCACGACTTCGCGGCGGAGTTCGGCACGAACGAATGGCGCTTCTGCAACCAGTGCTTCGGTTTGTTCTTCGACGGCGACCCCATGAACAAGGGGACGTGCCCGGGGGCCGCGATCGCCGGCACGGGCCACCGTGCACAGGGGTACGACTTCTACCTCCGGCACGACGTGCCGGAGGCGAGCACCGAAGAACGGGACTGGCGTATGTGTTCGAGGTGTCTGCTGCTGTTCCGCGGCCCGCAGACGCCGCAGAGCGTGTGTCCCGCCGGTGGAACGCACACGACGACGAGCACCGACCATCTGCTCGAGCGCGACGTCCCACCCGGCCCCGGCCAGCCGGACTGGCGGCTCTGCAAGCGTTGCGGCTCGATCTTCTTCGACGGATACCCGACGAAGGGGCGCTGCGCGGCCGGAGGCGAGCACGACATGGCCGCCCCCGGTTCCGAGTACTCCCTCGCGCACGACATCCGGTCGCTCAACGAGACCGGTCCGGGGATGATCGCCCCGACCCTGCTCGCCTGCGGATGGCTCGACCTCGGGCGGCACGGCGCAGACGTCGGCACCCCCCTGCGCGCCCGCCCCGGCGGAACGGTCGCGTCGGTGCGGGCACTCCAGGGAGCGCCGGCACCGGGCTCGGCGGGACCACCGGTGGTTCTTTTCGCCGACGGTCTGACCGAGGACCGGCTGGTCCTCGAATACCGGATCCGCGACGGATGGGACCGGGGGCTCCCCGATGCGGCCTCGGGCGTCGGAGCCAGCGCGGGATGGGTTCTGGCGCACCGGACGACCGCGACGGGGCGCCGGACGTCGTTGCTCATCGGTGAAATGCCGGCCCGCCCCGCAGCGATGGTCTCGCTCCCCGACGCCGAGCTGCGCGTGAAGGTGGCGTCCGTCGACGACGGCGGCCGCGCCGTAACCCTGCGGCTGGACAGCGCCGCGCTCCCGGCACCCGGAGACCTCGCGCAAAAAGTAGTGCTCCCCGACGCGAGCGACTTCGCCCCGGCTCTGTGTTCCGTCGGGAACAACCTCTTCCTGGCGTGGACCGGGACCGACCGCCGCGTGAACCTTGCGTTGTCGGTGGACGGCGGAGCCACCTTCCCGATCAGGCACGTCTCCGGCGAGACGTCGGAGCACGGGCCGGCCCTCACCGCGCGGGGCGGTCACGTACACCTCGCATGGACGGGCGGCGAGGGGAGGCTGAACGTCGCGGAGGTGGTCTGGACCGAACCGTCCCCTCCGACGATCGCCGGGCTGACGAACAAGGTCACCCTCTCCGACACCAGCCCGCACGCGCCGTCCGTGACGGGCGAGAGCGGGGATCTCTTCCTCGCGTGGACGGGGCACGACGACGCCCTCAACCTGTTGATCTCCGAGGACGGGGGCCGGACGTGGGCGCAGAAGCACACGTTCAAGGAGTTCTCGAGCGCCGCCCCGGCCGTGGAGGACACTCCGGAAGGGCGGCTGCATCTGGCATGGAAGGCGTCGGACGGGGAGGTCCTGTCGGCGGCGTGGGTGGACCTGGCGCGCGTCGGGAACCCCCCAGTGCTCCAGGTCAACCCCGGACGTCCGCTCGCCCGGAAGTCAGTGCTGCCGGACACCACCGACCACGCCCCGGCTCTCGTCTCGCACCGAGGGCGATTGCACGTCGCGTGGACGGGCGAAGGAGACTCGAACCTGAACCTCGCGGCACCCATCGTCAGCACTGCCGGATACGCCAAGCGCGTGTTCGCGACCGAGTCGTCCGATGCCGGCCCGACCGTGGAACGGCACGGGCGGGCGTTTGCGATGGCGTGGCGAGGCTCCGGGAACCTGAAGCTCAACGTCGCCATGATCCGGGACCGCGCTCTGTTGATGGACGACTTCCGCACGGGACGCGACTCGTTCCTCGTCGAAGGCGGTAGCACGCTTACGAGGTTCCAAGACGGCGAGATGCGCGGCGGCCGCCGGATGACGCGCTCGAGCGCGGATCCACCCGGTGCGGATCCAGGCGCCGGTGCCCAGGTGCACGTCGGGCACGGCGGCCTCGCCCTCACCGTCGGCGCTCGCTACGGCGCGGTGGTGGAGGTTGGATACGGCTGGGCCGGCGACGGAACGGCCGGTCCCGGCCTGGGTTTGAACATGCGGGAAGGGGGCGCCGACCGGATTTGCGTGGAGCTGGGGGCAGTCGCCGCGTCCGTCGTGGAGCTGACCGTCGCCCTGTTCACACCGCAGACGATGTACGCAGCGAACGCGTTCGTACAGCGCGGCACGGCCGAGTTCCTGTTTCGTGATTTCGGCGGCGGCGCGCCCGACCTCGGCGCCGTGAGCCACGTCCAGCTCACCTTCCAGGTCATCGGGGGGCACGCGGGCGCAGTGTCCCCGAACAACCCGACGCTTCGTATCGACGGCATCGAGGTCCGGGCATGAAGCGGATCGACGTGGCCTGGGCCGGGAGTGGCAGCGAGGGGGCGGGCCACCTCGTCGGACGTCCGGACGCACGACTGTTCGTGCTGAACGACGCCCAGACCTCGGCCATGGTCCGGGACTTCCGGCCCGTGCCCGCCGACGGGCTCGCCGAGACGTTGGCCGCTGCCGTCGCCGGCGATGCCGTGACTCCGGCGCTGCTCGCGAAGTCCGACGTCATCGCGTTCGAGCACAACGGGAACCAGCCGGCGCCGTCGGGTGGTTGGGAAAGCTGTGACTGGTCGTTCTCGGACGGCGTACGCAGCGTGTCGGTCCGCTGGGACCAGGGCGTGGACCCGAGCGGCGCACCCGTCGCCCGCGACCCGCACGTGATGGCAAACGGGACGATCACCGGCTCCGCGTACGCGACCCTCTTCGGAGTGCCCATCCCGGACCTGATGGCACAGAATCCCAGCGCGGCGTCGCCCGACCTCGTCCGGATCTCGTTCCTGCTGATCCGGGTGCGGGACGACCTGGACGTGCGAAGTCCCGACTTCGAGATTCGGCTCGACCTGTCCAGCGCGACCCCGGACGTCGACGCGATCGGCGTCCTGAACCACTACACGGACATCGGCATCTACACGGGGCGGTTGACCTATACGTGGTTCTCGATCCCGGGCGTAACGACCGAGCCTGTAAACGGTTCGGACACCGTCGAGCTCCCCTTAACGGCGGGCACGTACGGGTTCTCTCAATCGACCGGCCCTCCGGCCTTCACCTTCGAGGTGACCGCGGCCGGAACCATCGACTACGACCAGGCCTTCGACGGGTTCCTCCAGGGCCGAGGCAGCACGAAGCTGACGGTCCTCGGCCACCCCGTCGGGCTCGATGCCACCAATCTGTCGCACGATCTGAGGCCCGCCGTCGTCGGAGCCACGGGCCTGACCCGGCAGCGGATGCACTGGCTGCAACTCGTGCCCGCGTCCGGCTACGGCTTCATCCCCGCGGAGGACAGGCTGGCCGACTTCCGGTTCGACGTGCGCGCCGACGGGGCGATCACGGTCGACCCCGCGTACGCGGGTTTCGCCGGGGTCTCGGGCGACACGCTGACGATCAAGGGCTACGCGGTCACGATCGACGCCCGTGGCCTGAGCGAGGACCTCGTCTTGGTGTCGATGATCGGACCGGTGGACCCGCTGCCGCACGGTGTCGTGAACGTGCGAACGTTCATCCCCGCGGCCGGCTATCTGCTGAGGAGCGCCGGGATCTCGGCGGCCCGGTTCGGGTTCGCGGTCACCACCTCGGGCGCGGTGCACCCGGCCTGACCGGGCTTTGCGGCGGGTGCCGGGCCGGAAACCGTGTTCAGCCCGGAAAGGGGCTACTTCGCCGGGGCTTTCGCCGTCTTTCTCGGGTCGGCCCAGTCCCACTCCACGGTCGTCCCGCCCTTGCCGGTGAACACCGTGTTGATCGCCTGGCCCGCGGTTGTGGCCGGGAGGATCCCCGAGGGGTTGTAGCAACCCCCGCGGTAGTCGGAGAAGCACTGGCCCTGGTTCGTGCGCCGCGAGTCCTGGCTCGCTATCAACAGCGCGACCTTGTGACCCTTCTTCACCACCACCGCGGTCGGCATCAGGTTCAGCGTCCAGCGGTAGCGGTCGCCCGGCTCCATCTCGGTCCACTCGTCCTCGGCCTTCCAGCTGTGCGAGTCCGCGTAGCCGTGGCTGATCCGCTCCCACGACCCGTTGGGCGCCACGTCGAGCAGGTACGCGACCCACTTCGTGGACGGCTCGGAGCTGGTCCCGGCGAGGTGCACCTTCGGCGCGCCGTTGACGAGCATGTCCTTCTTCAGCGCCTTCGTCTCGAACAGCGCGTGCGCGCCGGTCCACGACCCGCGCTCGGCTCCCAGCTCGTCGGCGTAGGAGACCTGGCCCGGCTCGCCCGACCCCTGCACGAGCGCGCCTTCGGTCGTTCCCATCGTCACGTGCTGCGACTGCTCGAGCGGCCAGTCGTGGCCCTCGTGCCACACGCCGGTCGAGTCCTCGACGAGCACCCGCGGCTCCGCCCACAGACCGTTCTCGGTGCCGAACAGCAGCGCGTCCATCCACCGGTGCCTGACGAACGAGAAGTCGGCCGCGGCGTGATCCCGCATGTCGGGGTACCCGTGGTACCACCAGCCGAGTACGGCGAACTTCGGGTAGTCGTCCGGGAGCGCGTCCCAGTAGAGCTGGGTGTGGTCGGGATGCACGTTCAGGTCCACGAACCCGTGCGTGAACAAGATCGGCTTCTCCTCGCGCGGCGTGTGCCGCGAGAGGTCGCGGTCCGCCCACAGCTCCGTGAACGGCCCCTCGTACGTCGAGTAGTCCGTCGTCGTCTTGCCGGTGCACGTCGCGGCCTGCGCCGTCGCGGCCTCGGGCTGGCCGAACTCGGGCGGGAGCGGCGGCGCGAGCTCGATGCCCTGGTAGGCGGGGCCGTTGAACTGGTCCTCGAACTTCGCCCCCTGCAGCCACTCGTCCTGGTAGTACGAGACGACGGGCGCGTGCGTGAGCGCGCCGGTGAGACCCGGGATCGCGGCGTGCGCGACGACCGATCCCATGCCGGGATGGCTCACGCCGTCGGTGACGATCTTCCCGTTGCTCCACGGCTGGCTGCGGATCCACTCGGCGAACACCTTCGCGTCCGAGCGGTCCGCGCTCCCGCCGAAGTCGAGGCACCCCTCGCTCCCGCCGGTCCCGCGCTCGTCGGCCTCGACGTACGCGGCGCCGCGCAAGACGAAGAACTCGTAGTCCGTGTAGCCGCCCAAGGCCTGGTCGAGCGGGCGGTAGGGCGTCATCTGCATGAGGGTCGGGATCCTTGCGCCGCTCGGTAGGCCCTGCGGCAGGTGCAGCGTCAGCGACAGCTGGGTCCCGTCCTCGGCCTCGAGGTAGTGCGTGGACACGTCGACACCGGAGTACTTCGGCTGGGAGAGCGTCGCCTTCCACCTC
>DATADL010000315.1:0-9144 GCA_036258555.1 Actinomycetota bacterium | reverse complement strand
AGGAGGAAGACAGTGGGACAAGTGATCGACGTCGTGCCGGCCCTCCAGCCGGGAGAGGGTCACGGGCGGTCCGTCGACCGCGTGAGGGCCGAGCGTGCGGCCGCGGACCTGCTCGACGCCCTCGGCGTCGACCTGACCGGTGAGGACGTGGCCGACACGCCGAAGCGGCTCGCCCGGATGTACGAGGAGCTGACGACCCCTCTCCCCTTCAACCCCACCACGTTCGCCAACGACGCCGGCTACGACGAGATGGTCGTCGTCCGAGACATCCGGTTCACGTCCCTATGCGCGCACCACCTGCTGCCGTTCTCGGGCATCGCGCACGTGGGGTACCTGCCCGGCGAGCGAATCGTCGGCCTGTCGAAGCTGGCACGCGTCGTCGCGCACTTCGCCCGCAACCTGCAGGTGCAGGAGCGCCTGACGAAACAGGTCGCCGATTGGATCGCGGAGGAGCTGAAGCCGCGCGGCGTCGGCGTGGTCCTTCGCGCGGAGCACCAGTGCATGACGATCCGCGGGGTCCAGGCAGCGGGATCGACGACGGTGACGTCGACGATGCACGGGCTGCTTCGCACGAACCCTGCGTCGCGCGAAGAGTT
Organism: Actinomycetota bacterium; assembly: GCA_036258555.1. Taxonomy (GTDB): domain Bacteria; phylum Actinomycetota; class CADDZG01; order CADDZG01; family WHSQ01; genus JALZEG01. Next base: position 8,548 of record DATADL010000315.1, on the reverse strand, counting down.
CCTGGCGCTGTGCGGCGAGAAAGGCCGGTAGCGCGGCTGATCAGTTCGACTGACGGCTGGATACGGGCTTGGCGACCTCAGGGGAGCAGGTTGTCGTCCTCGTCGTAGTACCGAAGTCCACACTCGTCCGAGTCGAGGTAATACTGATCCGCGGCCCCGGGATCAGTGAGGGGGGGATCCAGAAGCCCAGGATGTTCTGCACCCTCCCACGGGGTTGGTTCGGGCAGCGGCCATCCTCGCTCGCGCATGCAGGCGACGTACTCCCGCGTCTCCCGGTTCTCCCGCTCGATCCTGGCCTGGCTGAACGTGTGGTCATGGTTCGCGGACTCGCTGGGCGCTCCCGCCGGGACTATCAGAGAACCCGAGAGCGAGTCACTCGAGCGCGAGGTAACCCCGCCGTCGCGAAAAACCGTAGGAAATGCGAAAAGCCCTGCCGCCATTACGGTGCCGGCAAGCATGACGCGCACCCTTTTCGTTGCACGACGACGACCGGCTCTGGTGACGATCCCTTCGCGCAGGGCGGCATCAGTCAATCTGTGCTCGGCAACATGCCGATCGCGCATTCCCGTCAGCGTCTCGGACAAGAGTTGGTCGAGGTCTCTGCTCATGTTGCTTCCTCCAGGTCTTGTGCAAGCCATTTCTGAAGAGACCGCCGGGCGCGGGCTGTCTGAGACTTGACGGTGCCGATCGAACACTCCAGCGTCTCCGCGATCTCGGCCTCGGGCATGTCTTCGAGGTAGCGAAGTACGATGCAGAGCCGTTGTCTTGCAGGCAGACGTCCGACTAACGCCCATAGGTCAAGACGTACGTCGGACCGGCCCGCGTCCCATCCCGAGTCGTCTATCTCGCTGCCCTTGACACTTCTTGCGCGAATCCGCGCTTCTAGCGCCCTCCGCCGCATCGTGCCGCGGCATGAGTTCACCACCGCGCGCCGCAGATATCCGTACGGCCAGTCGAACCGGCGAACCCGCGTCCACGAGGAGAACACGTTGGCAAACGCATCCATCACTACCTCTTCGGCAAGATGCGAGTCGCCCAGGATCACGAAAGCGAGCCCGCGCAGCTCGGAGAAGTGAGCGTCGAAGAGCGCGGTCAGCTCCTGGTCCCGCGCGGACACGAAGGTTGCCCCCCAGCTCTCACCGGTCTCCTGGCTTGAAATCGCCATCTCACCTAACAACACGCGGGGCGGGTTCAAAAGGTTGTCACCCAATGGGCGTTGATCGGGCAAGCCCCGACCCTCCACCCGAGACTGCATGCCGCGAGCCCAGCGAGGATCTGTCGAGGGGGCTCCAATAGGTGGCTGTTGGAGCTGGCGACGTCCTCACCGCTCGATCGGATCCTGTCTAGGCTCAGCCCGTGGACGAGCACAACAGCAGGATTATCGTGCGGCTCCGCGAACGCGTCGCCCGGTTCGACACCGACGCTCCGCTGCTGAATAGCCGCCGGGAAGGAGGCCGTGTCACTCGGTCAGGACAACGTCCCGGAGTCTCAACCCTTCAGCCGCCGCCTCAGCGAACTGCTTGTAAGCGTGGTCAATTTGCACCGTCATGAGGCCGTCTTCACACCAAGTCACGAGCCAGTCGTAATCAAAGGAGTTGTCACCGTTCCCGAGCTGACTGAAGCTCACTCTCGTACCGTCACTCGTTGTTCGGACGTCCCCCTCATCGGGGATCTTTCCTGGATCGCACTTCCCCGGTTCGAACTCCACCCAATTGGCGCGATCCATTCCGAGAATGAGTTCAGGCCCGTCGTGACCTCCCGTTTCCTGAAGAGTCAGTGGTGGCTCCGCTGAAAGAACCAGAAACTCCTCTTTCGTCACATCGCCGCGCAGCGAACGAGCCCAGAGTTCCTTCTCATGCGTACTCAGTTCGCGCTGACACGTCCTAACTCCCACGTACCAGTCCTCAAAACGAAACACCAGGTTCGGGCACTCCCAGTCTCCCGGTGTTCCCTTCCAAACCTCCACGGGGCGGCCGTTGTATCCCTCATACGTTTCCAGGGGACCTTCGTGAGCGAAGCCGGCAGGCTCCCCGTACCGGAAGTTCATCGTCCGATCCACACCACCCAATCCGCCAGCCGTGTAGATCGAAACTGTCATGTCCTGAAGTCCCAAGTCCGGATCGGCCACGACTGTTGCGACTGAGCCGTCAACGAACGTCAGAGGCATGACAACGTTGCCTCCTTCCATCGAGAACTGGGGCCGAAACCCGACGTACTCGCGCTCTTTCTCCGTTGCTACAGGCGTTGGCGACGAGCTGGCCTGGTCCCGGGCGTGATCTAAACGCGCATCACCGCAGCCGCTGGCCAAGACGGCGACGAAGAGGGCACCCGCCACGCGACATCTCATTTCTAAATTAGACGCTCCGATCAAGGCCTTGGTTCTACCGCCAAGGTCGCAGCCCGAAGGGATCTACCGCAGGCGGACTGAAGCCTCCGCTTCCAGTCGTCGCCCGACACAAGCCGCCGGCGGGGGTGGTGGCGGGTTCCCGTGCGCATAAACCGCTCGCCGACGTGGGGGATCTTTCAGCGCGAAGCAGTCCCGCAGCGGAGAACTCCTAGCCGCTAAGTGCGATCCTGTTTACGCTCACCCGGTGGATGAGCACAACGGGAGAATAATCGGGCGTCTCCGCGAACGAACGAGCCTAGCCTGGCAGCCCATGGAGTTAGAGAACAGCTCGTCGTCGAACCCGCGGTCGGTGTGGATTCAGGCGCAGACGCCGCAAATGGCACCGACCGGCTGAAGGCAGATGCGGAGCCGGAACGACTCGAGCCAACGTCTCGAGGTCGCGCCGCTACGAAACGTCGGTGTCGGCCTAGTCGTGGCGGTCCAACCTCCGAGCGATCAGGGCGAGCCCGGCCCGATAAACGGCAGCGCTTCGTGCAGGAGGCCGGGATTCCCCTCCGCGCTGAGGCGGACTTCCCGTCACCCGTTCCGTCGGAGGGATCGCACGTCCGGAGGAGCCCTGGGGCGCCGGCGCCCGGGGTCGTATACTGGCGGCTCGTTGCGGGCGTGGCTCAGTGGTAGAGCATCACCTTGCCAAGGTGAGGGTCGCCGGTTCGAATCCGGTCGCCCGCTCGGTGAAGGAGTGCAGGTCAGGGGCCCTTTCCGGGCCCCTGCTTCGCGTCCGTGCCGTGGCCGGCTATTCCTTGCCGACGCTCCACACGGAGATCGCGCAGTCGGCGGTGCCCTTGCCGTGCCAGATCCCTCGCGCGCGCGCCTCGTCGGAGTCCCGGCGCAAGCGGATGAAGAAGTCGTATCCCCCGTGCCAGCTCCTCTCGCGCCGGACGGACAGCTTCAGAACCTCGAGGCGGTCGCCGAGCAGATGGCGCTGCACGAAGTACGGAGGAAGGGTCCGGCGCTGCTTCGCGTCCTCCCTCACCCTCTCGTCCTGGACGAAGTACCACTGGAAGTCCTCCTCCTGCGAGAAGACCTCCTCGAGGCGGACGAAGTCGCCGTCGTTGTAAGCGCGGACGAAGTCCTTCACGAGCGCGATCACGCCCGCCCGGGTCACGGCCGGATAGTCGTCGGGGCGCTCGTCCTTGGGAGGGCACGGAAGCGTCGGCTGAGCGAGTGCGACCGGGGCCGCCGCGCGCGCCGGCAGGATGGACGCGGCAACCATCAGGGCGGCCGTCGCCGGTCCTACGAAGCGCGCGGTAACACGGGCCTTTACCATCCCTCCGAGGAGATTCTCCGGCGGAGGCCATTCTCCTACAACCCGACCCCGACCGAGACGGCCGCCCCCGTCAGCACGAGGTTCCCGGCCGCCAGCGAGCGCGCCTGCATCCCCCTTCTCAGCAGCCACAGGTCGTACTCCCATCCCGGCCGCGCGATCGCGGCCGCCATCACCGCTCCCGGCAGCGCGGTGCGCGAGAACCCGTAGAGCCCGTAGGCCAGCGCCCCGACCCACAGGCTGCCAGACAGCAGCCCGGTCAGGGGGACGACGAACCACAGCCAGAAGCCGAGGCGCGACGTGAAGCCGAGGCCGAGGGCGATGCCGTTCCTCGCCGCCCACCGCAGCGGTCCCATGTCCATCCACCGCTGCGGCGTCTCGCGGTCGCGCCCCCGGGGGCCGCGCGTCCGAGGGCTCCACAGCTCGGCGGCGCCCACGACGACGGCGGTCACGCCCAGGACGGCCGCCGCCGCGGCGCGAACGTCGAGAGGGAGCCGTGACCCGAGGAGACCCAGGGCGGCGCCCGCAGCCGCGCCCGCCGTCAGCCCCGCCAGCGCGTGGAGCACGGCCTTCGTGATCCAGCTAGTCGTTCCCTGGTTCCGGTGCACGCCGGAGCTCGCGATCCCGAAGACCGCGTTCGGTCCTCAGGGAAGCGTCTGTTGCGCGACCGCCACGAGCACCGCCGCCGTCATCAGCAGCGCGACCACGCCGGCGCCGCCGGCGGCGTAGACGAGCGCGGCGGCCACGACGGTCCACGCCCCCCACGCGACGCGGCCGGGGCGGAATGCGGCGCGGGGTCGCGCCTCCGAGGCGATCACGCGTGCCACGGCCCCCCGTCTCTCCTCGGCATCACCCGTCACTGGGGCACAGGAGGCCCTTGCAGCAAGTGCCGATGTTGGCGCGGCAGATGCAGTGGCCCTGGTTGCAATCGCCACAGTGCCAGTCGCAACAGCGGTATAGCGTGCCCGTAGAGGCGCATGGCTCGGAGCAGCTCGGCGCGGTGCACACGTTCCAGCACTGCCCGCCCGAGCTGCAGTGCGTGTGCGGGGTCGACGGCCAGCTGCAGCGGCTCTCGCAACACTCGGTGCCGCTGCAACAATGGCAGACCCCGAAGCCCGAGCAATACTGCGGTATGTTGCCGTGCGCGGCCAGCGCCTGTTTCGGAACGAACACCTGGACGGCAAGTCCCGCGAGCCCCGTGCCCGCGAGCTTCAGGAACCGGTTGCGCCCGAAACGGACCCGAGCGAGGATCGAGTCCTCGAGCTTCGTCATCTCACCCATTCCCATGCGCCACCAGCTCCTTCTGATCCTGTCGCGCGTTCACCAGCCGAAGAAGGTCGTCTCTCGTGTTGACGTAGCTCTTGCCCGTGACCGTTCCGGTCTCGAGCTCCAGCGCGAACGGGGAGCTGTTGATGCGCAACGACTTCGCGACGGCGGTCGCCTCGGGGTCGCGCACGACGTGGAGGTTCTTCGGGAGCATGTCGACCATCGCGTCCGCCAGCTCGTCGGAGCCGGAGATCAGCGCAATGAGTGGCGCGCCGAGATCCGTGCCGCTGAGGTCGGCGGCGAGCTCCCGGCAGGGACCGCACGTCGTCGACAGGAGCAGAACGTAGCTCGGCTTCCCGTTGAGCGGCAGGGTTGCGAGGACGTCGTCGGGCACCTTCTCCCCGACCTCTAGCCCGTCGTAGTCCATCACGGTGGGCGGCCCGCCCTGGCGGACGAGCACCGTGAGGAGGCCTAGCTGCCGGACGAGCAGCAGCACGACGAACGACAGGACCGCCAGCCACAGGGCGACCACGACCACGGTCACGAGCTCGGGGGTGCTCATGCAGGTTCCTCCTCTACGAAGTTGACTGTCCCGGCGTTCCACTTCAGGAGCCGGGGGACGCGTGCGGCGACGAGGGCGATGGCGAAGCAAGCGCAGGCTGCGACGGCGAACATGAGCTCGTCGGTGGGCTGCGCCGACGGGGCCGTTCCCGGCTCCGCCAGTTGGAGGGAGACCAGAAGCGCGAGCCCTCCCGTTCGAACGCCACTCCAGTGCGTGATGCGGGCGTCGGGGTCGCCCAGGCAGAAACAGGCGACGTCGCGTTTCGTCGCGAGCGCCCGTACGGTCACCGCGACGAACGCCCACAGGAGCCCTGCCGCGACCCAACGCCCCGCGCCGGACGTGACCGGGATCGCGACGGCAAGGGCCACCAGCACCTCGGCGGCACCCAGCGCCAGGCCCAGCTCCCTGCGCGGCCGCCGTACTACGCCGAAGTCGACCATAGCCATGGCGGCGAGCATCGGACGGCGGAGCTTCGTGACCCCGGCGACCCCGAACATGGCGACGAGGAACCACCTCGTGACGGCTTGCCCCTCCGCGCCCACGAGCGCGTCTACCAGGTCGCCCGCCAAGGCCTGCGCGTGTTCGAATCCGCCCACTCGTGTCCGCCCTTAGTCGCCGCGCCCTCTAACGCGTCATCCGTGCACGACGCCGATCCGCAAAGCCACGAACTCGCCGGCGCCGGGATCGATCCTTCCCGTCGCGCGCACCACGTCGCCGGGCTCGAGCTCCTCGACCGGCGTCGCGGTCGAGTCGGGGCCCCCCTCCGGCTGCGTCTTGTCGATGAGCCGGATCGGACCCGCCGTCGTGTCGAGACGATCCTGCGACCGTGCGTTGATCCGGCCCTCTCGGAGCTCATACAGAACCTCCATGCCGTCGCCGGTCGCTCCGTCGCCGTTCCACGTACCGGTCACCGCGACATGGTCGCCCACCTCGAACGCGTTGATGGGAACCTCCCCGTCGCGCACGAAGACCGCCTGCGGCGTGAAGTCGACGCGCACGGAGCCGTGCTCGTGGGCGGCGACGACCGCGGCGCGGGGGTGCTCTACCGCTTCGACGTAGCCGGTGAACAGCGGCAGTGGATCGCCGGGGTCACTTGCACCCGCTGCAGCACGGGTGACGATCACCGCTCCGGCTCCGAGCCCTGCGCCCTTGAGGAGATCGCGCCGGGATACCGCGCGCGTGCCTGGTCCGCCCATCGAGCCGCCCTCCCCCGAGTTGGATGATCAAGAGTGTGGACACTCGCAACCGCGGACGTTACACAGACCGAACAAGCAAGTCAAGGCGCCACCCGGCGCCGACGACGACTTCGCGAAGCGTCCCGAGGCGCGGCCCCCTTCGCGGGGCAATATCTCCGCTACTACGACTTCGAGAAAGCGTGACGAGGATCTCCGGTGCAGAGCCCGGCGACCTGGAGTGCGCCCGAGCGGAGGTCGCCTAGTCCCTACCGGCCGGTGCTGCCGAAGCCGCCCGCGCCCCTCTCGGTGGCCTCTAGCTCGTCCACCTCGACGGCTCGACCGAGACGACGGGCTGGACGACCAGCTGCGCGATCTTGTCGCCGCGCGCGACGTGCACTACGTCGGCGGGTCCAGGTTCACGACGATCACCTTGATCACGCCGCGGTAGCCGGAGTCGATCAGCCCGGGGGCGTTCGCGAGCGCGAGCCCCTCGCGCAGCGCGCGCCCCGACCGTGCGTGCACGAACCCCGCGTGCCCCGGCGGGACGAGCCGGCGCACGGGGAGCTTCATCCGGAATGCGGCTTCGGCGGCGACTTCTTCAGCAGCAGCCCCAGCTCCCGCTCGAAGTCGGTCAGCTCCTGGAAGTCCTTGTAGACCGAGGCGAAGCGCAGGTACGCGACCTCGTCTAGGTCGCGCAGGCGCTCGAGCACTTCACGCCCGATGGCGGACGTGGGGACCGGACGCTCGCCCGACGCGCGCATGGAGTCCTCGACGTCGTCGACGAGCTCGTCGATCGCCGCCGCGCTCACGGGACGGTTCTTGCACGCGCGCCGGATCCCCTCGACCACCTTCGCGCGGTCGAACGGCTCCTCGTCCCCGTTGCGCTTGACGACGAGGAGGGGCACCTCCTCGGCCCTCTCGAACGTCGTGTAGCGGCGGCTGCATCCCAGGCACTCGCGCCGCCGCCGGATCACCCGTCCCTCCTCGGCGAGCCGGGAGTCGACGACCTTGTCCTCGCCGACGCCGCAGTAGGGACAGCGCATCTCAGCGTCCGGTCTTCACCACGTACGACGACCAGGGGCACCAGCGCTCGCCGAGCCAGCTCTTGCGACGTCGCTCGACGTAGCGGGGGCTCGCGTCGCAGACCTCGACGAAGACCTCGCCGAGCACGATCGACCCCGGCCCCATCGAGTACGACCACTCCCGGTTGTAGGGCGCACGGCCGCGGACGATCCCCGAGACGATCAGCGTCTTGTCCTCGGCCCGGGCCTCCGCGCGCATGGCGCGGATCGCCCGGCGCTCGTTCGAGAACACGACGAACGTGTCGTCGCGGCCCTCGAAGCCGAGGGTGAAGAAGCGTCCGATCTGGAAGCGGCGCGTGAGGCGGGGGTCCTCCTCGTCGGCGGTGAGCACGTACCCCCCGGGACGAACGCGCTCTTCGTCCTCGCCCGGAGGCGACGGCTCGCTGCTGTACGAGCCTTCGCGCTGGTCCCACTCCCACACGGCGGTCTCGCCCGGCGCCAGCCGGCGCTCGCGCCTCGTCCAGTGGTTCTGGGCGACGACCTCGCCGCTCTTCGCATGCGTGATCGTCCACGTGGGCCCGATCCGTTGGCCCGTATCCGAGACGTTCTGCACCACCGCGATTACCGGCGCGCCCGGACGGTGGTGGCGTTTCAGGTGGAGCTCGAAGACGCGCTCCTCCGCCGAGGCGGGGCCGGGGACGAGCGAGGCGGCGAGAACGGTGGCGGCAAGCAGTTTTCTCATGCCGCCAGTATCCGTCAGACGGCCTCCGCCTGGTCCGCCCGGATGCGGTGCAGCTCGTCCCGCAGCGACCGGACGTTCTGCTGGTAGCCGTCTAGATCGATCGCGACGCG
>DATADL010000314.1:0-1843 GCA_036258555.1 Actinomycetota bacterium | reverse complement strand
CTCCACGGTCGTGCTCGGTCCGCTCCCCGTTGCCACGATCGACCAACCCTAGGCGGGCGCGGCCGCGTTCGGCCACGAGGACGACCGGAGGTCGGGTCGAATCGTGTACGTATGGGCGTGCGGCGGTTCGGGGCGATGGTGCTGGTCGTGCTCGGCCTCGCCACACCCTCTTCCGCCGAGGCCCCGGCCCAGCCGTCTTCGAACGTGACGCTGGAGGGCATCTTCGTTGTTGGAGGGCCCATAAGGGGCGCCGTGCTCGAGGACGGATACCTCTACGTCGCGACGCTGACCTCGCTTGCGATCTACGACGTCGAGGTCCCCGGCGCGCCCGAGCTCCTCGCGACGCGCGTGTCGAACCGGCTCGTGCACGGCGAGCTCATCTCCACGGGCGGCGACCTTCTCCTCCTGAACGGGCTCGCGACGCAGGGCCTCGACGTCTGGAACGTGGAGGACAAGTCGAACCCGGTGCTCGCGGGAACGGTCGAAGGATTGCCCGACGAGCACTTCTCGTGCCTCCTCGACTGCGCGTGGGCCTACGGCTCTGCCGGGTCGATCGTGGACCTGCGCGTGCCGCAGAGACCGGACGTCCACTCGCTCAACTGGAAGGTCGTCGCGGGACTGGGAGAGAAGTACTTCCATCGCCTCGACGAATACCGCCCGGGGTTCATGGCCACCGCGCCCCGCGGAGGAGCGCCGAAGATCCTCGACGTGCGCGACCCGCTCGCGCCGCGCGTCGTCGCGACCACGCGTATGCCTCCGATCAACAGGTCGATGTTCCTGTACACGGAGTGGGCGCGCCGCGGCACCGACCGCTTCGTGCTCTCGTCTACCGAGAACGGCGCGTGCAACGACGACTTCGAGGGCGCGCTCGTCACGTTCGACACGAAGGGGTGGCCGCGCGACCGGACCTTCGAGGTCGCGGGCCGCTACCGGTATCCGGGTCGCACCGAGGACGAGAGCTGCCTCGCGTACTACTTCTCGCCGCATCCGGACTTCGAGGACGGCGGCGTCGTGCTGTTGCCGAACGGCATGGAGGGGACGCGCCTGGTCGAGGTCGCCCGGAACGGGAAGATCCGCGAAGTGGGCTCGTTCGTCCTGCCGACCTCGGACGTGTGGCTCGCGTTCTGGGTCGACGCGGAGATCTTCTACGCGCTCAACGCGACGGGCGAGGTCTACATCCTGAGATACGACCGTGGGTGAGGCGCTCGTCTAGGGCTCGGGGAACACCGCGGTCGCGACCACCGCTTTCCGGGCGTCGAGGACCTGCACCGCGCTGATCTCGCGCAGGCTCGTCGGGATGTCGCGACCCCATGCGAGCAGGTCTTCGGACGTGTTTCCGGCCGCGAGCTCGACGTGAGACCCGCCGCGCGTCTCGATCCGGATCGTGTGCTCGTCCCCGTCCGGCGGCGCGTCGAAGACGAAGACCAGCCACGACGGCTCGCCCTCGTAGGCAAAGAGGTGTCCCGCCCTCTCTCCCGAGGTCGTCCGAAGCGGGACCACGCCGAAGTACTTCCCGTTCGCCTCGGCCAGGGCGGCCCGATAGCGCGAAGCCAGGGAGCGGTCGTCTGCGGTGACGAAGAGAACGGCTCCTGCGGCCAGCGCGGCCCCCACGAGCGCCGCAGCCGAGGCGACGAGCAGCCGGGAGCGCGCCCGCCGGTGACGGGACGTCATACGGGCGAGGGCCGCGCTCTCGAACCCGCTGGACGGCTCGTCGCGGGGGGCGAGGACGAGCAGGAGGTCGGCGGTCTCGGCCAGGCCGTCCAGCAGCCGGCGGCAGTCGCCGCACCCCCTGACGTGCGCGAGGACGCGCGCTCGCTCCTCCCCGGGGGCGATCCCGAGCGCG
>DATADL010000313.1:0-13751 GCA_036258555.1 Actinomycetota bacterium | reverse complement strand
TCGGCGCCCGGGACTGCCAACGAGCCCGAGCCCGGGAAGCGACCGCGCTCGTCGACGACCCAGCTGATCGTCACGAAGGGCGGGCAGCCGGTCGCGGTGCTCGGAGGGGCAGGGGGGCCGCGCATCCCGATGGGCGTGATCGTGACCGCGCAGAACGTCATGGACTTCGGCCTCGACCTCGCGCACGCGATCGACGCCGAGCGGTTGAACGAGCCGACGTGTTGCGCGATGAGCCTCGAGGACGTCCGGGTCGCGCCGGAGACGCAGCTCGATCTGGAGGCCCGCGGCCACCAGATCGTGAGGGAGGGCGAGTACGGGCCGAGCCCGGTCGTGCAGGCGGCGGGCGTGAATCGCGAGTCCGGCAAGAACGAGGCCGTGTCCGATCCCCGGGGCGAGTGGGGCTCGCGCGGCCAGAGAAGCCGCGGTCCGTCCGCGAGCTTGCTCCTCGGGGCGCTGCTGCTCGTCGCCGTGCTGACGCTGCGGCGGCGTGGTGGCGAGCGGGGGGCCGGAGACCTGCCCGGCTGACGGCCCTGGGTCAACCGGCGGCGCAACGGCGGGCGGGAGGAATGGCCGGGTCGCCGCCGAATCCCCAGTCAGGCGATCCCAGGAGGAACGATGAAGAAGATCCTTGCTACGGCTGTCGTGCTGGTGCTCGTGGTCGGCGCTCTGACCGCTCCCGCTCTGGCCGGCAAGAAGAACAACAAGAAGCCGGTACCCGTCACTCTCTACTTCCACGGCAGCGAGGCAGTCGGCGAAGTCGACATGGTCAACAACCTCCCCACGGCGGCGCTCCTGCGGATGGACGCGACCGAGCCGTCGGGATCGCAGTCCAAGTCGTTCCCGATCCTCGACGCGGTGGCGACCCCCAACGAGGCGTGCTCGGGCAGCCCGCTCTTCCCCTCGTGGTCCGGCGCCTTCGCCGGCCGCGTCAAGGGCGACGTCAAGGTGACGTTCAACACGATCGCGTCGGCGGGCACCGTCGACGTCGAGCTCTTCGTCGACGCGGGTCCGCTCTCGTGCAACGACACGTACGTCGAGCCGGTCGCCGAGGCGACCGTGAACCTTCCTGCAGGCACCGGAACGGTCGAGGCCGTGATGGAGGGCGTGAACTTCCCGGTCGGCGGGATCCTGACGGTCATGGTCAACCCGAAGAACCTCGATGCTCCTGCAGTGGGCCGCGTCCTCTACGACTCCGCGACCGACAACGCGCGGATCGAGCTGACGTGCATCCCGAACGCCGGAGCCACCACCTGCGCGCGGTAGCTTCGCCGAGACGTTCTCATCTCACCGAGCCCGGGCTGCGTAGCCCGGGCTCGCTCGCGTAAGAGCTTCGATCCTTTCGGAGGCGATCCATGACCGAAGACGACCTTTCCCCTCCTCCGGAGCTGGCGATCAGCGCGGAGCTGCTGGAGGCGGTCTTCGCCGAAGACCACGACCGCGTGACGGCGCTCCGCGACCTGGACGGCGTGAGCTGGTGGAACGTCGCTCTGAGCTACGCGCACCTGCTCAAGGGGATCTCCTCGGGGAAGCCCGAGGCGCTCGAGGTCCTGTCGGCCGTCGTCGAGGATGCTCGCCGCACGTCCGACCCCGAGTTAGGTTGCCGCCAAGTGGGCGTCGACGGCCATGCGTCGCGCGTCCATCCGTTGCTCCAGACGCCACGTCCTGCCGCCGTCGTCGGACGCTTCCCCGAGCCAGGTAAAAGTGTCCTTCGTCAGGTCGACGAACCGCCATCGCTCGAGCCGGTCGCCCTCGCCGTTCAAGGGCCGGCCCTCCTGAAGGATCTCGTCGCCGTCCGCTCGGGCGACCAGGGCCGCGAACTCACCTCCTTCGGGCTGCATCCATACGACGCGCCAGATCCCTTCGCCGGCGTCGTAGGTACGGACGGACGTCCCGTACTCGTGGGGGCGGCTTCCCTCGGCGAACAAGACGTCCTGGACACCGAGCCCGCCGAGGATGCGTTCGAAGTGCCGCTGGCCGACTTGTCCGTCCTCGTGGGCGACCGGTCCTTCCGATCGCACGGATCTTCCCCTCGTCCGGCGGGGGCGACTCCCGTGTCGGGGCATTTCACCACTGGTCCCGGCGACGGGCGTCCCGCCCCGTCCCCGCGCCAGGAATCTCCCGTGTCGCGGCGAAGGTCTCCAGCGGGCGGGAAGAGGAGGACGTGGATGCGAATCGCGCGGGTGGTCGCGTTGGGCGCGGCCCTCTCGTTGCTCGGCGCCGTGCCCGTGACAGCCGGCCACGACGAGAGCCTGCACTCCGACAACATCAAGGAGATCGCACGGAGCCCGATCAGGGTTCCGGGAGGCGAGATCGCCGACGGGTCGGACCTCGCGTTCGAAGGCGACGTCATCGTCGCCGGGTCCTACAGCGGGACTGCGCTGTTCAAGATCCTGAAGCGCGCCCCCTACGTCAAGCAGGTCGGCTTCCACAACTGCGCGGGGGCCCAAGGCGACGTCAACGTCTACCGGGGGCTGGTGTTCGTGTCCCTCGACTCCGGCCAGTCGTCCGGCAGCGTCGGCTGCCCCGAGTCGGAGGGGATGGAGGGCGTCCGCATCGTGGACGTCTCCAATCCGGCGAAGCCGGAGCAGGTGAAGTTCGTCGAGACCGACTGCGGGTCGCACACCAACGTCATCAACCCGCACGGCGACAAGGTCTACGTGTACGTGATGTCGTACCCGCTAGGCGTCCCTAGCGCGACGTGCAGCCCGGTATCGCACCGCAAGGTATCGATCGTCGAGGTCGACGTCGACGCTCCGGAGAAGGCCGAGGTCGTGGGGACGCTGGACGTCTCTCCCGAGATCGGGTGTCACGACGTGACGATCATGCCCGACGGCAAGCATGCCGCGGCGGCGTGCATCGGCGAGTCCCAGATCTGGGACGTGAGCGACCCCGCCAGCCCCGTGATCGTCTCCCGCATCGTCAACCCCGCCATCGAGATCCATCACGGCACCGGCGTGACCTGGGACCAGAAGTACCTCGCTATCGCCGACGAGTTCGCCGGCTCGGTGACCGGAGAGTGCGCGGGGGACCGCAACAGCCCGATCGGTGCCTTGTGGTTCTACGACATCTCCGATCTGTCTCTGCCGCAGCTAGTCGGCTACTACAACGTCCCGCGCGGAGGGCGGCCCGACACCGCCGAGGAGGTCGGGTACATCGCGTGCACCTCGCACAACTTCAACATCCTCCCGATGAAGGACCCGAAGCGGTACGTCGCCGCCGTCGGCTACCGGGCGTCGGGGCTGTCGATCGTCGATTTCTCCGACCCCTCCGCGGCGAAGGAGATCGCTTACTACCAGCAGCTCGAGGAGGGCAACATCCCCGACGTCTGGTCGGCGTACTGGTACAACGGCCGCATCTACGCGAACGACAACGGCGCGAGCCGGGGTCTGAGCGTGTACGAGCTCAAGGGGACGTCCGCGAAGGAAGTGAGGTTCTTCGAGACGCGGATGAACCCACAGGTGCAGCTCGCCGACTTCTAGATCGGGCGTCGCGTCCGGGGAGGCCGTCTCGCCGCCTGGGGACGTGAGGGGAGCGGCCTAGCCGGAGCCCGTCAGCTCGGAGACCCTTGCGACGTATTCGAAGCGCCGTGCCCGGTCGAGCCACTTCCAGATGAACACGTCGCCGTCGTCGGCCACCAGCTCGCCGCGCTCGTCCCACGTGTAGTCCTTGACCGTGCCCTCGACGTTCTCCGCGGCGTCGAAGTGCGACAACACGTGCGCTCGCGCCTGCTCGACCGACTCGGTCCCGGACAGCCCTCGCAGGGCGTCTATCGCGACGTTCGCGACGTCGAACGCATCCGCGGCGTGCCTCCTGGGAGCCCTGCCGTAGGTCGTCTGGTACTCGGCGACGAAGGTCGACGCGGTCTCTATCTCGGCGGGATCGGAGCACGGGCAGGCGGCCCTCATGCGCGCACGCGGGCCTTGTGGCCGGAGGTAGCGGCGCAGCTGTCGGTCCTTGGCCCCGTCGCCGGTGACGAAGGCGGCCCGGACCCCGGCTTCTCTCAGCTGGCGCAGCAACGGTCCGGCCTCGGGCGTGAACCCGCCGTAGAAGACGACGTCGGGTCTGATCTGTTTGATCCGAACTACCACCGCGCTGTGGTCGCTCTCTTCGGGATTGATCACGAACGTGCCGTCCAGACGGTCGCCCACGCCGCGCGCTACGTCGCGGGCGAGCGCCCTCGAGTAGTCCTGGTTGTCGTGCACGACGGTCACCGACCGCGCCTCGAGCGCGTCGACGATGTATCGAGCGGCACCCGCGCCCTGGGCCGGATCCGCTGCGACCGCCCGGAACCACGTGTCGTATCCCTGCTCGTCGAGTATCCGGTTGCTCCCCGTCGACGCCATGAGCAGGCCGCCCTCGTCGAAGACCGTGCCGCTGGCGAGCGACTCCCCGGAGAAGAAGCCGCAGATGCACGCGACGACCCCCGTGTCGTCGACCAGCTCCTGGGCTTTTCGGGGGGCCCGGCTCGGGTCGCCCTGGGTGTCCTCGGCGTGCACCGCGAGAGCGCAGGGGAGGTCCCGTTCCCGGTTGGCGAGGTCGACGGCGAGGCGGGCGCCGTTTGCCATCGGCCTCCCGTAGCGCGCAAGGTCGCCGCTGAGCGCGCCCATGATCCCGATCGACCACGTGCACGGTGGGGTCTGCGCGCGTCCGGGGCCGGCGAGCGGCACGAAGAGCGTCGCTGCAACCACCCCGGCAAGCCCCCGGCGGAACCTCATCGTTCCAGGGTTACACACCTGGGGGGGCCGGAGGGCTCGGATCACGCCGGAGACCGTGCCGGCCGAATTAACTGGGCCTTGACAGCGCGACTTTTCAGGAGTGGCATAGGGAGGCAGTGTCGGCCCGACCATTCGACCTGGGAAACCGACGTCGGCGGCCTCGTCGCCCGGAGGGTCTCGTATCGCGAGACGAACGGGAGCCGGGGGACTGCCGTGCGTCTCGACGTCGGACCTCGTGGAGCCCCCCGCGCGCCGGGCCCGCTGACGCAGGGGTCGTCACGGATCGACCCGCGTCCTCGTCGCGACCCGTCCCACTCGTCGCCGATGTTCGACCGCACGAGGCCTCCGAGCGTCTGCCTAGATTGGAGTGACCGATGGCAATTCCCGACGATTCTCTGAGCCAAGACGTAGTCAGGGATCTGGAGCGAGTCGACCGTGTGATGACGCAGGTCATCGCGGACCCTGTCACGACCGAGGAATTCATCCGTGATCCAAGCGGCGTTCTGACCCGCTTGGGCCTCCATCCGCGAACGACGAGGGAGATACACGACCGCGTGAACCGCATCTTCTACGCGGTTCTCACAAACACCGAGCTGATGAGGGTCATCGCTGACGGTATCGGTGATTTCGCCGGACAGGGCGACGAGGCCGACGAGGCATTCGACTCCGCCCTCAGGCGGGGCGAGATCGAGCATCCGCTCGAAGTGGACATGGCCGCGCTCGAGCGCTTCCTCGAGGACCCCGAGCGGTTGCGCCGCATCTTCCAGCTCTGCTTGCACGACCTCAACGATCGCCGGTTGCTCGCGAACGTCTACCCGACCGACGAGATAGACGACTACGTCGACCGTCTCATCGAGGCGATCCGGGAACGTCGGGGTGTCCGCGACCTCCCCGTGCTGGAGGAATGGGACGAGCGATACGGGGTCGGCCCGGCGTTCGGGGCGCTCTTCGTGGAGGTCGGGCCGTTAGCGACCGCGGTAGCCCTCGTCGAGGTGGGCGCGTGGACGACGGTGATCGCCGGCGTGGACGGCGATTCCGTGATCAGGTCGATCTCTCGCGCCGGGGTCCTGACGGAAGCATTGCGCGGCGATCCGCTTGCCGCACGCCACCTCGCCACAGCAGCGGCCATCCTGAAGCTCGCCGGGGAGATCCAGGTACATGCAAGCAACTTCGAGCGACACTAGCCGGCGACCCAAGCCCGCGGTCTTCGTCGAGCCTGAGGTCCTGACGATCCTCGGGACCTACAAATGCACTGCCGCGTGCGAGAACTGCTGCTTCGGAAGCAACCCGTACTTGACGAAACGGCTCGATCTGGCGGAGATCTCGTCGTTCATCCGAGAGGGGGCCAGGTTCACGGAATGCAAGCTCGTAGTCTTCTCCGGGGGCGAGTGCTTTCTATTGGGGGACGATCTCATCGCGGCGATCGAGCTCGCGTCTTCTCTGGGACTGCGAACGCGTTGTGTGACGAACGGGTACTGGGCCAAGAGACTGTCGCATGGTCGGGCAAGGCTCCAGGTGCTGAAGGATGCCGGTCTCGGGGAGTTGAACATAAGCACCGGCGATTACCACCAGCGTTGGGTCGCCCAAGACGCAGTCGTGAACGCTGCCTGCCTATCGGTCGAGCTCGAGCTCGACGAGACGGTGATCGTCGTCGAGCTCCAGAAGGAGCGAGGCGTGACGGCGGACAGTCTCGCCGCGGATCCGCGAGTCGCTGCACTCCTCGCCGACGACGGCTCCCGGTTCCGCCTGGTCGAGTCTCCGTGGATGCCGATGGACGTCGAGGAACGAATCGACCAGCCCGACGATCGGCTTCTCAGCCGCAAGACGCTCCACCTGCGCGGCGGGTGCGACTCCGTCCTGAAGACTTTGGTGGTCACCCCGGAAAGGCGGTTCGGCTACTGCTGCGGCCTCACGCGCGAGCAGATCCCCGAGCTCAACGCTGTCTGGACGGGCGACGACATGGACGAGTTGGTCGAGGCCGGCGCACGTGACTTCATGAAGATCTGGCTCTTCGTCGACGGACCCGAGCGGATCCTTGCGTGGGCGGCGACGAAAGACGGGCGGATCGACTGGGAACATCGTTACGGGCATCGGTGTCATAGCTGCCTGGCCCTCTTTGCGGATCCCTTGGTCCGAAATGCGATCCGCACGCATTACAGGGAGCGAGTGGACGACGTGCTCGTGCGTTACGTGGCCCGGCTTCGCACCGAACAGGGATGGCGACACGATCGACCCGGCACTGTCGAATACGCAAACTAGCCCCGGACTAGCCTTGCTTCGGGACCCCGCTAGTAGGCCGAACAGGACGCGCAATGGGAAGGGCGGTACGCATTCAGGAGGACGAAGTCCACGTCCGTCTGACCGGGTTGACCGCGCTGGCCGCGTTCAGGCGGGAGCTGCGGATTCCGGTCCGCGCAGTTCGAACTATCTCGACGGAACCGTTCGGTCGCGTCGGCCGCCGTGTTCTCGGCACCTCTATCCCGTTCACGAGCTATCGGCAGGGTCGTTTCCGGCAAGGATCGCTCCGCCTGTTCCTCTCTTTCGAGAGCCGCGACAGCACGGTGACCCTCGAGGTGTCGCGAACCGATTGGGACGAGCCCTACGACGTTGTCGTACTGGGTGTCCCTGACTCCTCCGAATTTGCAGAGGCGCTGACGGCGCAGCGGCGGTAGGCGTAGTCGGTCGACCTATAGGCCCTCAGACGCACTAGGGGGATGATCGTTGCGCTGTGGCGCTCTATCGCTCGAAGGAGAAGACCTCGACCCCGCCTTCCGTGGCGTGCTCGTCTGCGGTCCAGATCTCGTTGCCGTCCCAGTAGGCCGCCCAGGGGCTGAACTCGCCGCTGGCGCGGTAGTACCCGACCTCCTCGGGCGACGACGGGTCGGTCAGGTCGAGCACGTTCATGCCGCCGTCGTACCAGGCGGTCGCGAGGAGGCGCGTCCCGGGCTTGAAGTTGTACATGTGCGCGGTGCACCAGGTATCGGGGGTCGCCCAGAAGCTCGACACCGCTGCACCGCGCGGGGACCCGTAGTAGCCGAGGAGCGCCGGTGCGGTCGGGTCCGATACGTCGTAGAACCACAGCGCGCCGGTCGGCGCCCCCGTGCACGACGTGACGCCGTGGGCCTCGTCGCCGACGACCAGGAGGTCACCGTCCGGGCTGAACGTGGCGGAGTGGTTGAAGAACACCTGTGGAGTAGGGATGCGCGAGATCGTCACCGGAGCCAGGGGGTCGGACACATCCCATATCTGGGTCTCGGCTCCCCCCGCGCACGCCGCGAGCTTCACGTCCTTCTTGACGAGGAAGCCGACGTCGTGGCAGCCGAGGCCGTTCGAGCGGAACTGCACGATCTCGGGCTTCTGTGGGTTGCGCGCGTCGATGATCTCCTCGATGCCGCCCCGCGAGTCGCCGCAGCACCCGTTTGCAGAGACGTAGACGAACGGCTTGCCGGGATAGGACGTGATCGTGTGCGAGCGAACTGCATCGCTGCCGCCGACGAGGCGGGGGCGCTTGGGGTTCGACACGTCGGCGAACGCCACCCCGGGGATCCCGCATGCGCCTCCGGCGGTGAAGGCGATCATGTCGTTCGGGAACGTCTCGATCTCGCTGCCGGCGATCCCCTTGCAATCGAGCCTGCCGACGACCTTTCGGGTCGAGCGCTCGATCACGATGACGGCGTCGCTCGTGAGCGCGTACGCGTGCCGGCCCTGCAGCGCGACCTCGGTCACCCGTCCGATCTCGACGTTGGCGATCCGCTCGACGTTGTCGCTGCTCTCCGGGGCGACGCGGGCGTGCGCGGCCGAGGCCGGCCCGAACACGGCGAGACACGCGATCACGAGGGCGATTCTGCGCATGCCCTCAGGGTTCGCCGCCTGCGGCGAGGTTCCTTGGCTCAACGGTGACAGGCTCCCTGCTCACGATCCTGAAGGGCCCGGGGCGCCGTAGCCGGGCTCACCCGGTCCCGGAAACTCGGCGCACCGGTCTTGGTCGTCGAAGGTGGCTTTCCGGACCGCGCTACTCCCGTGCCGGGAAGACTCCTACCGTGCAGATGGAGTACGTGAGGTCGTTGGGCGCGACGTCGCGCAGGTCCGGCAGCGCGAAGGTGGTCTGGCCGTTCCCTCCGTACGTGTTGCCGTAGAGCGAGAAGAGGGCGAGGTGCTGGTTGATCGGTAGCAGCTGCCCGTTCGCCGGAGTGCCGTTCACCACCCCCCCTCCCGAGAGGATGACTTCGCCCAGCGTGCACTCCGCCCCGCGGCCGGGGTCTGCGCCGTTCGTACGCATCCCGAACGCGGAGACGAACTCGTCGTTCGCGCCCGGCGCGCCCTGGGGGCCTGCGGGGCCCGGGATGCCCTGCGGTCCTTGCGGTCCCTGAGGGCCTGCGGGGCCCTGCGGCCCGATCGGTCCCTGGGGTCCTGGCGGTCCCTGGGGCCCCTCCACGGTCCACTGCATCGGGGTCTCGTTGCTCTTGCATTCGTCGCCCGACGAGACGACCCGGAGTGCGCCGGTGCCCGTCTTCGCGCAGGCATGGATCGTGGTCGTGTCGTGGTTCGCGAGGGCAAGTCCGCCTCCGAGTGAAAGGACCACCACGAGTGTCCAGGGGGCGAGCGCCTTTGCGACGCGTGCGAAGCCGTGTGTCATGAGAGCACCTCCCGCAGCCAGCGAGTCGGGACTGAATCTAAGCAGCCCGAGCTCCCGGCGTAAAGCCTCGGACTCGGAGGCACCCGTCCACGTGACGTACCGGTTGCGTCATGGCTACGCGGCCTCGATGGATAATCCGTCCGCCGCACACGGCGGCGCGGCGCTACGAGAGGCGCGTGACCGAACCAAGGGGTGAGGACATGAGCGGTGTGGTTGAGGACCGGGACCTGAAGGCGCGTCACAAGGCGATGTGGGGCTCGGGCGACTACCCGTCGATGGTCGAGACGTTCTTGCTGCCGCTCGGCCCCCGGCTCGTGGACGCTTGCAACATCGAGGCCGGACAGCGCGTGCTCGACGTGGCCGCCGGGACCGGGAACGCTTCTTTGCACGCAGCAGAGCGCGGAGCCGGCGTCGTCGCCAGCGATCTCACGCCCGCCCTGCTCGACGCGGGCCGGGCGCGGGCCGAGGCGCGAGGACTCGAGCTGGAATGGGTCGAGGCCGACGCAGAGAACCTCCCGTTTCCCGATGACGACTTCGACGTCGTGATGTCGTCGATAGGCGCGATGTTCGCCCCGCGCCATCAGAGAGTCGCGGACGAGCTCGTGCGCGTGTGCAAGCCCGGCGGCACGATCGGTCTCTTGAATTGGACGCCCGACGGGATGCTGGGCGCGCTCTTCCGCGTCATGGCGCCGTATGCGCCGCCGCCTCCGCCCGGCGCGAGCCCGCCGCCGCTGTGGGGGTCGGAGGACCACGTGCGAGAGCTGTTCGGCGATCGGATCGACTTCTCCGTGCTCGAGCGCGACGTTCTCGAGATCACGGCGTTCGAGAAGCCACTCGACTATCGGGAGCACTTCAAGGAGCGCTATGGCCCGACGATCGCCACCTACAGGAACGCCAGGGCGAACGGGCAGGAAGAGGAGCTGGATCGAGCCATGGCGGAGTTCTGTCACGAGTGGAACCGCGGGAGCGACGACAGGGCGCTCTTCGAGAAGGAGTACCTGCTGGTCGTCGGGAAGAAGAGATAGCCGCCGGATCGACAACGGCGGCGGTCTCGAGCGCCCTCTACCCCTATTGATCCCTGCCGTGCCCTGCGATAGAGGGGACACGGCGAGCGAGTCCAACAGGATCGCTCGGTAGCCGCGACTCTAGTATCGGCGCGTGGCGGCTTCCCCTCTCGCTCGCCGGAGAGTGTTCGCGGCCCTCGGCGTGGTCTACGTGGTCTGGGGCTCGACCTACCTGGCTATCCGCGTGATGGTGCGTACGGTTCCGCCTCTGGTCGGTGCGGGGACACGCTTCTTGCTCGCCGGGGCGATCCTCGCGGCGCTGGTGCTCGTTCGGAGCCCGGCGACGTTCCGCGGAGTCACCGGCCGCCAGGCGCGCAACGCGGCGACGACCGGTCTGTTGATCCTCATGGGGGGCATCGGGCTCGTCACGGTCGCGGAGCAGCACGTCGACTCGGCGATGGCCGCGCTCGTGATCGCGTCGATCCCGCTCTGGATCGTCGTGCTCCGCCGCCTGCACGACGAGAGGATCGAGCGCCGCACGATCGGTGCCGTCGCCGTCGGCTTCGCAGGACTGGTCATCCTGTTACGTCCGGGGGCACCGGGGGCCGGCGTCGCCAGTCTCGTGGCTCTCGTGAGTGCCGCGGTGCTGACGGCGATCGGATCCTTCTACTCGAAACGGATGGAGATGCCCGCCGACGTGTCGGTCGCCACCGTGATCGAGATGGCGGCCGCGGGCGCGGGCCTCGTCGTGGCAGGGATCGCGGCAGGCGAGCTCACCGGGTTCTCCTCGAGCGACGTGTCTGCAGAGTCGCTCTTGTCGTTCGTCTACCTCGTGACGGTGGGCTCGGTCGTCGCATACAGCGCTTTCGTGTGGTTGCTGGCCAACGCAAAGGTGTCGACCGTCGCGACGTACGCGTATGTGAACCCCGTCGTCGCGGTCGTGCTCGGGGTCGCGATCCTGGACGAGGACGTGTCTCCGAGCATGGCGGCAGGCGCGTTGGCGATCGTTCTCTCGGTCGTGATGATCGTTCGTTCCGAGGAGGCCGAGCGCGCCGGGTGAAGCCGATGCACTCTCGCGGCGGAGCGAGTCGACGCCGCCGGCGGACTCTCGCCGGGCCGGCGCGTAACATGGCTCGATGTCGTCGGGCGAACCGGTACCGGGCTCTTCGAAGACCGCTTTCGTCCTCGGCGGCGGCGGCCGCCTCGGAGCCTGCGAGGTCGGGATGCTGCGGGCGCTGTTCGAGCGCGGCGTCGTTCCGGAGCTGATCGTCGGGACTTCGATCGGCGCGCTCAACGGTGCGGCTGTGGCCGCGGCCCCCACGGCCGGGACGATCGACCGGCTCGAGGCGATCTGGACCAGCTTGGACAAGAGTGAGGTCTTCTCCGGAACCGTGTTCTCCGGCGCTGCGAACCTGTTGCGCACCCGCACGTCGCTTCAGTCGAACGAGCCGTTGCGCACCCTCGTCGAGAGGCTGCTGCCGGCGAAGACGTTCGCCGACCTCGCCGTCCCGTTCCAGTGCGTCGCGGCGTCGATCGAGCGCGCGTCTGAGCACTGGTTCTTCGAGGGTCCTCTGGTCGACGCGATCCTCGCGTCGTGTGCGGTGCCGGGGATCCTTCCGCCCGTGAAGATCGAAGACGAGCACTTCATCGACGGCGGCGTGGTCAACAGCATCCCGATAGCGCGCGCGGTCGAACTGGGGGCTACCGAGATATTCGTCCTTCACGTGGGCCGTATCGAGCGGCCGCTCGCGGCTCCGAGGAATCCCTGGCAGGTCGCGATGGTCGCTTTCGAGGTCGCCCGCCGGCACCGTTTCGCGCGCGACATGGCTTCGCTTCCCTCCGGCGTGGTCGCACACGTCCTGCCCGCAGGCGAGACCGCACCGCGCTTCGACAGCTTCGAGCAGCTGCGCTACAAGAACTTCGGGTCGATCGTTCGCCATGTGGAGGCCGCATACGAAGCGACCGCGGCCTACCTCGACGAGGGTGCGCTGGCGCGGGGGACGCCCCGCTCGTAACCTTCGCGGGAGGTGAAGGGATGGGGGGAGTTCCCCCGCGGTGGGTGCGCCGGCTTGTCGTAGCCCCGCTGGTCTTCTTGGTGTGCGTGGCCTTGACGGCGGTCTCGCCGGTGGTGTTGCTCGTCGCGGCCGTCGTCGACCTCGTCGTCCCCGGCAACCGGCGGACGGTTCGCGTCGCGGCGTTCGGCGCGTTCTTCGTCGCGATGGAGGCGGCCTCGTTGGTGGTTCTGTTCGCCCTGTGGGTGAGGTTCGGGTTCGGCACGCGTCTCTCGACGGAGAAGGCGAGAGACGTCCACTACCGGCTCATGACCTTCTACCTGAAGCTGATGTACCGGGCGGTTGGCGTCCTGTTCGGGTTGCGCATCAGCATCGAGGAGCGGCAGGCGCCGCAGCCCGGCCCGGTGCTCGTCTTCTCCCGTCACGCCGGGCCGGGGAACTCGCTGATGCTGATCGGGACGATGATGATCGCTTTCAACCGCCGCCCGCGCATAGTCATGCTCGCCAAGCTCCAGTGGGACCCGCTGTTCGACACGATGTTCAACCGGCTGCCCAACCGGTTCATCACCCACGAGAAGGGCAAGAGCGACGTCTACATAGAGGCGATCGGCGACCTCGCGTCGGGTCTCGGCGAGCGAGACGCGTTCGTTCTGTTTCCCGAGGGCCGGGACTTCACCCAGCGTCTGCGCCGTCGCGCGATCGAGTACCTGCGCGCAAAGGGGTTCGACAGTCACGCCGACCGGGCCGCGAAGATGCTGCACGTGCTTCCCCCGCGCCACCGCGGGCCCTTGGCGGCGATCACCGCCGCACCCGACGCGGACGTGGTCTTCGTGGCGCACTCGGTGCTGGAGGAGCTGGGGACGTTCAGACAGCTGTGGCGGCGCATCCCGCTCCAGGACCCGATCGACGGACGCTACTGGCGCATCCCCCCGGAAGAGGTCCCACGCACGGAGGCCGAGGTCATCGAGTGGCTGTACCGCTGGTGGGAGGAGATCGACGAATGGGTGGAAGCGCACAAGGTGCCCGATCCGCGGGCGTGACGACGCGCCCGATCACGCGCAACGGTGGACCTTCCGCGTTGATGCTCTCGGCCGACGACCTGGGTGGATGCTCTCCAACGCCGCGGCGGCGGCCTGGGCCGACGAGTTGCGCGCCCCTCGCCTCCGACTACTCGACGGCGGCCTCGACCGCCTCGACGAACGCTTGCGGCACGACGATCCCGCGCCACAAGAGGCTGCTCACTGGGAAGAACGCGCGCGAGGTCGAGGTGCCGTCGTCGAGATGGAACTCGACGAACAGCTGCTCGTCGAACTCGTCATCCTGAGGTTGACGGCTTTGGTCGACTGGCGCGCTCGCGACCATGTCGACGAGGTCGGTGATCTCC
>DATADL010000312.1:0-2139 GCA_036258555.1 Actinomycetota bacterium | reverse complement strand
GATAACGCTCGTGCTCGCGGTGCTGCACCGGCAGGAGCGCTTCACGCCCCGCGGGATCGCCGGAGGAGCACTGGCCGTGTGCGGCATCGGCGTCATCTCGATGCAGTCGCTCGGAGGCGACCTCCGTCCGGCGTACGTCGTAGCCGCGCTGCTGGGCGTCGTGTCCGTCGGGGAGTCCAGCGTGCTGGTCAAGGGTTTCCCGCAGGCCCATCCGATCACCACGAACGCCGTCGGGATGACCGCAGGCGCGCTCGTGCTCCTGGCCGCGTCGGCCGCCTTCGGAGAGACGTGGGAGGTTCCGCAGACCGGCGCCACGTGGGGGGTCCTCGCGTGGCTCGTGGTGCCGGGGTCCATCGGGCTGTTCGCGCTGTTCGTCTTCGTGATCAAGCGATGGACCGCTTCGGCGACCGTGTACGCGCTCACGTTGATGCCCGTGGTCGCGATCACGTTGGGCGCCGCAGTGAAGGACGAGCCGGTGACCGTCGAGCTGATCGCCGGCGGGGCCCTCGTGATGGCCGCGGTCTACGTCGGCGCGCTCTCCGGACGCACCGCGGGCGCTCCGCCGGAAGCGGCCCCGGCCCCCGACGCCGCCTCCGTCTAGGGCCGCGCGGGCTGGGTATGTAGCGGCGCGTGAAGCTCATCGCGCGTCTGCTCGCCGTGTTCCTCGTCTTCAAGCGGATGAAGGCCAAGCGCGGCCTACCCCCCGACCCACCCCCGCCCGACCGTGCGGCGACCCAACCGCTCGCCTCGCGGCGACCGGCCCCGTCGACCGACCGGCCCGCCGCCGCGGCCCCCGACACGCCGGCCGAGCTCGAGCGCGCCGACTGGAAGGTCACCGTCAAGCGCACCCTGAAAGAGGTCAAGGACGACCGGGCGACGCTCGCGGCCGCCGGCATGGCGTACTACTTCTTCCTCGCGATCTTCCCCGCCGTCATCGCGGTGATCGGCATCATGGACCTCGCCGGGACCAGCACCGAGTCGTTCGTGAAGACGGTGCGCGACACGCTGCCGGGCGGGACCGGTCAGGTGATCGTCGAAGCCGTGCAGGGACGCGATCCCGACCAGGGCCGCTCGCTGATCGCGGCGATCACCGGTGTCGCGCTCGCGCTGTGGAGCGCCTCGTCGGGGATGGCGGCGTTGCAGTCGGGCC
The DNA here is from genome assembly GCA_036258555.1 of Actinomycetota bacterium. Classification (GTDB taxonomy): domain Bacteria; phylum Actinomycetota; class CADDZG01; order CADDZG01; family WHSQ01; genus JALZEG01. Next base: position 989 of record DATADL010000312.1, on the reverse strand, counting down.
TGAACGTCGCGTACGACATCCCGGAGGACCGCAAGTTCTTCGGCAAGCGTGCGGTTGCGTTCGCGCTGCTGCTCGCGGCGGGGCTGCTGGGAGGCGTGCCGACCCCGTTCATCGCGGGAGAGGGCGCGGTGAAGATCGTCGGTTGGGTCATCACCGTCCCGGCGGTGATCGTGCTGTTCGCGTTCTTCTACTACCTCGGTCCCAAGCGCGAGTCGCCCAAGTGGGTATGGGTCACGCCGGGCGGCCTGGTCGGTGCCATCCTCTGGCTCGTCGTGTCCGGCGCGTTCGGCTTCTACGTCCGCGAGTTCGCGACGTACGGCAAGACCTACGGGTCGCTCGCGAGCGTGATCGTGCTGATCTTCTGGCTCTACCTCAGCGCGCTCACGATCCTCGTAGGCGGCGAGCTGAACGCGGAGGTGGAGCGCCGGGCAGAGCAGCGCGGGGGGTCGACGAGGTCCTGATCCTCAGATCTTGAAGCGACGGCCGAGGCGCTCGACCGGCCCCCGGTGGCGCGTCGCGGCCCGCCGCCGCACCGCCCACGAGCCGGCGGCCACGCCGCTGAAGAACACGCCGGCTCCGCCGAGCCCCGCGGGGATCCCGATCAGGAGCGCGCGCCGCCTGGTCCGGAGCTCGTGGACGCGCCAGCCGCGGACCCGCGCGATGCGCCGCAGCTCCGGCTCCGGGTTCACCGCGTGCGGGTCGCCGACCGCCTCCAGCAACGGCAGGTCGTTCATCGAGTCGGAGTAGGCGGAGCAGTCCGCGAGGTCCACGCCCCGCGCGGCCGCCACCTCGGCGACGGCTTTCGCCTTCGCCGGGCCGTGCATGACCGAGCCGACGAGCCGCCCGGTGTAGTAGCCGTCCGAGTCGATCTCAGAGACCGTCGCGATCGCCCCGGTCATCTCCAGCGCGTCGGCAATCGTCGACGCGAGCTCGACGGGAGCGGCGGTGACGAGGAACGTGAGGTCGCCGCGGCCCTTGTGCTCGTCGAT
>DATADL010000311.1:0-2688 GCA_036258555.1 Actinomycetota bacterium | reverse complement strand
GCCGTCTGCTGGGTGGGCGTCGTGGCCGTGGGGGTCTACGTAGCGGAGCCGGCGTCCTCCCAGGACGACCGGCCGAACGTCTTGGTGATCGTCACCGACGACGAGCGCGAGCGCGACCAGATGCTGGTGATGCCCGAGACGCTGAGGATCTTCGGCGAGGGCGGGACCGAGTTCACCCACGCCTTCGCGACGACTCCCCAGTGCTGCCCCTCGCGCGCGTCGATCTTCACCGGTCGCTACGCGCACAACCACGGGGTCTTCCGCAACCAGGACGGCCCGAAGATCAACCAGATGGCGACCATCCAGCGCTACCTGCACGAGCGCGCCGGCTACAAGACCGCGCTCGTCGGCAGGTTCCTCAACGCCTGGGACACCGCGGAGGACCCGAAGTTCTTCGACAAGTGGGCGCTCTTCCGCTCGGGCTACTACGACAAGGAGTTCAACGTCAACGGCGAGGTCACCCGGATCCCGGACTACGCCACCGACTTCATCGGCGAGAAGAGCATCGAGTTCCTCGAGGAGTTCGAGGCCGAGGACGACGCCGCGCCATGGCTGATGTACGTGACCGTCACGGCCCCGCACTTCCCGTTCTACGCCTCCCATCGCTACGCGGACGCCGAGGTTCCGGAGTGGCCCCCCACGCCGGCCCTGGTCGAGGACAACCTCGGCGACAAGGCCGGGTTCGTCCAGAAGATCGGCTTCACCGCGGAGCAGGGCCACGAGATCTACGACAAGCAGCTGCGGACTTTGATGTCGGCCGACGACATGGTCGGCGCCCTGTTCGACAAGCTCGACGAGCTTGGCGAGGACGAGGAGACGCTGGCGTTCTTCATGTCGGACAACGGGTTCCTGCTCGGCGAGCACGGCCTGCACGCCAAGAGGCTCCCGTACACGGAGTCGATCCACGTGCCGTTCTACGTGCGGTGGCCCGGACGGGTAGAGGCCGGCGCGACCGACGACCGTCTCGTCGCGAACATCGACATCGCGCCTACCGTGCTCGACGTCGCGGGGCTGCCGCCGGATCTTCAGATCGAGCAGGACGGGAGGTCCCTGTTCGGGCCGCTGGAGCGCACGCGGATCCTGACCGAGCAGTGGGGGAGCTGGTCGGTCGGTCGCCCGACGTGGGCCTCGATCCGCACCCACGACTACCAGTACATCCAGTACTACTTCAGGGACAGCGGCCGCGTCAGGTTCCGCGAGTTCTACGACCTCGAGTCCGACCCGTGGCAGACGAGGAACCTGCTGGGTGACGGGGACCCCGGGAACAACCCCGACGCGTTCGTGATCAAGCAGCTCGAGATGCAGCTGGAGAGGGATCGCGCCTGCGCGGGCCTGACCTGCCCGTGACCCGCTCGCCGCGGTGGGTGGCGGTCTTGCTCGTGGCCGCCGCGTGCTCGGCTGCCTCGCAGGCCACCGGCGACTTCCCAGAGGGGGAAGAAGGGTCGGTCGAGGCGCTCGCGCCCGTGGCGACCGCGGCCCCCGTCGCGCTGCGGGAGCGACCGGCGTGGCTCGAGTCCGGCTGCTCGCTCCCGCTCGAGCACCTGCGCAGGATCAAACGCGGCTACTACCGCGGACGCTCGCCGGACCTGTTCCTCGTCCCGCGCCAGCCGCACTTCTTCGGACGCTTCTTCAGCACGACGCACTCGGGGCCCTGGGAGTACGTGCAGGAGGTTCCGCTCGTCTTCTACGGCCCCGGGTTCGTCGAGGCCCAGGGGACGCTCGAGCTGCGCCGCAAGATCACGCTCGCCGACCTCGCGCCGACGGTCGCCCGCCTGTTGCGGATGGGGTGGCCGAAGGAGCGCGCGGGGCGCGCCGTCAAGGAGGCCCTTCTCCCCGACGCCGCCAGGCCGCGTTCGCCGAAGCTGATCGTCCAGGTCGTGTGGGACGGCGGCGGATGGAACGTCCTGAACAGGTGGCCACGGGCGTGGCCGTTCCTCGCGTCGCTGATGGAGGGCGGCACGTCGGTCGCCGACGCCATGGTCGGGTCCTCGCCGTCCGTGACGCCGGCGATCCACTCGACGATGGGGACGGGCGCGTTCCCTCGTCGCCACGGCGTCGTCGACATCTACATGAGGAACGCGGAGGGCGAGGTCACCGGCGCGCTCAACGGACAGCCGGCGGACGAGCTCGAGCTCACGACGGTCGGCGACGTCTTCGACCGCCGCAACGGCAACCGGCCGAAGGTCGGCGCGGTCACCTACCGGTACTTCCACCTCGGGATGATGGGCCACGGCGCGATGCTGCGCGGGGCCGACAGGGACTTCGTCGCGATCGCCACGCGCGAGCCCGGGAACCGCGTGACCGGGCCGGGCCGGATCGTCACGAACCCCGACCTCTACCAGCTCCCGTACTACCTGGACGACGTCCCGGGATGGGACGAGGACCTGCGGGCGGTCGACGTGGCCGACGGCAAGCTCGACGGGAAGTGGATGCGTCACGCGGACCTCACCGATCCCACGACGGTCCGGCACAGCCCCGTGTGGACGCTCTACCAGACCCGCCTGATCAAGGAGCTCCTCGCCCGGGAGGACTTCGGCGCGAACCGCGTCCCCGACCTCTTCTTCACGAACTACAAGCAGGTCGACGACGTCGGCCACGACTACAACATGGTCGAGCCGCAGATGCGCGAGATCCTGCGGTACTCGGACGAGTCGCTCGAGGGGCTCACCCGCTGGCTCGACCGCAAGG
>DATADL010000310.1:0-3407 GCA_036258555.1 Actinomycetota bacterium | reverse complement strand
GTAGACGCTGCGCTCCGTCGGCAGCGGGATCGGGCCGTTGACGCTGGCCCCCGTACGGGTCACCGTCTCGACGATCTTCTTGGCCGACTGGTCGATGACCTCGTGGTCGTAGGCCTTCAGCCTGATCCTGATCTTCATTCCGTTCGCCACGTGCTCTCTCTTCCTCTTGCCTACTCGAGGATCTTCGTCACGCGGCCGGCGCCGACGGTGCGGCCACCTTCCCGGATCGCGAAGCGAAGTCCCTCGTCCATGGCCACGGGCTGGATCAGCGTGACCTCCATCTCCGTGTTGTCGCCCGGCATGACCATCTCGGTCCCGCTCGGGAGCACGACCGAGCCCGTCACGTCGGTGGTGCGGAAGTAGAACTGCGGGCGGTAGTTGTTGAAGAACGGCGTGTGGCGTCCACCCTCGTCCTTCGAGAGGATGTAGACCTGCGCCTGGAACTTCGTGTGCGGCGTGATCGACCCCGGCTTGCAGAGCACCTGCCCGCGCTGGACCTCGTCCTTCTTCGTGCCTCGCAGCAGGATGCCGGCGTTGTCGCCCGCCTGGGCCTCGTCGAGCATCTTGCGGAACATCTCGATGCCGGTGACGACCGTCTTCGACGTCTTCGGCTCGATCCCGACGATCTCGATCTCCTCGCCGACCTTGAGCACGCCCTGCTCGACGCGGCCGGTGACGACCGTGCCTCGCCCGGTGATCGTGAAGACGTCCTCGATCGGCATGAGGAAGGGCTTGTTCACGTCACGCTCGGGCTCGGGGATGTACTCGTCGACGGTCTTCATGAGCTCGAGGATCCCCTGCGCCGCCTCGGCGTCGCCGTCGAGGGCCTTCAGCGCGGAGACGCGGGTGACGGGGATGTCGTCGCCGGGGTACTCGTACTCGGTGAGGAGCTCGCGGACCTCGAGCTCGACCAGGTCGAGGAGCTCGGGGTCGTCGACCATGTCGACCTTGTTCAGCGCGACGCAGATGTACGGGACGTTGACCTGACGGGCGAGCAGCACGTGCTCACGCGTCTGCGGCATCGGGCCGTCGGCAGCGGATACGACGAGGATCGCGCCGTCGACCTGTGCGGCCCCCGTGATCATGTTCTTGATGTAGTCGGCGTGGCCGGGCATGTCGACGTGCGCGTAGTGACGGTTCTCCGTCTCGTACTCGACGTGGGCGATGGCGATCGTGATGCCTCGCTCCTTCTCCTCCGGCGCCTTGTCGATCTGGTCGAACGCGGTGAAGGACACGTTGGGGTTCTGCTCGCTCAGCACCTTGGTGATCGCGGCCGTGAGCGTGGTCTTCCCATGGTCGATGTGACCCATGGTCCCGATGTTCACGTGCGGCTTGGTGCGCTCGAACTTCGCCTTTGCCATCGCCTCTCTCCCTCTCTTCTTCCGCTACTAGGTGGGCTCGCCACGTACGGTGGCAACTACTTCGTCTGCTATGGACTTGGGCGTTTCCTTGTACGAGTCGAACTGCATCGTGTAGGTGGCGCGGCCCTGCGTTCGGCTGCGCAGCTCGGTGGCGTAGCCGAACATCTCCGCCAGCGGGACCTGTGCCTTGACGATGCGGTCGGACCCGCGCTGGTCCATCGACTCGATGCGGCCGCGGCGGCTCGACAGGTCGCCGATGACGTCGCCCATGTACTCCTCGGGAGTAACGACCTCGACGTCGAAGACCGGCTCGAGGAGCACGGGCTTCGCCTTCTTCGCCGCCTCCTTGAAGGCCATCGAGCCCGTGATCTTGAAGGCCATCTCCGAAGAGTCGACGTCGTGGTACGACCCGTCGACCAGCGTCACGCGGACGTCGACGACGGGGTAGCCGGCGAGCACGCCGGAGGCCATCGCCTCCTGCACGCCCTGGTCGACGGCCGGGATGTACTCCTGCGGGATGCGGCCTCCGGTGATCTTGTTGATGAACTCGTAGCCGCCGCCCGGCCCCGTGGGCTCGAGCGCGAGGATCACGTGGCCGTACTGCCCCTTGCCACCGGTCTGCTTGACGTAGCGGACCTCGGCCTTCTCGACCGGGTCCTGCACCGTCTCGCGGTAGGCGACCTGCGGCTTGCCGACGTTCGCGCCGACCTTGAACTCGCGGATGAGGCGGTCGACCAGCACCTCGAGGTGCAGCTCGCCCATCCCGGAGATGATCGTCTGACCGGTCTCGTCGTCGGTGTGGACCCGGAACGTCGGGTCCTCCTCCGACAGCCGCTGGAGGGCGTTGCCGAGCTTGTCCGAGTCCGGCTTCGACTTCGGCTCGATCGCGACGTCGATGACGGGCGTCGGGAAGTTCATCTCCTCGAGCAGGACGGGATCGCTCGGATCGCACAGCGTGTCGCCCGTCAGCGTGTGCTTGAGGCCGACCACGGCGACGATGTCGCCCGCGAAGACGGCCTCTTTGTCCTCGCGGTGGTTCGCGTGCATCTGGAGGATGCGCCCGATGCGCTCCTTGCGGTCGCGCGTGGAGTTCAGGATGTGGTCGCCCGACCTCATGGCGCCCGAATAGATGCGCAGGTAGGTGAGGCGCCCGACGTAGGGGTCGCTCATGATCTTGAAGGCGAGCGCCGCGAAGGGGGCCGAGTCGTCGGCCGCACGCTCTACGGTCTCGGCGGACTCCGGCCTGGTCGCCTCCATCGGCGGGAGGTCGAGCGGGCTCGGGAGGTACCACGTGATCGCGTCGAGGAGCGGCTGCACGGCCTTGTTCTTGAACGCCGTGCCGCACAGCACCGGCGTGATCTCGCCGGAGAGCGTCCCGCGGCGGATGGCCTTCCGGACGTGCTCGACGTCCGGGTCCACCTCCGCGACGTAGAGCTCCATCAGCTCCTCGTCGTGGTCGGCGAGCGCCTCGAGCATGTCGTGGCGGTACTGCTCCGCCTGCTCCTTCATGTCGTCCGGGATCGGACGGTCCTCCCACTCCTCGCCCATGCCGTCCGACGGCCAGTAGTGGGCGACCATGGTCACGAGGTCGACGACGCCGTGGAAGTCGGCCTCCTTGCCGATCGGGAGCTGGATGACCACGGGCGTGCCGTTTAGGCGGCCCTCGATCATCTCGACGCAGCGGAAGAAGTCCGCGCCGGTGCGGTCCATCTTGTTGACGAAGCAGATGCGCGGGACGTTGTAGCGGTCGGCCTGGCGCCACACCGTCTCGGACTGGGGCTCGACCCCCGCGACGGCGTCGAACACGGCGACCGCGCCGTCGAGCACGCGGAGGCTCCGCTCGACCTCGACGGTGAAGTCGACGTGGCCCGGCGTGTCGATGATGTTGATCCAGTAGCCCTTCCAGTTCGCGGTCGTCGCGGCGGACGTGATCGTGATGCCGCGCTCCTGCTCCTGGACCATCCAGTCCATGACGGCCGCGCCCTCGTGGACCTCGCCGATCTTGTAGGTCTTGCCGGTGTAGTAGAGGATCCGCTCGGTCGTGGT
>DATADL010000309.1:0-4281 GCA_036258555.1 Actinomycetota bacterium | reverse complement strand
GATCACGTTGTCGCGGTAGTCGAAGTAGTGGGCCGAGCACATCGCCGCCGCGTTGGCCGTGTCGGCGAGCAGCTCGGTCTCCCACGTGTCCATGATCGTCATGTCCTCGCCGTTCGGCGTGCCGTCTCCGCGCAAGGGCAGACGCCACGTCTCGAACGAGCCCGCGCCGCGGCAGCCGGGCCGCGTGTAGTCCTCCTCCGTCACGTACACGACGCCCTTCTTCGCGCGCAGCGAGTTGTGCAGGACGAAGTCGTTGGGCTTGGAGCCGTCGCCGAGACCGAGCTCGTCGAGGTAGGTGCTGTTGCCCTCGGGGTCGGTCCTGGCGACCATCTGGCCGAGGCCGCTCCCGTCGTACGACGAGGGGAGCCGGTAGGCGGCCGCGCCGCCGAACCCGACGACCCATGCGAGGCCCTGCTTGTCGACCTGGACGTCGTGCGTCGCGATCCCTCCGCCGGCCGGGGTCTCGAACGTGCCCAGGTCGACGGGGGCCGCGGGGTCGCGGAGGTCGATCACCTTGATGCCGTCGACGTCGGTGACCCACGCGAACCGGCATTCGAGGATGCAGCTCGCCGTGTGCCCCGGACCGCCCTCCGCCGGATTGCCCCCCATGGGGAACGGCGTGAGGAGCGACGGCGCCGCCGGGTCCGAGATGTCGACCACGTAGAGGATGCCGGTGCTCTCGGCGGCGTCGTTGCTGATCAGCAGGATGTCCCCGCCGAGGTCCACGTCTTCGTTCTCGAAGTGGGGGAGCGGAAGCCGTCCGACCTCCTGCGGAGCGCGGGGATCGGACACGTCGTAGATCGTGAGCCCGGTCGACGCCGTGACGTACATGAGGTCGCCGCGGAAGCGCGCGCCGATGACGCCCGGGTTGGGGAGCGCCGTGAGCAGCTCGACGTTCGCGGACATGAGCGGTGTCTCCGGCGCCTGGGCGCGGCCGGACGCGGTCGCGGCCGGGGCGGCCGGGAGGACGGCAAGGCCGAGGGCCGCGCACAGCGCGGCAAGGGTTCGTCGCATATGTCCAGGCTAGGAGGGTTGCCGGAACCGCGTCTACGGGGTTCGCCGATAAAGTGGCGGTACGCACTCGATCCCCGGAGGGCTGTCAATGTCGATGGACCCCAGGAACCTCCCCGAGATGCCCTCGCTGATGATCGCGGGCCCGGGTGAGCTCCACGAAGAAGAGCTGGACATCCTCGGTTCGCAGGTGATCGCGCACTACGGCGACGTCTGGACCGGGCTCCACAACGACGCCGTGGCGGCGGTGGGCGAGCTCGTCGGCTCGGCGGACGCGCCCTACGTCGTTCCGGGCACCGGCACGACGTGCCTCGACGCAGCGGTCTTCAACGTCTTCGAGCCCGGGCAGCGGGTCGTGGTCGCGAACACGGGCTTCTTCGGCAACCGCCTGATGGAGATCGCGCGCCAGCACCGGCTCGAGGTCAGCGAGGTGCCGGTCGACGTCGGCGCGCCGGCCGACCCGGGACGGATCGCGGACGTGGTGGACGGGGCCGACGGCGTCCTCGTGTGCCACGTCGACACGGCGACGGGCGTGCGTCATCCGATCGCAGAGATCGCGGCGGTCGCGAACGGCGCCGGGGCCGCGTGCGTCGTCGACGGGATCGCGTCGGTCGGCGGCGACCTCGTCGACGTCGACGGCATGGGGCTCGCCGCGCTGGTGACGGGCTCGCAGAAGGGTCTGGAGGCGCCTCCGGGTCTGGGCGTGCTCGCGCTCGGTCCGAGGGGGCGCGAGCGGGTCGACGCCCGCAGCTCGCGGCCGGAGTCCTGGTACCTCGACCTCCACGTGTGGGACTGGTACCGCAAGGAGTGGGGGGCCTGGCACCCGCACCCGGTGACGTTCCCCAGCAACCTGCTGCTCCCGCTCTACGCGAGCGTCCGGCGGATCCTCGAGACCGGCGTCCAGGCATGGGTCGAGCGCCGGGCGGATCTCGCGAAGCGCTGTCGCGAGGGGCTGCGGTCGCTCGGCCTCGAGCCGGTTCCGGAGGCGGGGGCCGAGGCGAACCTCGTCGTGGCCGCCTGGGCGGACGACCCGGCTTCGATCCAGAAGCACCTGCTGTCCGACGCCGGGATCATGATCTCTGGCGGGCTCGACCCGACGGCCGGCAAGGCGATCAGGATCGGGCTCATGGGAGCCACGGCGACGCCGGAGATGGTCGACAAGGTCGTGGCCGGCGTCGAGGCGGCCCTGGCCGCCCGCTAGCAACCCGACCACGCCCAGGCCGGGAAAAAACCTGGCCGCGAAGTACGGATTCGTGTCACACCCCCTCCTTAGTGTGAGGGCATGCGGATCAGCGTCGAGGCCTGGAGCCACGAGTACGCGGCCGAGATCGACCTGGAGGCCCCCGGCGACCTCTCGGTAGAGGACGTCCGGACCGACCACGAGACCCGTGGGGCGGCCTGGCGTCCGGTCCCCGCCGCACGGGACGTCCCCGGCGTCGGATCGGTCGCCTTCGTGGACGGCACCCGCCGGATCGACGCCCGCGTCTTCGGGATGGACGGCGACGAGACGCCGGTCCCCGGGCTCGCCGGGTCGATCGGCGTGGGGGCCGTCGTGTGCGAGTCCTCGTCCGGGGGTTGCGCGGCCGAGATCACGACCGAGACCGTCTCCCGGTGGCTGGTCATGGGCGGCGGGCGGGCCGAGGGGCTCTTCGCCGGGCCGGCGCTCCACTACGAGCCGATGCCCCACCCCGCGGAGACGATCGACCTCCTTTTCCGGGCGATGCAGGAGCACATGCGGCGGCTGGAGGCGAACCTCGCGGTGGCCGCGGCGGACGACGGGCACCTGGTGTTCGCCGACGGTCCGCTCGCGAAGATGGACCCCGGGAGGCGCCGGGTGATCGGGCTGATCAAGTCGCACTCGAAGCGCTACCTGCGCCCGCCGGAGGAGGACGTGCTGGCGCAGCTCGGCTGCGGCGAGCGGACGCCGCTGTTCTCGTTCGGCGAGAAGCGTCCGCGCTACTCCTGGTACGTCCGGCTGTGCGAGCGCGACCCGGGCGGGCATTCGTGGCAGGGGCTCGTGCGGTGCGAGGTCCCCGCGGCGCTGTCGGTCGACCAGGCCGTCGAGCTCGCCGACGCCTCGACCGCCCTGCTCCCGCGCTACGCGTCGGAGCCCTACTGGGACGCACGCGCGCCCCAGAACCTCGTGCCGATAGCCGCGCTCGAGAAGCGCCTGCGGCATCTCCTCGGCGAGCCCGCGCTCGTCTACCGCCTCATACGATCCGCGGCGGCGCGACGGGAGGCCGCGTGACCGAGCGCGAGGTCGGGAGGGTCGTCGGGTCCGAGCCGACGTCGACGCAGGAGTTCCGCGTCGTCCTCCACGAAGACGAGTACCTGCAGGTCGACGACCTCGTCGTCGTGCACACGCACGTTCCGAAGGTCGGCGAGGTCGCGACCTACGGCATCGTCGTCGAGACGTCCGCGGTGTACGAGGGCGCGTCCTACGAGTCGGACACGTTCCGCGTCGCGGTCGAAGGGACCCTGCCGGCGAGGAAGTCGCGGACGGCGACGATCCAGACCGTCCGCGTGCTTCCCGAGACGTGGGTCGCGCCGGACTCCGGACAGCCGGTCTTCAAGGCCACGGGGGCCGAGCGCGAGCGAGCCCTCTACGTCGACGAGATGGGCGGCGGCGAGTCGTCCCGCGCGCTGCCGGTGGGGCTGTCGCGCGACGACGAGCCCGTGTGGGTCGACGTCGACTTCTTCGACGGGACCAAGGGCGCGCACATGAGCATCTCCGGGGTCTCGGGCGTCGCGACGAAGACCTCGTACGCGCTGTTCTTCCTCCGTTGTCTGACCGCACACCCGAAGTCGCTGGGCAGGGGCGCGCGGAACCTCAGCGTGCTGGTGTTCAACGTGAAGGGGCAGGACCTGCTGTTCCTCGACAAGCCGAACGCCCGCTTCACCGAGGAGGCCGCCGACGGCTGGCGCAAGCTCGGGATGGATCCGGCCCCCTTCGACTCGGTGTCGTTCTGGGCCCCCGCTCTGTCGCACCGCGGGAGCGAGGGGATCCCCGACAGCCGCGCCCGGACCGAGGGGGTGGAGGCGTTCCGCTGGACGCCCCGCGAGTTCGTCGACGAGCGCCTCCTGCCGCTGGTGTTCACCGACGCGGCGGACTCGCGGCAGCAGATCACGTTCGTCGCCGAGCGGGTCACGCGCCAGCTCGAACGCTTCGCCTGCGACGTAGCCGGGCGCGAGGGGGCGATCGTGCTGCGCGACCCGCGCGACGCCATTTACTCCGACGAGCCGGTCATGCCCTTCCCGGGGGAGCCGGTG
>DATADL010000308.1:0-10131 GCA_036258555.1 Actinomycetota bacterium | reverse complement strand
GACGTCGCTTCCCGACCACGGCACGCTCCACGCGGGCGACGACCCGAGCGGCCCCGCCGTCGAACGCCGAGAAGGCGAAGGAGTCGTCGCCGTTGTAGTCGGCGCCGGGGAGGTACGTCACGCGCGTTCCCGGAAGCGCGGCCGGCGCGTTCGCGAGCGCGGGGCCGCTCGGGTCGTCGCCCGCGTGGAGCGTGCCGTGGTCGGGAAGCGACGTCACCGAATAGGTGAGGTCGTCACCGTCCGCGTCGGTCGCGGCGAGGGTGATCGTGACCGCGACGTCCTCGGGCGTCGTCGCCTGGTCCGGCGTCGCGACCGGCGTGGCGTTGTCGAACGAGACCGTGACCGTCGCGACGTTGCTGTCGAGCGGCTGCGTGCAGACCCCGGGGAGCGGCAGGCCGCATCCGTCGGGGTCGCCGGCGTCGGTGACCCGGAACGTGAAAGCGTCGTCGCTCCGCCCGGAGGCCGTCCGCGTGTAGGTGACGACCGACCCCACGATCGTGGCCGTCCCGTAGGCCGGGGCCGACACGACGTCGTAGACGAGGTCCGCGTCGGCCGTCTCCTCGTCGGTGGCCAGCGTCGACAGGTCGAGCTGTCCCGACGTCTGGTCGCCCGCGACCGTGAGCGTTCCCGGGCTCGCGGTCGGATCGTCGTTGACCGGGAGCACCGACAACGTCGTCGTAGCGGGCTGCGACGCCGTGTCGCCGTCGAACGTCCGGAAGCCGAAGGCGTCCGGACCGTTGTAGCCGGGGTCCGGCGCGTAGGTCACGTCTGCGCCGCTCAGCTCGTACGGGAGCGACGAGATCGCGGCCCCCGCGACGGCGTCACCGTCGTAGAGCGAGCCGTCGGCCGGCAGCGACGTGATCTCGAACGAGACGTCGTCGCCGTCCGGGTCGCTCCCGGCGAGCGTCAGGGTCTTGGGCGTGTCCTCGTCGGTCGTCGCCGACCCCGCGGTGGCCGAGGGGGCCGAGTTCCCGACGACGACGGTGTCCGTGCGGGTGGGGGAGTCGGCGTGACCGTCGTCCGCGGTGATCGACACCTCGACGGCGTCGCCCGCGGCGGACCCCGTCAGCGCGAGCGTGTCGGTCGTCGAGCCGGACGTGACGGTCTCGAGCACCTGGGTGTCGCCGCCGCGCGTCCGCCTCCACACGTAGGTGTAGGTGAGGTCGTCGCCGTCCGCGTCGGAGGGCGAGACCGCCGTCGCGGTCAACGTCCCGTTCGTGCCGACAGTGCGCGGGCTCAGCTCCGCCGCTGCGAGCCCCGGCGGGGAGTTGGTCAACGTCACGGTGACGGTGGCGAACGCCGAGGAGGCGGCGCCGTCGTCCGCCCGGTACCGGAAGGTGTCGGTGCCGGTGAAGTCGCCCGAGGGAACGTAGGTCGCCGTGCCCCCGGAGATCGTCACGGAGCCGTGGGCCGCTCCGCCGTCCGCTCCGTCGAGCTCGAACGTCAACGCGTCCGCGTCGGGGTCCGTCCCGTCCAGGGTGATCGCGGTGCCCGCGCTGCGGTGCGGCACGTTCACGCTGCGGTCGTCGGCGGACGGCGCCGAGTTCGTCACGGTGACGGTCACGGTTGCCGGGGTCGAGCTCTCGGCCCCGTCGTGCGCGCGGTACTGGAACGTGTCCGTGCCGGTGAAGTCACCGTCGGGGACGTACGTCGCGACGTTCCCGGAGATCGTGACCGTGCCGTGCGCGGCGCCGCCGTCGGGGGACGGGAGCTCGTACGTCAAGGGGTCGCCGTCGGTGTCGGTCGCGGTCAGCACGACGTCGGCTCCGGTCGCGCTGCGGTGGCCGACGGTGAGCGTCTTGTCCGCTGCCACGGGGGCCGCGTTCACGAGCGTCCCCGTCACGGAGACGGGGGCGCTGGCGCCGTCGTTGCCCGGCGTCGGGTCGCCCAGGTCGCTGAAGGCCGTCGCGGCGTTGACGATCGTGCGCCCCGCCGCGGTCGGAAGGGCCTTGACCGTGATCGTCGCGGTGGCGGTGTTCGAGCCCGCCGTCGCCGAGAGGCTCCCCATAGCGCACGTGACCTCCCGGTTGGTGACGTCGCAGTAGGGCGGCGTCGACGTGTTGCTCGGACCCGGGTTCGTCGTGATCGACGCCGCGTCGACGTAGACGGGAAGGGTGTCCACGATCGTGACGTTGGTCGCCGCGTTCGGGCCGTTGTTGGTGACCCTGAGCGTGTAGTCGTAGGCGGTGCCCGGGGCGACCGACGTCACCGAAGCGGTCTTCGACAGTGCCAGGTCGGCCGGCGCCGTCGTGGCGGTGAGGTCCTCCGTGGAGTTGTCGTACGCGGCGACCTCGGACGTCCCCCGATCCTGGTCGGGGCATCCAGTGACCGATCCCGGCTCCTGGACCGAGCACACGGTCGCCCGGTTCGTGACGACCGAGGCCGCGCCGGTCGCGACCGACACGTTGATCGTCAGGGCCGGCGCGGTGGTGTCCGCCGCGAGGTCCGCAGCGGCGTCGCAGGTGACCGTCTGTCCGCTGTTCGTGCACGCCCATCCGGTGCCGGTGGCCGAGCTGAAAGAGAGGCCGGCGGGCAGCGTGTCCACGACGCGCGGCGTCTCCGCTGCGTTCGGCCCCCTGTTGCCGACGACGATCGTGTACTTGCCGGTCCCGCCGCGCGAGAAGCTGCCCGTGTGCGACTTCTCGATCCACAGGTCTGCTGAACCGACGCGGACGACGTCGAGGACGTCGACGTTGTTCGGGTCGTTCGGGTCGTTGTCGATCGAGCCCGTCGCCGACGTCCTGTTCGTGCTGCGGGCGGGGGCGTCGGGCCCGACGAAGACGACGAGCGTTATCGGAGGGGCGGCCTCCAGCGCGGCGAGGTTGCCCGGACGCGTGCACGTGACGGTCTGCCCGCTGGCGCTGCACGTCCAGCCGTCGCCGGTCGCGGAGACGTACGTGAGGCCCTGCGGCAGCACGTCGGTCATCGTGACGGGGCCGACGACGGTGCCGGGCCCGTCGTTGCGGACGTTGATCGTGTAGGTCTCCTCGCCTCCCGGTGCCATCACGTCGTCCCGGGTCTTCGTGACGACCAGATCGGCCTCGCCCGGACTCGCCGTCGTGGTCGCGTCGGACGCGGTGTTGTTGCCCGGCGCCGGGTCGTTCAGCGTCGAGCTCGTCGCCTGTCCGACCGACGCCGTGTTCGTGAGCGCCGCGGCCGCGCCCGCCGCGACGTCGACTGTGAGGTCCACGGAGGACGAAGCCCCGGGCGCAAGCGCCGCCCGCGTCAACGTCACGACCTGGGACGAAGAGCTGCATCCCGAGCAGAACCATCCGGTCCCTGCGATCGAGCGGTACGTCAGCCCGGCCGGCAGCGTGTCGACGACGGTGACGTTCCCCGACGTAGCCGGGCCCGCGTTGCTCACGGTCAGCCGGTAGGTCCCGGTCCCGCCGCGCACGAACGCGCCGGTGTGCGACTTCGTGAGCGACAGGTCGGCCGCGTCGGACGCCGTGAACGGGACCGCGTTGAGCCCGGTGCCGAAGTCGGCGTTGTAGTGGAAGCTGCTGCCCGAGAAGTCGTAGACGAGCCCCGACAGCGTGCCGCTGCCGGTCCCGACCACCTTGACCGTGTACTCCGTCTTGATCGGGTTGCCGCCGGCCTTCCCACCCGAGAACTTCGTCGGGCCGACGCAGCTGCGGTAGGTGGGGCTCGTCGCGACGGGGTCCCACCCGCACGCGTCCGCGTAGACGCGATCGTTGCGGCCGCCCGCGGGGGCCGCGTACGTCGTCTTGATGTCCTGGATCTCGAAGATCGAGTCGGGGAAGTTCACGAACGTCTCGAGCTGCTCGTAGCCCTGCGTCGCGGTCTTCGAGGTGAGCGTGAACCGGTAGGTCTGCCCGCGGTAGACGGTGCAGCTCCCGCCGGTGCAGGCCGCGCTCGAGATCCCGAGGACGGAGTTCCGGCTCTGCGAGACGAGCTTCTCGACGTAGACCTCGCGGTTCGCCGGCGTCGACGCCGCGAGCCCTCCGGCGGCGGTCGCGGTGATCTCGTAGCCGCGCGTCCGGTTGTTGAACGACTGCTGGTTGCGGTTGACGACGACGTTGTAGGTCGCGTGCGCGCACGCGCCGGGTGCGAGCGTCCCGAGCGACCTCGTGGACGATGCGTTGGCGAGCGTCAGGTTCGTGTTGCTCGTCGTCCACGCGAAGCTCGCCTGCACCGACGTCGCGGGGGCGTCGCCGGTGTTGCACACCTTCGCGCCCACCGGGAACTCGTTCGGGCGCCCGTTGGAGACGGACGGCTTGTTCGAGTCGAGGCCGACGATGTCCCACGTCGTGGTCGTGACCGTGAGCGCGGCCGCAGCCGCGGCCGGCGGCGCGACGACCGTCAGCCCTGCAACCGCCACTACGGCGGCGAGCAGCGCCGCGCGGAACCTCGAACTCATCCCAGCCTCCCAGCTTTGGTCGATGAGCGGGCATGACTAGCCCGCGTCTCCCGATACCTGGTTCATCGACGGCCGCCGGGTGGGCCTTACGTACGTATTCGGCGCAGCGGTAGGTTGCGCGCCATGGGGTGCGCCACGTGACCGCGGGCTACTCGGGGACCCCTCCGGCGAAGAAGCTGGGGATAAAGGAGGGGGCGGCGCTCGCTCTCGTCGGCGCGCCGGCGGGGTGGGACGTGCCGGGCCTGCCTCCGGGCGTCACCGTGAAGACCTCTCTGCGCGGCCGGTTCGACGTCGCAGTCGTGTTCGTGCGGTCGGCGGCGGAGCTACGGCGGCGTGCCGAGCCGCTCGCCCGGGCGACGCCGGACCAGGCCGCGGCCTGGATGGCGTGGCCGCGGAAGGCGGCCGGGCACGACAGCGACGTGACCGAGGACCTGCTGCGCGAGCTGCTCCTGCCGACGGGGCTGGTCGACGTGAAGGTGGCGGCGATAGACGAGGACTGGTCGGGGCTGAAGTTCGTGCGCCGCAAGGAGCTGCGCCGCTAGCCCTTTCCGTTCAGTCGAGGGTTCGGCTCGAGCCCCTTCAGCCCGTTCCAGGCCAGGTTCACCAGGTGCGCCGCCACGATGTCCTTCTTCGGGCGTCCCGCGTCGAGCCACCATTGCCCCACGAGCGCCACCATCCCGACCAGCGCCTGCGAGTAGAGCGGCGACAGCTTCGTGTCGAACCCCCGGTCGCTGAACTGGTTGCGCAGGATGTACTCGACCTGCATCGCGATGTCGCCGATGACGCTCGCGAGCGTCCCGGTCGCGCTCGTGACCGGCGAGTCCCTCACGAGGATGCGAAAGCCCTCCGGCTCGGCCTCGATGTATCCGAGGAACGCCACCGCCGCCTGCTGCAGCAGGGCGCGCGGGTGCGAGCCCTCGAGCGATTCCGTTATCCGGGCCAGCAGCGACTGGACCTCGCGGTCGACGATCACCGCGTAGAGCCCTTCCTTGCCGCTGAAGTGCTCGTAGACGACCGGCTTCGTGATGTTCGCCCGCGCCGCGATCTCCTCGACCGACGCGGCTTCGAAGCCGCGCTCGGCGAACACGGAGCGCCCCACGTCCAGGAGCTGGGCACGCCGCTCCTGGCCCGTCATCCGGACCCGCGGCTGCCTGGACGCCGCCGTCAGGAGAGTCTCTTCGCGGCGAGCTGCTTGGGGGACACGACCTTGACGTTACGCACGAGCCGCATCCTCTGCAGGGCGCGGATGATCCCGCCGCTGAGGTCGACCTGGCCCCTGCCGATCCCGTGGACGGCGGACGTCGGGAACGCGTGGTGGTTGTTGTGCCAGGACTCGCCGAAGCTGATGATCGCCAGCAGCCAGTTGTTCGTCGAGAAGTCGCTCGTCTTGTACGGGCGGTTCCCGTAGAAGTGGCAGATCGAGTTGATGCTCCACGTCACGTGGTGGAGGAGGAAGATCCGCGCGAGGCTCGCCCACAGGAACGCGGTCACGGCGCCGCGGGCCGTGCCCGTGAGCGCGAAGCCGGCGGCCGGGGGCAGGGCGAACGACAGCACGACCCACACCGGGAAGTACTTGTCGATCTTGCGCATGGTCGGGTCCTTCCACAGGTCCGGCGCCCACCGCTCGGCAGACGTCAGCTCGTCCTTGAAGAGCCACCCGACGTGCGCGTGCCACAGTCCCTTCACGACGCCCTTCACGCCCGGCCCCTCGTCGAGGTGCGGCGAGTGCGGGTCACCGGGCCGGTCCGAGAACGCGTGGTGACGGCGGTGGTCGGACACCCAGGCGATCACCGATCCCTGGATCGCCATCGACCCCGCGATCGCGAAGGCCGCGCGCAGCCACGGCACCGTCTCGAACCCCCCGTGGGTGAGGTAGCGGTGGAACCCGACGGTGATGCCGAGGCCGGTGAACAGGTAGAAGAAGAGGAACAGCGACGCGTCGACGGTCGTGAGGCCCGTGCCCCACAGCGTCCACACCGCCGCGACGAAGCCCGCGAACGGGATGATCGTCGCCGCGAGCACGAGACGCCTCTGGAGGCGGACCATCCGGGGCTCGAGCGGCCGCACGCCCGGGATCGGCGCGGGGACGGACAGGTCTTCCGCAATGGCGTCGCCGGGGGCGCGCTCTTCGAGTGTGGTCGGCGTCATGACCTCTCCCTGCGTGATGGCTACGGTTACGTAGGAGTAAGTTACCACCGCGTAGGGTCTACGGCGCGACGGCGTTCACCTTGAAGGCCCGGACCGAGCCGACGTTGTGCAGCCGGATCCTTCCGATGTGGCTCGTCTCGACGCCGTCTCCGGCCGACTCGACTGCTGCCTCCGACGCGACCACGGTCCCCGGACGGGCGAACGACGTGAGCCGCGCCGCGACGTTCACGGGGCCCCCGAAGAAGTCACCGCTCAGGGGGACGACGTCGCCGTGGTCGACGCCCGCGCGCGCCGCGGGGAGCCCCTCGTCCTCCTCGACGCCGGCGACGACCGCAAGCGCTACTCGCAGCGCCGTCGCCGCGTCGGGCGCGACGAACATCACGGCGTCGCCGATCATCTTGACGACGTGCGCACCGCCGGCGACGCACGTCTCGATCGCCATCGACTCGAAGTGGTTGACGAGGTGTCCGAGGTCCTCGCCCTCGAGCTCTTGCGTCACGCGCGAGAAGTCGACGAGGTCCACGAAGCCCGTCGCCAGGGTCTCCGTGGCGCCGGGATGCGCGGTGACCGTGACCTCCTGCAACGCGATCGCGAGGTGGCGGCGGTGGATCCGGTCGAGCACCTTGCCGAGCAGCTCCAGCAGCGCCGGCACCACCGCCTCGAGACGGCGCGTCAGGTCGTCGTCGTCGGAAACCTGCTCGCGCAGGGGCGCGACGAACACCTTGTTGAACACGCGCACCTCCGCGTGCGCGACGCGGGACATCGCATGCCCGTACGCCCGCGCGACCTCGAGGATGTCGTCGGCGGGGTAGCCCTGGTCGAGGATCAGCTTCAGCCCGCGCAGCACGTCCACGTCGCTCTCGTCGAACTCGACGTCGTCGTCGGGGATGTCGGGCAGACCGAGCGTGAGCCAGACGCGCTTCGCGAACGCGTGGTCCACGCCGCCGAGGCGCGCGGCCTCGACCCCGGTCATCGTAGGAACCTCCCGGAAACGCGCCGGGTCGATCGGCTTCATCGGCCGCGACGCTAACAACGCGCTGCGTTCACGCACGCGCGCACAGAGCGTCGCGTTCTATCCCTCTGCGCGTACGCGAAAACACGTCGCACATGCTTGTTTACGTTATCCGGACAATTGGTAAAGAAACGGGATTAATCGGGCAGGACCGACAGCTTGCGGGGCGAAGCACGAGTGAGCGCTGTTGACCGGCAGCCGCGCAAGCCGACCGAAAGGAGAGCCCATGCGGAAAGTCGCCCGGATCGCATTGCTTGTGGCGGTGATAGGGGGGGTCCTGTCCGCCAACCATGCAGGAGCAGCAGGGAGCAAGCTCGAGCTCAGGGAGTTCACCGTCGACGAGGACGCGCTGTGCAAGCTGCGCGACCAGTGGATCGACGACCTTCTGAAGACGCACGAGCACGGCACGTGGGCCCCGTTGAAAGCCGAGCTGACGGACGAGCAGCTCGAGATGGTCGGCCTCCCGCCGGCGGAGGTCCTGCGCA
This sequence comes from Actinomycetota bacterium, assembly GCA_036258555.1. Classification (GTDB taxonomy): domain Bacteria; phylum Actinomycetota; class CADDZG01; order CADDZG01; family WHSQ01; genus JALZEG01. The sequence continues at coordinate 2,105 of DATADL010000308.1, read as the reverse complement.
AGGGCGACTTCTCGAAGCCGACTCTCGTCACGAAGGACGGCCGCTACGTCGACGTCCCGGTCGCCGAGCTCGAGGCCGAGTTCGACGCGTCGGTCGCCACCTTCGCCGGCACCGGCTGCCTGGGGATCCGCCCGGGCGCGTTGCTCCTGACCGTCACCAGCAACAGCATCGGCTGGTGCTCGCTGGCGCACGTCTACGGCTCCGCCGGCGCCTACGACATCAGCACGGCCGGACACTGCGGCAACAACGGTGACACGGCCACGGTCATCGCCGGCATGGGCAACCGCGGCGACGTGACCGGGGTCGTCCTGCTCGACTTCGGACGTTACGCGCACAGCACCGGAGACGGCGGGCTCGGACGCGACCACGCTCTGATCGACATCGACCCCGCGTACCAGGGCCTCGTCACGCCCACGATGTGCTTCTGGGGCGGCCCGCGCGGGCGCTTCGACTCGACCGGCGACGTCGCCACCGTCGGCTTCGGAGGCAACAACCTGCTCGATCCCGAGGTCACCGTGACGCCGAACCCCGCGCTCGCGCAGACGATCGTGCACTACGGGCACGGGACGGGCGTGGGCGCCGGAGGCACGCCGCGCGTCGGCGAGGCGATCGCGTGGAGGTCCAACCACTTCATGTTCACCGGGGCGATCAACCTCGGCGACTCGGGCTCGGGCGCGAACACGTTGCTCGGCGACGCGGTCGGGAACAACATGGAGGCGGCCGGGATCATCACCCACATCTGGGTCGACCCGCTTATGCGAGACGGCATCGGGATCATGGGCGGCACCCGCGCCTCCCTCGTCGGCACACCGGCCAACGGACAGATCGTCCCGTGGCCGGCCCCAGTGCCGGGTCTTCCGTAGACGTAACGGTTCCGCACGAAGAGGGCCGCTCCGGTTAGGGGCGGCCCTCTTCGTCTCTACGTGACGTTCTTCTTGTGCGCGTACGCGCGTGGATCGAGCCCGTGGCGGTACGCGAGCGAGATCCTCGGGCCCGCCTGCGCGACCTTCGGCACGCTGTGCTCCCACGTGCGCTGCGTCTTCCCGCCGGTGACGAGGAGGTCGCCGCGCCCGAGCATGAACGAGCGCGACTTGCCTCCGCCCCTCGGCCGCAGGAGGAAGCGGCGCGGCTCGCCCAGGGACACGAGGGCTACGAGAGGCTCCTCGATCTCCTTCTTTATGTGGTCGCCGTGCCAGGCGACCGAGTCGCGCCCGTCGCGATAGAGGTTGAAGCCGACGGAGTCGAACTCGATCCCGTAGTGCTCCGAGAGCGCGGTGCGGATCTCTTCGAGGACCGGGGGCCGGAGCTCCTCACCGGAGCGCGCGTTCCACGGCGCGGTCAGACGTGGCTCGACGACGCGGTTCTCGTACATCCGCCGCGACCGCTGCCCCCAGTCGCGCTCCTCGAGCACCTGCGCGAACAGCTCGTCCGAGCCGGACACCCAGGCAGGCGCGTAGTCGACCCACGCGGTGGGGTCGAGGTCTATGCGCTCGAGCGTCGAGAACGCCGCGTCGAAGCCGGGCGCGACGGTGTCGAAGAGCGTCGGCTGCCACGTCAGGTCCGGTGAGGGCATCTACCTGGATCGTTCGCGCTTCAGCCAGTCCACGAACGTCTGGTTCGTCAGAGCGTGCCCGTCGGAACGTCCTCGGCGGACCCGGTCGATCGCCTCGTCCGGCTCCATGCCGCGCTCGATCAACGTGCGGGCGCACACGAGGCCGGAGCGGTTGTGGCCCGAGCGGCAGTGGACGAGGACCTCCTTGTCGCGGTCGAGGAGCTCCGACACGAACCGTGCGATCGTCCGGACGACGTCCTCCTCGGGCATCTCCTCCTTGTCCTCGATCGGCCAGTAGACGTAGAGCGTGGTGCCGCGCTGTCCCTCCTGCTCGGGGATGGCGGTGTCGACGTCGCCCTCGAGGTCGACGACGGCGTCGATCCCGCGGCGCATGAAGTCGTTGGCCCGGTCCGGGTGGCCGGAGATGAAGAGCCCCTCGACGACCTCGTAGGCGTGGGCATGGTCTTCGGGGGGCGGGTGCTTGTGGTGCTGCTGCGTGCTCATGCCGCTTGTGTCTCCGTCGCCGCAGGGGGTCAAACCGAGGCGCGATCGG
>DATADL010000307.1:0-8242 GCA_036258555.1 Actinomycetota bacterium | reverse complement strand
GGCGGCTGCCGAGGGGGCCGCGCGCAGGCCACCGACGACCGCGATCATCACGAGCGCGTAGCCGAGGCCGCGGGCGGAAGCGAGGAACTCGGCGCCGTCGGTCGTCGCGTTCAGATCGGCGAACGAGAACGCGCCGCCGTGCGCGACCTGGGCCGCCGCGAGGACCAGGAAGCCGAGCGCACCCGTGACGCGGTTGAAGCCTTCGCCCGGGATCAGCGACGGCCGCGAGAGCACGAGGAGTGCCGCGCCCGCCGTCATCAGGAACCCGAGGAACTCGACGGTGAAGTGGAGGGGGACCGCCATGAAGCTCTCGAACATCGTCGTTCAAGTCTCGCACGGCGACCGCAGCCCGAGCCGGGCGGCGCCTGCGTCAGGGGGGCCTACAGGCCCTCGAGGTACTCCACGGCGTCGTCGAACGTCGCCACCGAGACGACCTCGATGTCGTCCGCCGCGCCGGCTGCGGCCTCGTAGTTGAGCTGGGGCGCCAGGAAGATCTCGGCCCCCTCCCGCTCGGCCCCCGCGACCTTCTCCTCGATGCCGCCGATCGCGCCGACGACGCCGCCGCACGCGATCGTTCCCGTGCCCGCGATCTTGCGGCCGCTCGTGAGGTCGTCGGGCGTGAGGCGGTCGTAGAGCGCTAGCGAGAACATCAGCCCCGCCGACGGCCCCGCGATCTCGCCGGTCTCGAAGTCGACCTCGAGGCTGTCGCCGAGGACGTCGGCCATCGATATGCCGACGAACGCGAGCCCGGCCTGCGCGGGATGCGAGGCGGTCTCGATCGAGATCGCCTCGCGCTCGCCGTCCCGCAGGACCGTCATGCGCACGACGTCGCCCGCCGCGTGCTCCGCCACCGCCTGCTGCACGTCGCACGCGGTCGACATCGGCCGGCCGTCCACCGACACGATCCGGTCGCCCTTGCGCAGCAGCCCCGCCGCCGGCGAGTCCGGAACGGTCTCGACGATGCGCGCGCCCTCACCCGCCGGCAGGCCCAGCTCGGAGAAAGCGGTCTGGCGCGCGGCCTGCTTCGAGTCGCGCATGTCGGCCTCCGCCTGTTCCCGGACCTCCCGCAACGTCTGTCCCTGCGTCACGTCCTCTCTCATCACGACGTCCATGTGGGGGTCGAGGCCGGCCTCGATCAGGTCCACGAACGTCACCGACGTCTGGATGCTCACGGTCGTGAGGAAGAGCTGCCCCTCCGACGAGTACGTCTTCGCCTCGTCGACGCGCACGAGCTGCTCGACGTCGCGCACGGGGCCGGGGACGTAGAGGTAGAAGAGCGGGATCGGCACCAGGAACGCGCCCGCCACGATCGCGACCATGATCGTCACGGCGATGAGCAGACGCCACGGTGACGAGCCGGTCACGGGGGGCACGGGAGCGGGGCGGTCCCAGTCGCTGCTCTGCATGTACTAGAGATTGTCCGCCCGTCGAGCGGCAAGTGGGACCGTCAGCGCTCGGCCCCCATCAGCACGCCCTTCAGGTTCTGGTACGCCTCGAGGCACTTGCCGGCCCCCATGACGACGGCTTCGAGCGGCTGCTCGGTCACGTGGACCGGGACCTCGGCCTCCTGCGACAGGAGCATGTCGAGCCCGGCCAGCATCCCGCCGCCGCCGGTCAGCGTGATGCCGTTCGTCAGCACGTCCTGGACGAGGTCCGGCGGCGACGAGCCGATGCAGTCGAGCGTCGCGGTGACGATCGCGCGCACGGGCTCCTTGATCGCCTCGCGGATCTCCTCGGACGTGATCAGGATGTTCTTCGGGAGCCCCGTCCCGAGGTCGCGCCCGCGCAGCTCCGCCTTCTGCTCCTGGGCGAGCGGGAACGCCGACGCGATCGCGATCTTGATGCGCTCCGCGGTGCGCTCGCCGATCGCGACCGTGTACTCGCGGCGGACGTGGTTCTGGATGGCGGCGTCGAGGTCGAAGCCGCCGACCCTGACGGCGGTGTTCGTGACGATCCCGCCGAGCGAGATCAGCGCGACCTCGCTCGTCCCGCCGCCGACGTCGACGACGAGGTTGCCGATGGGCTCGTGGATCGGCAGGCCTGCGCCGATCGCCGCCGCCATCGGCTCCTCGATCAGGTTCACGGTGCGGGCTCCCGCGGAGAGAGTCGCCTCCTCGACCGCGCGCCGCTCGACCTCGGTGAGCGCGCTCGGGACGCACACGAGCACCTTCGGCTTCGAGAGCCGGTTCACGCCGGCGCGCTGCATGATCAGCCGCAACAGCTTCTCGGTGATGTCGAAGTCGGAGATGGCCCCGGAGCGCAGGGGACGCACGGCGACTATGTAGCCGGGGGTGCGTCCGATCATCTTCCACGCCTCGTCGCCCATCGCCAGGACCGCGCCGGTCTCCTTGTTCAGCGCGAGGACGGTCGGCTCCGCGAAGAGGATCCCGCGCTGCTTCTGATAGACGAGCGTGTTGGCGGTGCCGAGGTCTATCGCGAGGTCGCGGGCCACGTCGCGGTCGCCTAGAGCGCGCGCGAGCGGGCCGCGGCGCGCCGGCGCGCCTCGATCCGCTTGCGGGCGGCGGCACGGCGGTCGGGGTCGAGCCTCGACGGCGCGCTTCGGTGGGGCGCGTCCCGCCGGCCCGGCGTCGCCGCCGCGGCCCTTCTCGGCGCCGAGCCGCGGCGAGACGGCTGCGGCGCGCGGCGCCGCGGCCGCACGACGGGGGCCGCCGACAGGGCCTCGAGGCTGGACCGGAACCCGTCGACGGTGTCGAGATGAGCGCGCGTGCGGCGCTGCTGGAGCCACAGGCTGAAAAGGCCGGCTCCTGCGACCAGGAACATGATGACCAGGTAGATCACGCGTCCTCCGTTCGGACTCGAAATGCGTACGAAGCCGCGCCTGCACCGGCGGGATCCCGCGGTGTCCGGAAGTCGTCACGGACGGTGCGCCGGAGCGGGGCACGTGGTCCCCACTGATCGTTCTGCGCCCGCGGGGACCTCCCTGCCAGGCTAGCGCACCCGGCCTCCCCTATGCCGCGGGCCTCCGTCTCGACCTCAGGGCGAGCGCGGCCCCCGCGAGCCCGAGCCCCGCGGCGGCGCCGCGCAGCAGGTCCCCGCGCCTCACACGCCTCGTCCCGATGCGGACCGCCCGATCGCCCCGCGCCGCGGCGACGGTCTCGTCCAGGGTCTCCGCATGGCCCCGCTCGCACGTGAAACCGGCCGCCGCGAGCTTGTCGGTCGAGACGACCCAGGGATGCATCGCGTAGTGGAGGTAACCCGGGGGGACCTCCGAGATCCCGAGCCGCCACATGCGCTCGGCGAGGCCGAAGGCGACGGGCTCCGGCAGGAAGCGCACCCGCCGCCCGCTGAGCGCGACCGCCTCCGGGCCTTCTAGCCACCCCTCGGCGGCGAGGTTGAACGTCCCCTGTTCGGAGGTCGTGACCGCCCAGTGGAGCGCCCGGGCGACGTCGTCTTCGTGCACCACTTGCAGCGGTGGCATGTGGCCCGCGACGCCGAACAGCACAGGCTGCTCGAGGAGGTGCGACCACGGGCTGTCGGCGTGGGGGCCGAGCACGGTCGCGGGGCGGAGCACGATCAGGTGGGTCTCGGAGAGCTCGTCGCGGAGCTCTCTCAGCACGTACTCGACCTCGAGCTTGTGCGCCGCGTAGCTGAAGTCGAGGTTCGCGCGCAGTGGCGATTCCTCCGTCAGAGGGACCTCGTTGTCGGGATGCGCTCCGTAGACGGTGGCGGACGAGGTGTAGACGAGACGCCGTACACCGGCCCGCGCCGCGCTCTTGAACACGTTCTGGCTCCCGTTGACGTTGACGTCGCGCATCTGGGTCTCGTCACCGGCCCGCCCCGCCCCCGTCACGAAGGCGAGGTGGACGACGCAGTCGACCCCGGCGAGGCGCGCGGCGAGCGCGGGGCTACGCACGTCGACCTCGTCGAACACGAGCTTCGGGTGACGGGTCCGGGGCGGGTGGACGTCCAGCCCCACGATCGTGCGGATCGACTCGTCGGACGCCAGCCTCTCGACCAATCGCGTCCCGATGTAGCCGGAGCATCCTGTGATCGCGACCGTGGAAGTCTCGCTCGTCATCGCGCCGAGCGTACCGGGGCCACAATGGATCGATGAGCGAGCCCTGGGGCGACATCCCGCTGTTCCGCGAGATCCAGCGCATCCTCGCCTCGAGCAAAGGGCCCGTGAACGTCGAGATCGCGACCCAGGTCGGGACCGCCCTCGCCGTGCAAGACGGCGACGCGGCGCCCGATCCCGCGCGCGGGCGCGCGCTCGCCGACGCCGTACGCGAGGCCGAGCTCGTGCTCGCCGGCTACACGCGTCTCCCGGTGGAGGAGCCCGCATCCGTCCGGACGATGGGCCGCGCCGACTGGACGCGGGCGACCCTCGCCGCGTGGGGGTGGCTGTTCGAGCGCGTCGCGGACAAGCTCTCCGGCGGCATGACCGGCGGCCTCGAAGACGACGAGGCCCCCGCCGGTCTCGCGGGTGCGCTGGGTCAGATCGCGCCGCTGCTCGTCGGCATCCAGGTCGGGACGCTCGTCGGGCGGCTCGCCCGCGACGTCGTCGGACGCTTCGACCACCCGATACCTCGCGCAGACGACGGCCACCTGCTGTTCGTCGATCCGAACGTCGCGCGTCTCGTCGTCGACTACGGCCTCGACGAGCCGCTCTTCGTACGGTGGCTCGGTCTCGGCAGCTCCGCGCGTCACCTCGTGGTCTCGCACGCGCCGTGGATCGACCGCTACTGGCGCAGCCTCGTCGTCGAGGTCGTCGACGCGATGGAGATCGACGTGGCCGAGCTGCAGACGCGGATGATGGACCTGCAGTCGCAGGGCCCGGCGGCGCTGGAGGGCGGGCTCGGCGAGGGGGCCGCGCTGCCGCTGGTGCCGACCGACCGCCACCAGCGCGCGCTCGGACGCCTGCGGTCCTTCCTCGCCGCAGTCGAGGGATACGCGCGCCACGCAACCGGCGCGGTGGCGGAGACGCTTCCCGGGCCCGTGAGCCAGATCGAGGAGGGGATGGCGCGCCACCGGAGTCAGACGAACGAGGCCGAGGCCGTGCTGAAGACCCTCCTCGGGGTCTCGTTCGACAGGGACCTCGAGGCGGCGGGGGCGACGTTCTGCGCGGCCGTCGCGCAGCTGAAGGGGATCGCCGCGCTGAACGCGCTCTGGGCCGCTCCCGACAACCTCCCGTCGTACGACGAGATCAAGGACCCGTTCGCGTGGATCGAGCGCGTGGTCGAGGACGCCTAGCGAGGGGCCCGGAGCACGAGCGCCAGCTGCATGAGCAGCCGCGTGACCGGATCCGACAGGTCCGCCTGGACCAGGTCCTCGATCCTCTTCAGCCGGTATTCCAGCGTGTGCCGGTGCACGAACAACGCACGCGCGGCCGTCGCGATCGACCCGTGGCGGTAGTACGCGTCCAGGGACGCGACCAGGTCCTCGCCGCGCGGGTCCCGCAACAGGGCTCCGAGGTGGGCCTCGACGAACGCGACGCGGTCCTCGTCGGGCGCGTCGAGCACCGCAGCCAGCGGCACCACGTGGTCGTAGCTCACGACGTCCTGCCCGAAGTACGCAGCCACCTTCGCGGCCGCCACCGCGCGGCGCGCTCCCTCCGCGGGATCGGCCGCGCCCGAAAGCCCCAGCTCCGAGACGTCGGCAACCTTCGGGGGCTGCTCGCCCGGGACGAACGCGACGACGGCGTCTTCGAGACGTCCCACGGCGGCGTCGGGAAGCGCGCGCCGCAGGTCGCGTACCCACTGCCCGGACTCGTCCTCCGGGACACAGCGCGCGACGCACCACGCGATCGCGCCGAGGTCGACCGAACGGCGCTGCGCGCGCTCGGAGAGGTTCGGGTCGGTCCCCCGTGCTCCGGACAGGACCTCGACGATGACCTGGAGGTCGAGCTCCTCGTCGGCGAGCAATGCCTCCGACTCCTCCACGTATGCCGCCGACACCGACGTCGTGGCGGCCTGGGTCAGGTCGAGCAGCGCGCTCATCAGAGCCGTGACGATCTCGGCCCGCTCGACGGCGTCGTCCGGGACCTCGTCGAGCAGGGTCTCCCACACCGTTCGTGCGCCGATCTGGAACGCCAGCAGGACGTCCTGGAGCGGGAGACCCTGGCGGGCCCGGCGGCGGCCGATGTCGGCGAGGGGGTCCCCGAGCGAGCGAGCGGAGACCGAGCCCCTGAGGATCGCGAGCCCCGCGAAGACGCTGGCGCGGGCCCCCTGGCGGAAGTCCTCCCGCAGCTCGGCGCTGGCCGCGCCGTAGCTCGGGATCCGGGTGGTGTAGGCGTCCATCATCGTCTCGACGATGTCATCGAAGCGTGGAGCGACGCGCTCTACCAGTTGGCCAATGGCAGCCAGCTGATACTCGCCTACCGCGCCCCCACGGGGTGGTTCAACCGACATCTTGTCCAAGACTAAGCGCGAGTTCTGGCGCAATCCGTCTAAAGGAGGGGTCCCGGCGCGGCAGAACCATGACCCCAATGGTGTCCTCTGAGGGAGGTGCTCGAGTGAAGAAGGTACGTCTGCTCGTGGCAGCCGCTATCGCGACCGGCTGTCTCGCCGCTGCCGCTCCGGCGTCGGCGAGCGAGGTCTGCTACTCGCTCCACGTGGCCGCCCAGGGCGGCGACGTCGTCAACGAGTCGGGCTGCATCCCGCTTCCCTAACAGGGTCTACCCGCAGGCCGCCTGTCCGGTTCGCCGCCAGGCAATCCCCAGGCTGGATGGGCGGCCTGCACCCCCTGAGAGATGCGCGGTTCGCCCGCAAGGCGTCCCCAGGGCCGCGCATACCCGCTTCGGGGCTCCCCTTTGGGTACGAGGGGAGCCCCGAGCGCGTCCGGCCCCCGCGTCACACGGGGAAGATCTCGGCCTCCACCTCGCCGTCCGTCAGCCACAACAGCCCCATCGACGTGAACGGGGCCCGCCGCTTCCACGTGGCGCTGCCCGGGTTGAACAGCAGCAGGCCGTCTTCGTCTTCGTTCCACGGGATGTGCGAGTGGCCGAACACGACCACGCGCGCCTCCGGGAACAGCGACCGCATCCTCCGGCGCCGGCCGTCGCGCGGCCCGCCGTCGTGGACCATCCCGATCCGCACCCCGTCCAGCTCGACCTCGGCCGTGTCGGTCGCTCCCCAGTCGCGCACGTCGAACCCGTCGCAGTTGCCCATCACGACGGTCACCGGCGCGAGCGCCGCGAGCTCGTCGAGGAGGGCCGGATCGCAGACGTCGCCCGCGTGCAGGATGTGGTCCGCGGTCTCGAGATAGGGCCAGGCCCCCGGCGGGACGGGCCGCGACGCGCGCATCGTGTGCGTGTCGGAGACGACCGCGACCTTCAACTAGCGACGAGCGCGTCGATCAGCCCGGTGGGGCGAGGTACTCGCACGACCGCTCCCACGACGAGCGGACGGGGTAGTCCGGGTCGTCGCCGGGCAGCTCGGTCTTGCCGCGGACGAAGTAGCCGCCGCGCCAGAACCCCCACAGGTGCTGCCTGCAGTAGGAGTCGACGACGAACCACTCGCGCTCGCCCTCGGGTCGCTTCAGCTCCTTCGCGCGCCCCTCGAGCGGCCCCATTATCCGGTCGAACTCCTTCAGCCAGTCCGCGTCCTTGCCGGTCTCGCGGCCGTAGTAGCTCCCGTGGCCCTCGCTGAGGAACTCCTCCTCGCCCACCGGCGGGATGTGGCCGACCTGGAAGGAGGAGATCGTGGTCCCGGCCTCGGAGTGCACCGCGCCCATGAACAGGCGCGTGCGCAGCTCCTTGCCGGTGAGCTTCGAGTCGCCGAGCTCGCAGTCGCGGCGCACGCCGGCGCAGTCGAACCGACCCCCGCGCGCGATCACCCCGCCCTTCTGTACGCGCGACGGGCCGGGCAGCGCCAGCCGCGACATGTAGAGGGCGCGCGCGTACGTGCCCGCGATCGTCGGCGTCGCGTTGGAGGTGCCGCCGAACCCACCCTGTCCGCTGCCGGAGACGGTCGTCGCCCCGTAGGACGCGGGATAGCTCGACCCGATCCCCGCGATGTCCGCGGGCTTGCCGTGGCCGGAGTACGACGCGTGCGTCCCGGGGGAGACCGCGCCCACGGTCACGATCCAGTCCGGGCCCTCCTGAGACGAGAACGTCGTCGTGTTCGGCACCGCGAAGTCGTTCGCCTGGCCGTTCCCGGCGGAGAAGAAGATCGTCTGTCCGCGCTCGGTCGCGCGCCGCTGGGCCTGCGTGTTCGAGCCGGAGTAGACGCGGTCTCGGTACGCGGTCGAGAACCCGTACGAGTTCGAGATCGCGTCGATCCAC
>DATADL010000306.1:0-10361 GCA_036258555.1 Actinomycetota bacterium | reverse complement strand
CGCCAGGAACACCAGCTCTTCGTTCTCGACCACTTCGAACGAAGCCGGCAACTCGAACGAGAGACGCAGGGACTCGATGGTGACCGAACGTCCGGCTGCCGTGTAGGTAGGCGGCGACGACGGAGCTCTGTCTGCGAGTCCGCGCCTCGCGTCGCAGCTCGTGGCGATCCAAACGACCGACAGCAGCAATATCGGCAGAGTGAGGGCCGCGAACCCACGTTGACCGACGGATCTTGCCTCGCTTCGCCTCGTCCGCGTCACGAGTCGATGATAGAAGCGGGGCCAAAGGAGAAGCCGTGCGATCATCGTGCGCTCTCACCGGACGAGGGCTTGCATCGTCACGCGGCCGAGAACCTGCGTAGGCCGATGCCCTCCTCTTCGGCTGCGTTTGATCGACGAGTACGAGCTCGTGGTGCACCCGACGCTGGCGGGCCACGGGCCTACGTTGTTCTCAGGGCTCTCGAAGCGTGTCGACTTGAAGCTCGTGAGCCGGCTGGAGCTCGGCGCGGGGGCCGTCGCGATTCGGTACGAGCCGAGACGGTAGCCCCACCGCCGATAGCCGGGGCCCGGCACCTTCTAAGTTAAGGTTACAGAGGGAGGCTTACCTTACGGGCGACCTAAGGAAACTTTCTCTTCCGTCCTGCCAGCGTAAGGTAAAGAAAGCGCCTTATCCTTACATAAGCAACTCCGTAAGGAAAGGCAGAAGACGTGCCGAGCGACCGAGCCGGGCAGCACGAAAGGCAGGTTGGCGGGTTCTCCGCCTTCATCCCGCGGCCACTGCCGCCCGCCGACCTCGACGTCGGACCGCGCCTCCAGGCGCTCGTCTCGAATGCTGACCTCGCCCTGGGACGGCTTGACGGCGCCGTCGACGTGGTTCCCCACCCCGACCAGTTCGTGCTCATGTACGTCCGAAGAGAAGCCGTCCTCTCGAGCCAGATCGAGGGAACGCACGCATCGCTCATGGACGTTCTCGAATACGAAGCGATCAGGGAGCGTGGCGAAGCGCGCATGGACGTCCGGGAGATCGTGAATTACATCGCGGCGATGCGCCACGGTCTCTCCCGGTTATCGGTCCTTCCGGTTTCGCGTCGCCTGATGTGTGAGGTCCACGAGATCCTCATGCGAAACGTACGCGGTGGAGAGCCACACAAGACACCCGGCGAATTCCGTCGATCTCAGAACTGGATCGGCGGAGCATCCCCCGCCACCGCTCGATTCGTCCCGCCACCCGCTGACCTCGTCGGCGAGGCCTTCGCCGCACTCGAGGATTTCCTCCATGCGACCGATCCGATGCCGCCCCTGATCAAGGCAGGGCTCGCGCATGCTCAATTCGAGACGATCCACCCTTTCCTGGACGGCAACGGACGCACCGGAAGGCTGCTGATCACGTTCTGGCTCATCGAGCGTGGTGTGCTGAAGAAACCATTGCTGTATCCCTCGCTCTTCTTCAAAGAGCATCGAGACGAATACATCGATCGGCTTCAGGCGATCCGTGACGACGGGGCATGGGAGGAGTGGCTGGCCTTCTTCCTCGACGGGATCGCGCACGTCGCTGCCGAAGCGACGGACCGCGCTCTCGAGATCGTCGCGTTGAGGGAAAGAGACAGAGAGCGGGTCTTGGTCTCTCTCGGCAGGCGAGCTCACACAGGCCTGAGGTTGTTCGAGCAGCTCCTCGAGCATCCCGTTGTCACGGCGTCGTCGGTCATGGAGATGATCGACGTGTCCTCGCCTACGGCGAACGCGCTCGTTCGCGACTTCGAAAGGATCGGGATCCTGAAGGAGATGACAGGGCGGCAGCGGCGGCGCGTCTTCACGTATCAGGACTACCTCGACGTCTTCCCCGACGCGGCCGCCCGTCGATAAGAGGGGCTCCAGCGACCGACGCCGATCCTGCCGAGATCCTCAGGGTCTACGTCGACACCGGCTGGGCCCTCCCCACCTGGGGGTCCTGGGCGACCGGCCGCTGGCCCCCTGAACCTCTCGCAACGGAGCCCCGGCCGGGAGGATTCCGAGGAGCCCGTGACGAAGTCGCCACGCGAGGACTCCGGCCGTCGAGGAGGGGAGGACGATGAGATACGCGCTCATGTCCCTGATCACAGCGCTGGTGCTGGTGCCCGCATCGTGGGCCCACGCCGGGCACTGTGACGACCAGTTCATCCGCGTCGAGGTCGACGAGTGCCCCGAGCCGATTGCACCCGCCGGCGAGCACGCCTGCGTGGGAGTGGGCGGCCCCGGAACCTTTGCGGCCTGGTTCTGCACGCCCGGCCCCTAGCCGCGCCCGAGCCCGGCGACAGGCTCACGTCAGGACGCCGACACCTATGGGTCCGGCCTCCCGGAAGGAGAACGAGCCTTCTGCCTCGAACGCCTCCCCAACCCGAGGAGGAGGTTTTCCATGGCGGACAACCCCACGCGCCCGGCAGCCAGGTTGGGAGCGGCGCTCGCCGTTCTCGTCGCGCTCGTAGCCGTTCCGTTCCGTCCGACCGTCGCGGCGACGCCGGCGGTCCCCGACGCCCTCGCGCAGTGGGCGGACGAGGGCGACGAGAGGTTCCTGTACTGGGCGCAGCGGAACTCGGACGCCGCGGCTCAGATGCTGCAGCAGCTCGACCCCGGTGGCCGCTTCATCCTCAACTTCCCGTGGGGCGACATGACCGGCGATCGCCTCGCCGATGTCCTCGTCGTCGAGATCGATACGGGCCCCGGGGGGCTCGGCCTCGCCGGGTTCTCGACGACGCTGAGAGGGCTCGACGGCAGGACCGGTGACTCGATGTGGAGCCGCGAGTTCGATGCCCAGGTGGTCTTCCCCGACGAGGTCAGGCTCGGGAAGAAGGCACGTGCAGGCGTCCTCGTCGTCTCGCGTGACTTCGAGCGCGACGTCACGACGTTCCTGGCGCTGGACGGCCGCGGCCGCCGCGCCTACCGGCACGATTTCGCCGCGTCTACGAACGTCGACGGCGGACAGGTCACGGGCCGTCAGGACGTCGTCGCCTATCACGTCCAGAACTCCCACCGCGGAGCGGCCACCGACGTCCTCGTCGGGATCGCCGACGTGCGCCGCACGCCTCAGGTACATCCCGCCGTCCCGTCGATCGTCGGGCTCACGAGGACTAACGTCGTCGACGGCAGGACCGGCGAGCTCGTCGCCCACCCCGACCCCGAGATCGGCGTCGGCCGCGTCCCCATGCCGCTGCCGGCCGGCGATCTCGACGGCGACGGGCTCGACGATCACGTGATGACCTACGTGGTCCCTGACCTCGAGTCGGACGAGGAGAGCGGCCTTCCTCAGCTCCCGGCCCTCGACGGCGAGCTCGTGCGCGGTCGACGCGGCGTCGACGGCGCGCGGCTGTGGACGTCGACGCCGATGGAGCTCGACGACGGCTGGGAGTCACCGCCCTTGCAGACCCACACGACGCTCGGCGACCAGACACGCGACGGACACGACGAGGTCTTGTTGAGCTACGACCGCAGCCCGTACATATCGCTGAGCTACGACCTCGTCTACCCGCCGTCCGACCAGAAGGGCGTCTGGTCGTTGAGCGGGAGGAACGGAGACGTCCTGTGGCATCGTCCGGCTACGGCCGCGCAGGTGGTCGGCGACCTCGACCGAGATCGGAAGCGAGACGTCCTGCTCGTCGACGACGTCAACGGCGGACGGCGATCCGGCACCAGGATCACCGGTGCTTCCGGCCTCGACGCACGTCGCGTCTACAGCCGCTTCCTGCCCATTCGGCGAGACGACGACTCGACGGTGGAGTCCGACGTCTGGCGGGTGGGGGACCTGCAGCCCGACGGCGTCACCGAGCTCTTCGTCGACCAGTCACGGAGGCGCGAGCTCGACGGCGGGATGGAGTGGGCCTGGGAGGCGCGCACGCTCGTCTCCGGGAAGACGGGAGCGCGTCTCCCGCGCGCCCTCGACTTCTCGCCGGTCATGGCTTCGGCGGACGGGCGCGGCGACGACCTCTTCCGGGTGTCGATGCGTTCCGAGGGCTCCAAGGTCGTCGTGGACGGACGCACGCGGAAGCTTCTCCTGGACGTGGCGTTCGACATCCCCCTGACGCTTCCGACCGACTACGACTACCTGTGGGCCATGCCGGCGCGCCTCGACCGCGACCGGTGCGTGGACTTCGTCGGCACGCTGATGAACTCGAGGAGCACGTTCGCGCTGGCGTTCGACGGCGGCTCGGGCAGGCTCCTGTGGGCGAAACGCCAGCAGGGCATCGACGTCGGCGGGCCGATCCGGCAGACGCGGCGGATCGACAGCAACACGGCGTGCTGAGCGGGAGGGCTCCGGGCCGGCGTTAGCGTCGGCGAATGCGACGCCCGTTCCGGTTCGCGGTCCAGTTCCACTCCGCCGCGACGAGTGAGAGATGGATCGCCGACGCGCGCCGCGCAGAGGAGCTCGGCTACGACGTCGTGTGCATCCCGGACCACGTCGGCACCCAGCTCGCGCCGTTCGCGGCGCTGACCGCGGTCGCGGCGGCGACGTCACGCATCGGCGTCGGCACGTTCGTGCTCGACAACGACTTCCGCCATCCGCTGCTGACCGCGCACGAGGCGGCGACCGTGCATCTCCTGTCGGACGGACGCCTCGAGCTCGGCCTCGGCGCAGGATGGCTTCGTCGCGACTACGAGCGCCTCGGCGTCGAGTTCGCCCCACCCTCCATGCGCGTCGACCGCCTCGCGGAAGCGGTCGAGATCGTCCGACGCTATTTCGAGGGCCGCGCGTTCTCGTTCGACGGGTCGCACTACTCGGTGAGCGACGCCGAGCCGCTGCAGCTCCCTGCGAACCTGGGTCGTCCGCGGTTGCTGATCGGAGGCGGAGGGCGCCGCGTCCTGGGTCTCGCGGCGCGGAGCGCTGACGTCGCCAGCGTGTTCCTCACCGCGAAGCCGGAGGGCTCGGCGTTCGAGGACATGAGGGTCGAGACCTATCGCCGCAAGATCGAGTGGCTGCGCGCCAGCGCGCGCGCCGGCGAGATCGAGGTCAACGTCCTGCTGCAGGCGTTCGAGGTCACAGCGGAGCGCCGGGCCGCGGTCGAGAGGTGGGCCGGGGAGTTCGAGACGACGCCGGAGGACTTCCGCGCGCTCCCGTTCGGCCTGGTCGGTACGGTCGACGAGATCGTCGACGACCTGCGGAGGCACCGCGAGACCTACGGCCTCTCGTACGTCACCGCGCGGGTCGAAGACCTGGAGACCTTCGCCCCGATCGTGGAGCGCCTCGCAGGACGCTAGGCCGGGCCCGCCGTCGGGGGCTTGATCGCGTCGCGTGCCGCCTGGCGAGCGGCCCCCGTGGCGGCGCCGATCAGGGCCAGCCAGGCCGCCTTCTTCTTCACGGGCACGGCCTGGTCGACCTGCGGGGGGTCTTCTTTCGTCGCCAGCCGCCAGACGGTCGTGACCACGAACGTAGCGAGCTTGACGGCGAGGATGCCGGCGATCATCGCGCCTAGCGTCTGGAACAACGACGGCTTCTGCGGGACAGAGCCGTCCGGTTGTGTCTTCTTGCCCACGGGACTCCCTCTCGACGAACGTGTCCTTCCCGGACCAACTATGCCCCGGGAAGCGTCGAGCTAGGCCTCTGCCAGCTCGCGGTGCATCCCCACGAGCTCGTCGAGCTCCTCGCCGCCCTCCGCAGGGCCGATGGCGATGATCCGGTCGCCGGCCTCGAAGCGGAAGCGAGGCTTCGGGCGGTACGTCCAGCGCCGCCCCCGCTGCACCGCGAGCACGAACATGCCGGTCTCGGTCTCGACCGAGAGCTCCTTTATCGACTTACCGTCGGCGGGTGATCCCGCGGCGACGATCGTCTCGTGGCCGAACTCGTCGGACTCGACTAGCGCGGCGGCTATGACGGGGTGGAGCTCCTCGCCCGCCTCCACCAGCCGAGTCATCTCCCGGGCCGAGTCGAAGATGGTCTCGGACGCGCTAGCGAGGCGGAGGAGGCCGCGCAGCTCGTCCGGGTTGCGCGCCTCGAGCGCGCTGCGCAGGACCCACGACTCGAGCTCGTCGTGGATGGCGTCCGAGCGCGCCTCGAGGTTCGAGACCTCGGCTGCCAGAGCCTGGTCGTTGAACAGCAGCGCGGAGTAGGCGAGGCCGACGGCCACCTCGGCCGAGTTCTTCATCTCGACGAGCAGGTCGACCGCGCGGTCGAGGTCCGACATCACGATCTCCGGCGGCTCGGGGGTCTCCGGCAACGACGGCGCCCCCGCGATCTCCCGCGCGAGGCGCACGCCGTCCTCCGGCCCCCGCACCAGCAGCACGTCGCCGGTCGCGATCACGTAGTCGGGTCCGGGGTCGAAGTCCCAGTCGCCGCCGCGGCGGCACGCGATCACCCACATCCCGATCTCGACGGGAAGGCTGAGCTCGCGCAGCGACTGCCCCACCGAACGCGAGCCCTCGCGCACCTTGATGCGCGACACGATCTCGTCGGAGTGCCTGAGGTCGCGCAGCAGGTCGTCGTTGATGCCGAGCCCGGACGACACGACGTGCGAGATGTCCTCGGCTGCGTCGGCGATCTTCTCGACCGCGGACGCGATCTCGAGCACGCCCGCCATGTGTTCGGCGTCCTCGGGGCTGCGCGCCGCGAGGATCGCGAGCTTTCGAAGCTGGTGCAGGTGGTCGAACATCCGGTCCTCGAGCCGCCGGACCTCCTTCGCGAGGTCTGCGTCGGCGAAGAACACGGCCGCGTATGCGAGGTCGACCATGAGCTCCGACGAGTCCTTGATCTCGGCGAGGAGCTCCTTGACGGTTCTCGGACCTTCCGAATCCACTTCCTAGTCCCCCTTTGAGGTTTTCAGGCTACTCCGAAGAGCACGAGCGCGATCACGAGGCAGATGACTCCCATGAGGTCCATCCCGCTCGTCACGAGCGGGATCGTGTGGTTGTCGGGGTCGAACCCGAAACGGAACGTCGTGGTCGCGGCGTAGTAGCCGATCACGGCGGCGACCAGCGTGGCGAGCACGCCTCCCGTGAGGACGACGCCGACGAACCGCAACAGGCCGGGGTAGTCGGCGCCGGTTATCTCGGCCAGACCCAGCGTCGCCAGCGCCGTGACCGTGTAGACCGTGATGCCGAGCGCGAGCACGATGGTCCCGTCCAGGAGCGCGGCGGGATCCGGCCGCCGCGTCGGCGTCACGACTCCCAGGTGGAGCTTCGACCCCAGGCGAGCGGCGAGGATCGCGCCGAGCGCGCCCGTGTTCTCGAGGAAGCCCGGAACGATGATCAGCAACGCCGAGAACTTCAGGAAGACCTCGTCGACGCGCGGCTCGACGACGGCGCCGGCGAGGACGTCGAGGACGATCGCGATGCACAGCACGGGAAAGCTCTCGCGCACGATGCGCCGCGCGGTCTCGCGCGACGACGTCCATCCGACGAACAGCGACGCGGCTCCGGCGACGAGCGCCGCGATCCCGATCGCCACCGTCACGACCCGTACGTGCACGAGATACGACGCGACCAGCAGGCACGGCAGGGTCACGACGTCGCCTATCGCGGTGATCAACGGAGCACCCACGGAGTCGAGGTCCCAACCCCGCCGGTAGGAGGTCACCGACACGTACACGGTGACGGCGAGCACGACGATCGACGACAGGAGGCCACCTACGAGCGCGACGACGATGAAGTCGAGGGCCGAGACGGTCTCGAGGCCGAGCAGACCGGCGATCGCTCGCGCGAGCAACCCCATCGTCACCGAGGTCGCGACGGTCAGCAGGGTGGCGGCATAGACGTTCTGCGCGAGCGCTCCCCCTCGCGCGAACGAGACGTCGAACAGGCCGGTGTGGATCGACGTGCCGAGCCGCGCCGCAAGCGCGCCGAAGATGTTCCCGCGCATCCCTATCGAGACCGGGATGAGCACGAACAACCCGGCCACCTCGTCGATCCGATGGCTCATCCCGGCCAGCGTCAGCCCGGCGACGAGAGAGGTCAGGCTCGCGATGAGGACGGCGACGAAGCCCTGACGGACCGTGACGCGCTCCGACACGAAGTGGTCGACGACCTGGCGGGCGGGGTCGCCCACGCGCCGGGCGGTACCCCGTACCGCACGCGCCGGCGGCCCGGCGAGCGCGCGCACCAGCAGCCCGAGCCACCGCAGCGGCACGCCGAGCCACCGCAGCTGCGGCCGCCTCCGGTGTGGAGCCCGGCGCTCGGCGTCTTCTTTTGGCATCTGGTGGGAACTCCAAACCGCCCGCCGGCGTTCTTACGAATAGTGGATGAAAACCTGGCTTCGACGGTGCGGATGGATCCTCCGGGTCGCCTTGCCAGGTTTGGTCCAAAGCCATGTTCTGTTTCGAGCTTGGAAGGGTGCCAGGTTTCAGGCTTGGTGGCTCTTGGCAGCGGCGCCTGAGAACCCGAGACGACCGGGGCTGCCCTCCCCGAGAGGAGCACCATGGGTAAAGAGAACGCAATCCGCGGCTCCCGCCCTCAGGCTCTTCCGCGAGCCTCCCAGAAGTTTCCGGAAGGACGGGTCTGCGCGGTCCAGGGCTGCGAGACCCGTCTGTCGACGTACAACCGCAGGGACAAGTGCTGGGCGCACGCCGACATGAAGGTTCCGCGGCTGCGCGGGCGCAAGCCTGCCGCCGGCTCCGCCTGAGTCCGGCGGCAAGGGCGAAGCAGGGACCCCCTCCTCCCGATACCGGGGGTCCCCGCTGCCGCCGTATATCCTGGCCCTCGTTTCGTCGCCGCTCTAGCGGAAAGGCCAGGGTTGATGCCACGCCGTCTCGGATTGCTCTGCGCGGTGATGCTGCTGCTCGGCGGGACGGCTTTCGCCGAGGCCGCGCTCGCCCGCGGGGTCGTGCTCGCCCAGGAGGTCGGTGAGGGCGAGGGGGAGAGCGACGTCGGCGGTGAGGAGAGCAACCAGCAGTCCGAGGGGGGCGTCAGCGAGGGCGACGAGGGTGAGGACCAGGAGTCCGGCGGACAGGACGAGCCCGAGGCCGAGACCGGGTCGGGGGCCGACCAGACCGAAGAGGCCGCGACCGAGACCGGCCCCCCGTGGACGTACCAGATGGCGCGGCTCGCATTGGCTTCCCTCGCGCTGCTCGGCCTCGCGATCGCGGGCGCGTACTACCGCTTCGTCGTGATGCGCCAGCGGGGCGCGGTCTAGCGACGCTCGCGAACACGTGGCACGGCTGATCGAGCCGGGGATCGCTGCGGCGATCGCGCGCCGGGTCGCCGGGACGCCGGCCGGCGCGTCGACCGAGCTGCTCGACGACCTCCACGCCAGCCTCGCCCGCGCCGTGCCGCGCAGCGAGGAGCTCGTCGAGGCCGCCAGCGGGATCCCGGCCCCCCCACCCGTCCGCTGGGCGGTCGTCGACCGCGGGAGCTGGGCCGAGGCGAACATCGCCGGAATGTCGGCGCTCCTCGACCCTCTCGTGCGCCGTGTCGCCGACCGGCTCGCGAAGGTCCCGCTGCCGGTCCGCCTCGCCCAGCGAGGGCTCGTGTCCGCCGAGGTGGGCCTCCTGCTCGGCTACGTCTCGCGCCGGGTGCTGGGCCAGTACGACCTGCTGGTGCCCGAGACTCCTTCCGGCCCGACCCGCCGTGGCCGCCGCAGCTCGATCGCGCCGGGCACGACCCTCTACTTCGTAGGCCCGAACATGGTCGAGACCGCGCGGCGACACGACTTCGTCCCCGACGAGTTCGCGCTCTGGGTCGCTCTGCACGAGGTCACGCACCGGTTCCAGTTCGCCGGCGTTCCGTGGCTGCGTCCGCGTTTCTTCGGTCTCGTCGAGGAGTACCTCGGGTCGCTGGACGTGGACGCCCGCGGCCTCGCGTCGCGGCTCGCGGGGGCCGCGCGGGAGGTGCGCGCCCGGTCGCTGCCGCCCGATCAGCGTCACCCGATGTTCCTGCTCGCCACCCCGGCGCAGAGAGCGACGCTCGAGAGGCTCCAGGCGATGATGACCGTCGTAGAGGGGCACGGGAACTTCGTGATGGACCTCGTCGGCGCGCGGGTCATCCCGTCGTTCCAGCGGATGAGGCGGACGTTCGAGCGCCGGCGGCAGCAACCGGGGCCCGTCCAGAGCGCGTTCAACCACCTGATCGGCCTCGAGATGAAGCTCCGCCAGTACGAGGTGGGTCAGCGGTTCTGCGAGGAGGTCTTCCGCCGCGGCGGGGGCGGCGCGGTCGCGCGGCTGTGGTCGTCTCCCGACGAGCTCCCCACGCTCGCCGAGCTCCGCGAGCCGGAGTCGTGGCTGAGGCGGGTCGCGTAGGGCCGGGCGCGTCCACGCCGGCGCTCGGGGGGCCCGGCTTCGACGTCGTCACCTCGGCCCGCGACCTCGTCGTCGGGGTCGACCCTGGCGACGGGCCGCGCCACTGGGTCGCGGGGGTGTCGGGGGGGCCGGACTCCACCTGCCTCCTCGACGTGCTGGGTCGCCTGTCGG
>DATADL010000305.1:0-3530 GCA_036258555.1 Actinomycetota bacterium | reverse complement strand
GCGCGACGCCCCTGCTCGGCGACGAGCTCGTTCAGGCGCCCGCCGAACAGCTTGAAGCTCCCGTGCACCACCAGCGGCTCGTACACGCGACGCGCCGCGGCCGAGTAGATGCCGGCGACGACCCTCTGAGCGCGGCCCGCCACTAGCCCTCCGGGACCAGGTCCTCCAGCCGGCAGTCCTCCGGCTCCTTGTCCGCCCGCAGGCCCTTGAACGACGCAGCACGCAGCCGGTGGCCCGACGTCAGCTCCCTGAACTCCACCTTCGCCACCAGCTCGGGCCGGATCCACTGCGGGTCCTTCAGCGGCTTGCCCCAGCGGCCGGACGTGAGACCGGTCGGGTCCTCCGCGAAAGGGCACGACTCCGACGCCAGCGACTTCAGCCGCGGCACGACCTCGTCCAGCGTCTTGTCGGAGAACCCGGTCCCCACCGAGCCCAGGAAGCTCAACCCGTCGGACGAGTACGCACCCACCAGCAGAGACCCGAACGTCGACGACCTGTTCCCGTCGCCCTTCGACCACCCGCCGACGACGACGTCGGCCTCCCACACGGTCTTGATCTTCAGCCAGTCGCGGCTGCGGCGGCCCGGCCGGTAGGTGCTGGAAGACTTCTTCGCCACGACGCCCTCGATCTTGTTCTGCCGCGCGAACTCGAACAGGATCGTCCCCTCGTCCGGCGTGCAGTGCGACACCTGCACCCTCTCGGACGGCACGACGAGCTCGTCCAGGAGCTCCTTGCGACGCGCCAGCGGCTCGTCCGCCACCGACCGGCCGTCCAGGTACAGCAGGTCGTAGGCGACGTACGTGACCGGGATCTGCTTCGCCATCCGCTCGATGTCCCGCGGGTTCTGGAGGTTGATCCGCGACTGGAGCTTCTCGAACGAGGGCCGGCCCCCCGACATCGCGACGATCTCGCCGTCGACGATGGCGTCTACGCACACGAGGCGCGTGTGGAGGTCGTGCAGCTCCGGATAGCACACCGTGATGTCGTTGCGGTTGCGCGAGATCAGCGCCGTCTCGTCGGAGCACACGCCGAGCGCGCGCACGCCGTCCCACTTGAGCTCGAAGATCCAGCCGTCGCGGTCGAAGGGGTCCTCGACGAGCGTCGCGAGCATCGGGGACAGCTCGGGGAGAGGGTCGGGCTCCGGGCGCTCGTCGGTCTTCAGGAACACGAGCCAGTCCTTCTTGGCCTCGGTCTTGTCGGTGAGGACCATGTGCCACACGCCGCGCATGCGCTCTCCGGACAGCCGGAACGTGAGCTTGCCCCGCTCCTGCTCGAGGAGCTCGTACTCGCCGCGGTCGAAAATGCGCACCTCGCCCGCGCCGTAGTTGCCCGCGGGGATCGTCCCGGAGAACGACCCGTACTCGAACGGGTGGTCCTCGGCGTGGACCGCGAGGTGCGGCTTGCCCTTGCGCAGCGGGAGGTTCTTCGGCACCGCCCAGGACACGAGCACGGGGACTTCGCCGTTGTACATCTCGAGGCGGAGGTCGAAGTGGAGCCGGCGCGCGTGGTGCTGGTGGATCACGAACGTCCCGCCCGGAACCGCCCGGGCGACGTCGACGTCACCCGAGACGGCGGGAGGCGGCTCGGGCGTCTCGTCGAAGCGGCGCTTGCGCGCGTAGTCGCGGGTCTCGGGCATCGCCCAAGGTTGTCACACGAAGGGCGCGGGTCCGCGCGCCCGGCTCGTCCCGTTTTGCTCGGATCAGCCGAGACGCGGCCCCTGCACTAGTTACGTACAGATTCGACGCCCGCGTTCCGATTGACTCCTCGTGGCTGCCCATCGAACCGGGAGGATCCCCCGCGCATGAAGAGACTCGCCGTATCGCTCGCACTCCTCGCCCTCGTCGCCGCCGTCGTGACGCCCGCGTCGGCCGGCAAACGGGGTTCCTCGCTGACGAAGGGGCTGGACCTCTCGCTCGACGGGCCCGTGGGCATCCCGGACCGCGGCGCGCGCCTGGACGAGGACACCGCCGCCCTCAGCTCCGTGACGAACGACCGGCTGTCCCGGCGCCTCGTCACCGGGCGGATCTCTCCGGCGAAGTTCGCGCTGGAGAGGGCCGAGGCCGCGCTGGGGGGCGAGTTCGACGGGCACCTCAGCCTCGTCCTGACCGACCTGGCCCTGCGCGTGCGGCACCTCTCGGGCGCCGACCGTGAGCGCGCCCTGGCCATCCTCGCTCGCCCGACGGACCCGGACAGCGACACGGACATCGACCACGTCTCGTACCGCAACAACCCGGTCGAGTACGCGTGCAGCGAGCACTTCTGCGTCCACTGGACGGACGCCGGCCGCCACGCGGTCGCGCCGGCCGACACCGACGCGGACACGATCCCCGACTACGTCGAGCAGGTCCAGACCGAGATGGAGAGCGTCTGGGGCTCGATCGTCGACGACCTCGCCTTCAAGGCGCCGAAGTCCGACGTCACGTCGGACAACACCGTGACGGGAGACGACGCGGGCAAGCTCGACGTCTACCTCGTCGAGTCCGGCAGCGACGGCGTCTACGGGTACTGCACGACCGACGACCCGAACCTGCTCGACCCGAGCCGCGGCTACGAGTACTTCGACGGCTCCGCGTACTGCGCTCTCGACGACGACTTCGCCCCGAGCCAGTTCCGCGGCGCGCCGGCGGACGAGTCCTTGAGGGTGACGGCGGCGCACGAGTTCTTCCATGCCGTCCAGCTCGCCTACGCCGCGGGCCACGACACGTGGATGGCGGAAGGGACCGCGGCGATGATCGAGGACGCCGTCCACGACGACGTCGACGACAACTACCAGTACCTCGTCGCGAGCCCGCTGCGGAGGCCGTTCCAGCCGCTCGACACCAGCGCCACGCCCTTCCACTACGGGGCGTTCCTGTGGTGGCAGTACCTCACCGAGCTCGAGCAGACGGGAGGGATCGGGATCATCCGCGAGACGTGGGAGAACGCCGCGGTCGACGGGCTGGGCGGCCCGGGGCTCATCTCGACGTTCGCCGTGAAGCGCGCCCTCGGCGACCACGACGTCTCGTTCAAAGCCGCGAAGGCCTTCTTCTCGACGGTCAACTTCGTCCCCGAGGCGTTCTACGAGGAGGGCGGCGGCTACCTCCAGGCGGTCGGCGGCAAGCGCCCGCCGATGATGGGCACGTTCACGCTCGGCGGCGCCGACAAGGGCACGGGGCTCCGCGTCGCGAAGCTGAACCACCTCACGGCCGGCTACGTGGCGTTCAAGCCCGGAAGCGGCGTGACCAAGCTGCGGCTCGGCGTCGACCTGCCTGCGGCGGCGACGTCGCCCTCCGCATCCGTGCTCGTCCTGTACACGGACGGGACGCTGGACAGCTACGCGATCTCCGTGAACGGCCAGGGTGTGGGCGCGCTGCGCGGCATCGCTTTCCAGAAGGGCCAGGTCAGCAGGGTGATCCTCGTGCTCGACAACGCCAGCACGCGCTTCAAGAACTGCTTCCAGCGCAACACGCCGTGGACGTGCTCGGGAGTGCCCGTCGACAACGGGCTGTCGTTCCAGCTCTCGGGGACGGCGAGCTAGGAGCCGGGGCTTA
>DATADL010000304.1:0-5124 GCA_036258555.1 Actinomycetota bacterium | reverse complement strand
GTCGCGTTCCCGACGTGGCTCCAGGTCGTGTTCGTCGAACGGCTGCGCCAGGCCGCGTCGGGCGAGTTCCCGATCCCCTCGTCGAGCTCGGTGTCCACGATGGCGACTCGGGAGTTCGACGGGTACCCGGAGGACGTCGACCGCCTCATGGAGCTCCTCCACGAGGTCGACCGCATCGTCTGAGCGCCGCCCGCTATCCTCGTAACGTCAAAACCGGACTTTGGCCATCCCTCCGGGACGAGAGAACGATACCGGTGCCTCGCCAAAGCCGCTTTTGCGGGTGTAGCTCAATGGTAGAGCTCCAGCCTTCCAAGCTGGTCATGAGGGTTCGATTCCCTTCACCCGCTCTAGCCCGGCCGCCACTCGAAGGAGCCGCCCCTTGAACGCACGCGACTACGTCCGCGACAACGCCTCGAAGTACGTCGGCTGGCTCGACGAGGCGTGCTCGATCCCGTCGCTAGCCGAGCAACCCGACGAGCTCGCACGTATGGCCGCGTGGGTCGAGGCGCGTTTCGAGGACCTCGGCGGAGCGACGGAGCGTCTCACGTACCAGGGCGCGCCCGACGCCCTGCTGTGCAACCTCGGCAAGGTCGACACGGCGCCGAGCGTCTTGATCTACGACCACTACGACGTCCAACCGGTGGACCCGATCGAGCTGTGGGACTCCAAGCCCTTCGCCCCAGAGGTGCGCGACGAGGTGTTCTACGCGCGCGGCGCCGCCGACAACAAGGGCGACCTCGTCGCGCGGCTCGCCGCGCTCGAGGTCTACCGGGCCGTCCACGGGGACCTGCCCGTGCACGTCAAGTTCCTCGTCGAGGGCGAGGAGGAGACCGGGTCGAAGTCGTTCCAGTCGATCGTCACGCGCTACGGCGACAAGCTGCGGGCCGACGGCTGCATCTGGGAGGGCGACGGGATCGACCACTCGGGCCGGCCGAGGTTCGTGTTCGGCGCCAAGGGCCTCGCGTACGTCGAGCTCGTCTACCGCGGGCTCGCGGAGGACCAGCACTCGTCGCTCGCGGTGGTCGCGCCGAGCCCGGTCTGGCATCTCGTGGAGGCGCTCGCGACGCTGCGGAGCCCCGACGGCAAGGTGCTGATCGACGGGTTCTACGACGACGTCGTCCCGCCGGACGAGGACGACGAGGCTATCTTGCGCACTCTGCCGTTCGAGGAGGAGGCCGAGCGCGAGCGGTTGGGTGTCGACTCGTTCGTCGGCGGCGACACCGGGCTCGACCTCGTGAGGCGCTACTACTTCGAGCCGACGTGCAACATCGCCGGGGTCGTCGCAGGGTTCACCGTGCCGGGCGCGTCCAAGACGGTCCTCCCGAAGGAGGCGATGGCGAAGCTCGACATGCGCCTCGTCCCCGACCAGGATCCCGACGACGTCGTCGCGAAGCTGCGCCGGCACCTGGACGCGCGCGGCTTCGACGACATCGAGATCAACCGCTTCTCGAACGAGCACCCCGTTCGCTCGCGGCCGGACTCGGCCATCGGCCGCGCGGCCCTCGCGGGCGCGCGGGACGTGTTCGAGCTCGAGCCCGCCGTCGCCCCGATGATGATCGGCACGGGTCCGATGCATCCGATCGCTGGGGTGCTCGGGATCCCGACGGTCTCTCCCGCGGGGGTGTGCCGGCCCGACTCGAACATCCACGCCCCGAACGAGAACGTCCGCGTGGACGACTTCCTGAGGATCGTCGAGTACACGGTCGCGTGGCTGAAGGCGCTGGGCGACCAGGCGGCCTGAGCGGGGGCGTTCACGGCTCCGAGGGTCGCGCGGCCGTCTCCTTCCGTCTCGATCCGCCGCTCGACGAGGCGGCGACGCGGAGGCTCGTCGAGGTGTGGGTCGACGTGTCGAACGCCGGAGGCGCGGTCGGGTTCGCGCCGCCTCCTCCGGAGGTGACGTACGACGACGTCGCGCCGGTGGCGGCGGCGGCGCTGCGATCGGTGCGCGAGGGCCGCGACCACGTCGTCGTCGCGTACGAAGCAGAGGAGATCGTCGGCTTCGCATTCCTCGAGCACAGGCCGGGCCCCCTGTTCCGTCACTGGGCGACGGTGAAGAGGCTGCAGGTGCATCCGAGCGCGCAGGGCCGCGGGATCGGGCGCGAGCTGTTGCGCGCGTGCGCCGAGCACGCGCGGGAGCTGGGGATGGAGGCGCTGCACCTGACGGTGAGGGGCGACACGGGGACGGAGTCGTTCTACGAGGGCGAGGGCTACGAGCTGGTGGCGCGCATCCCGCGAGCGATCCGCCTGTCCGGTGACGACACGAGGGACGAGCTGTACATGGTGAAGAGGCTCTAGGGCACCAGCAGGAGCTTTCCCGTCGTCTTCCTCGACTCCAGGGCCGCGTGCGCGCGGCTCGCTTCCGCGAGCGGGTAGCGCTCGTGCACGTGGATCTCGAGCGTCCCGCTCGCCACTGCGGCCAGGACGTCGTCTGCCCTCCACTGCATCTCCGCGCGCGTCGCCGTGTAGTCCGCTATCCCCGGTCGTGTGAGGAACAGCGATCCCTTCGACAGCCGCAGGGGGTCGACGGGCGGGACCTTGCCGCTCGCCTGCCCGAACAGGACCATGTGGGCCCGCGGCGCGAGCGAGTCGAGGCTCCGCTCGAACGTAGTCTTCCCGATGCCGTCGAACACGGCGCGGACGCCGCGGCCGTCCGTCACCTCACGGGCTACCTCGGAGAAGTCCCGCTCGGAGTGCACTACGACCACCTCGGCCCCCGCGCCCCGCGCCTTCTCCGCCTTGGCCGCGGTCGAGGTCGTCCCGATCACGCGCAGCCCCTGGACGCGCGCCATCTGCGTGAGCAGGAGCCCGACGCCGCCCGCGGCCGCGTGGACGACGCACCAGTCTCCCGCGGCGAGCTCGCAGGTCGAGTTCAACAGGAAGTGCGCGGTGATCCCCTGCAGCAACACGGCCGCGGCCAGATCCGTCGCGACGCCGTCGGGGACGCGGACGAGAACGTCCGCGGGGGCCGCGACCGCTTCTGCGTACGAACCCGGGAGCCGCACGGAGGCAACCCGGTCGCCCGGCGCGAACCCGGTCCCCCCGGCCGCCTCGACGACGACGCCCGCACCCTCCGACCCCGGCACGAACGGGAGGTCGCGACGGTAGAGCCCGGTGCGGTGGTAGACGTCGACGAAGTTCACCCCGGCGGCTTCCAGACGGACGACGACCTCTCCGTCACCGGGCGCGCGATCGTCCACTTCCTCCAACGCGAGGACCTCGGGACCGCCGAGCTCGTGCACGCGTATCGCCTTCACGGCGACACGCTATCTAGAAGGGAGGGACGTTCGGGCAGGCCGTCTCGATGAGGCTCCGCACCGGCCACTCGGGCGAGGTCCCGGGCAGCTCGGTCTTCCCGTCGACGTAGTAGCCGCCCTTCCACGCGCCCCACAAGTGCTGCCGGCAGAACGAGTCGACGGTCATCCACTCGGCCTCGCCCGCGGGACGCTCGAGCGTCTTCGCCTCGCCCAGCATCGGGTCCACGACGCGCGCGATCTCCTCTAGCCACGTCTCCGGACCCTCGAGGAGGCCGAGGTACGTCCCGTGACCCTCGTTGAGGAACTCGTCTTCGCCCACCGCGGGAGCGGCCACGATCCCCGCTCCCGACGTCATCCCGGCGTCGGTGTGCACGGCTCCGTGGAAGAGGCGGCGGCGCAGCTCGGCCGCGGTCAGCACTCCGTCGCCGAGCTCGCAGCGTGGCCGCGCCTTGCCGCAGCGGACCGGACGGCCGCGGGCGATCACTCCCTTGGACTGCGTGCGGCTGGGCCCGTCGAGCGCGAGCCGCGCTTCGTACAGCGCGCGCCCGTAGATCCCCGTCACGACCGGCGTGGCGTTCGACGTCCCGGAGAAGTTGCCTTCGCCTCCGACCGTCGGCGACCCGTACGCGGACGGATACGACAGGCCGACGCCGGAGATGTCCGCCGGCTTTCCGTGACCGGTGAACGAGCCCTTGCTGACGGGGTCGACCGCGCCGACCGTGACGATCCAGTCCGGGCCGGGCTGCGACGACAGCAGCGTGTTGTTGGGGACGAAGAACGACCTGTCGTGGCCGTTGTGAGCCGCGAAGAACACGGTCTGCCCGCGCTCCGTCGCACGCCGCTGCGCTTCGGTGTCGGACCCCGTGTACACGTTGTCCGTGAACACCGTGCTGTGCCCGTAGGAGTTCGACACCGCGTCGATCCACGGCTGGCTCTCGGCCCACTCGAGCGCGGCTTCGGTCTGTGCCTGGTTGAAGTTGCCCGTGTCCACGAAAACGAGCACGCACTCGGGGCACGAGCCGTGGATGTTGCCCACGGCGACGCTCGACGCGCCGTTGCCGTGCGTGTTCGTCGGCCCGTAGATCTTCTGCGTGCCGAAGTCGACGGCGCCGATGATCTTCGTGCCGGGGATCCAGTAGTAGTTCACCTCTTCGGGCGTCGACTGCTTCACCGAGCCCCACTCGGCCTGGTCCTTCGCATGGAGGGCCGCAGGCGTCTCGTTCTCGTTCTTCTCCTCTAGCGTCAGCTCCAACGGCTCGTATCCGGCGAACTCGCGGGGCGAGGGGAAGCCGCGCAGCCACTCGTGCGGGGGGCGGTTCAGCGGGACGTCGAGCGACGCCGGGGCCTTGGACGCGAGGTAGTCCCAGTGGTACGGCGTGATGCCGTCGTCGACGACCGCGATGACGGTGACGTCGTCGCCGGCGGAGGCCCGGCCCTGCGAGGCCGGACGGGCGGTGGTGGGGGCGGCGGCGCCGAGCACGACGAGGGCCGCGCCGAGACCCGCGAGATATCTGCGCATGCCCGACATTTCTCCGTCGAGGGGGCCGCTCCTGCGAGGTTGGGACCTACGACGGGTCCGTCACCTCGCGCGTGCTCGCCGAGCCGGACCTCGTCATCGACCTCCGCGATCCGCCCGAGCCCGAGCGTGAGTCTCCTCGTAGGTCCGGCATCGCGTGGCTCGTCGCGCTCAACGTTCTCAACCTCGCCGACGCGTTGCTCACCTTCGTGCTGACGAGGGCCGGCGTCGCCGTCGAGGCAAACCCGTTGGTCGAGGTGCTCACGCTCCCCGGCAAGGTCGCGCTCGTCGCGGTGCTGTCGGTCGTCCTGTGGAAGCTGCGGCCGCGAGCGCTGTCGATCCCGGTCGTCGCGT
>DATADL010000303.1:0-1997 GCA_036258555.1 Actinomycetota bacterium | reverse complement strand
ACCAACGACGTCCACTACGCGACCCCCCGCTACGCCGGCGTCCACGAGCTCCTCCACTCGATCAAGGAGATCGTCCCGCTCTCGCGCACGCACGCGCTCCGGCCGAACTCGGAGTACTACCTCAAGGACCCGAAGGAGATGCGGGCCCTCTTCGCCGACGTCCCCGAGGCCGCCGACGAAACCCTGCGCATCGCCGACGAGTGCGACTTCGACCTCGACCTCGGCACCTACCACTTCCCCGACTTCGATCTTCCCGACGGCGACCTCCCCGAATGGGTCCTCGAACGCCGCTGCTACGAGGGCGCGTACCGCCGCTTCGACCGCATCACGAACGAGGTCGAGGACCGCCTCCAGCACGAGCTCCGCATGATCAACAAGCTCGGCTGGCCCGGCTACTTCCTGATGGTCGCCGACATCGTCGACCACGTGAAGCGCAACCTCGGCATCCGCTGCGCGTGCCGGGGGAGCGCGGCCGGCTCCCTCGTCTGCTACCTCCTCGGCATCTCCGACGTCGACCCCGTCCGCTACGACCTGCTCTTCGAACGCTTCATGAACACGAGAAGAGAGGAGCTCCCCGACATCGACGTCGACGTCGAGTCCCATCGCCGCGAGGAGGTCCTCGCCCACGTCCTCGACACCTACGGCGCGGACCAGACGGCGATGTGCTGCATGGTCGACACCTTCCGGGCCCGCATGGCGATCCGCGAGGTCGGCAAGGCCCTCGGCCTCCCTCCGGAGGAGATCGACCTCGTCGCCAAGGCGTTCCCCCGGGTCCGCGCGAGCGACATCCCCCAGGCGATCGAACGGCTGCCTGAGCTCGCCAACTCCAACCTCGACGCGGGCCAGCTCGAGCAGCTCTTCGAGCTCTGCATCGCGATCGACGGGTTCCCGCGCCACCTCGCGCTCCACCCGTCGGGCGTCATCCTGTCGTCCCGCGACCTGGCCGACCGCGTCCCGATGCAGGAGAGCTTCGGCGGCTTCACGATGCTCCAGGCCGACAAGGACGACGTCGAGGAGCTCGGCCTCGTCAAGCTCGACGTCCTCGGCGTGCGCATGCTGTCCTCGATCGCCCACGCCGTCGACGAGATCGAACGCGTCCGGGGCGAGAGGGTCGACCTCGACGACCTCCCGCACGACGACGCCAAGACCTACGACCTGGTCCGCTCGTCGAGGACCCTCGGCTGCTTCCAGATCGAGTCGCCGGGGCAGCGCGAGCTGCTCGCGCGCTTCCAGCCCGGGCGGTTCGAGGACCTGATCGTCGACATCTCGCTGTTCCGGCCGGGCCCGGTGAAGTCGGACATGGTCAGCCCGTTCCTCGAACGCCGCCACGGCTTCGAGGAGACCCGCTACGTCCACCCGAAGCTACGCCCGATCCTGGCCGAGACCAACGGCGTCGTCGTGTACCACGAGCAGGTCATCAGGGTCATCGCCGCGGCGACCGGCTGCTCCCTGGACGACGCGGACTACGTCCGCCGCCATCTCGACGCCGAACGTCCCGGCGGAGTCGTATGGGAAGGAGTCGCGCAGCCGATCGAGATCAACCCTCCGGACGCGGGCGTCGAGAGCTGGTTCAAGACCGCCGCGGTGCGGAACGGGTTCACGCCGCGGCAGGCGAACGACCTGTGGCGCGAGGTGTTCGCCTTCGCGTCGTTCGGCTTCTGCAAGGCTCACGCGGCCGCGTTCGCGCTCCCGACGTACCTGTCGACGTGGCTCAAGGCGCACTACCCGGCCGAGTTCCTCGCCGGCGTCCTCACCCACGACCCCGGCATGTACCCGCGGCGTCTGATCGTCGCCGACGCCCGCCACTTCGGCGTCCCGATCCTGCCCGTCGACGTGAACGCGTCGGACGCGACCTACCGCGTGGAACGCGTCGGCGAGAAGGCGGGCATACGGCTCGCGCTCTCCGAGGTCCGCGACATCTCCGACGCAGAGATCGACTCGCTCGTCGCCAACCGGCCGTTCGACTCGCTCGAGGACCTGTGGCGCCGCGCGACCGT
>DATADL010000302.1:0-5272 GCA_036258555.1 Actinomycetota bacterium | reverse complement strand
CGAAGAGTTCAGCCTGACGTCTGGACAGATCCAGGCGGCGCTCCAATATGCCGCTCACCTGACCGGCCACGTCCCGCCCGCGGTGCGCGAGGTTTCTTGAAGCTTCTCCTCGACGAGAACTTCCCGCTGCGCCTGCGTGACCTCCTCGTAGAGCGCGGCATCGATTGCGACCACGTCATCACGCTCGGTCTCCGCGGGACGAGCGATCGTGAGCTTCTTACTCTCGTCTCCGCGCAGGAGCTCGTTCTTCTGACACAGGACGGAGACTTCGAGGAGATGCCTCCGGCTGCCGGGCAGGTCGTGATCTCGCGGCTGTGGCAGGGCCTTCCGATCGAACGCCGTGTGGAGCTCTGGCTGGCAGCGGTCGACGTGCTGCTTCGTGATCTTCCGACGCAGAAGGTCCTCGAGATCGCGCCTTCGGGAGAGTTGCGGCCTCTGACGGACTAGGGGCGTTAGCTCAGCGGGAGAGCGCTTGTTCGACACGCAAGAGGTCAGTGGTTCAGTCCCACTACGCCCCACTCTGGAGCCCCTGCGAGAGCGGGGGCTCCTCCTTCGGTTCGGTTCTCTCGACTCCGGCGACGACCCGGTCTCGTGTGGGCTCTAGCGCGGCCCCGGTTCGATTTGGTCCGAGCCTCGGCAGTCGCGGCACTCGCTCCCCGGATCGGACGCGTCGGGATCCGGCCTCCACCTCTGGATACCGGGGACCGTCTCGACGTCGATTGCGGTCTCGGCCGCTCCCGCTGTCGTGTAGACGGCGGTCACATCCAGTGGCGCGTCCGACACGATCTCGAGGAACCCGACGGTGAGCGGAAGCTCCGTGCAGGCAACCTCCTTTCCGTAGAGCAGCTGGCCGATCCTGCAGCAGTCGTCCATCGTGACGCTGTGCGGACGCAAGGTCATCGTGTCCTCCGCCTTTACGCCCTGCTGCCGGGGTTCCCTGCCGAGAGCCCTTCCCTTCAGGATCGTCGGAAGGATGTGCTTCTCCAGGTGCGCTTCGCGATCACCGTAGTTGTGGATGTTGATCTCGGTGCGGTACTGGCCGCGCGCCAGGGCCTCGTTCCGCAAAGCTCTCCCGCAAACGAACTTGACGCTATAGCCCCAGACGCCGTCGGGGAAGAGCTCGCCACACGGGATCCGGAAGATGAGGAACTCATCGTGGCGGAAGCCGGCGTGCGGCACGGTGAACGGCACGTACGGACTAGAGGGCCATTTCGCCCGTGTGTCCTTTCCGCTGTCGTGCCACATCCACCTGGCCTCCGGTCCGATCTTGCCCATGCCGACGACGCCGAACGGAGGGGAGCCGTCGTTGGGAGGTCCGACGAAGGGCGTCGTCCAGTCGGTCCGGCCCGGACACCCGGCCCACCGCATCGCCTCGTTGATCTCGGCGGCGGTCGCCTGATGGGCGGCGACGCTTCGGTTCGTGGCGAGGACGCGCCAGCGGGGATCGCCGGTGTGCAGAGTGATCGCCCCGGTGAAGGTGCCTACGAGCCCTTGCTGCACTTTGCCGTCACTCGAGCCGAGTAGATAGATGAAGCACTCCCGGTCCACGGGAAAAGGTGGGACCTCGACTCCCTTGACGATCTCGGCTGCGGTGGACAGTGCAGCGCCCTCGACGATCTTTTCCTCGACCGTGCATCGATCCCCGACCCAGACGGAGAAGACGTTGTCACAGGTGAAGTGGCCGGACAATGTCGGCATGGCGTCCCCCTCGTCGCTGTGCGTCCGCGTGCGTAGAGGTCATGAGGGGGCCGGCGAAGCGGGCGCTGCGGGACAGACGAATCCGCCACCCACTCCTATGATCTCGCCCGGACCGAAACCGGTTCATAGTTCGTGAGGTGATCGTCGCCTTGGGCTCGCTTTCGCCTGCGCCGACGATGGATAGCAGAGAATCGAGTGCGTTCGCCACCTGGCCCGCCCCTCACGAAAGGCGTCTCGGCAGCCAGTCGCGCGCGGTCCGTTGCGACTGAACTGTGTTCTCAGCCTGTTTATCACTCTTCTAAACATGGGGTCAAGATCGTCATTCGCCCAGCGCGCGGACCTTCGTTCACTCCCTGCCAATGACCGAGACCGACGCGTTAGCGTTCTGGGCGTCGCAAGGAGGCGGGTGTGAAGTCGCGCATCGCGGTCATCGTCATCGTCGTCGCCGGCATCGCCGGGCTCGGCTGGCGGCTCGTGGACGCCGAACGGCGGCTCGACGCGGCGCGGCAGTCCGCCGCGGAAGTGGGTGCGCGGACGGAGAGTCTCGGGCGCAGGCTCGAGGAGACACGTGGAACGCTCCGCGACGTCAGGCTCGAGCTGCGTGAGGAGATCCGGGCTCGCAGGGAGCTGAGGCGCGAGGTGGCGGCGCGGCAGCGCTGTAACGGGCCGCATCTGTGGTTGTCCCCCGACAGCGGCCCGCCCGGGACGCGCGTGACGTTCGTCGGAGACTGCTTCGTCTATGCCTACAACGACACCGCGAAAGAGGCGACCAGCGGCTACGGGATCTTCCTCATCCGCCAGCTCGCCGGCCACCACCCCCGGGGCGAGTGCGAGCTGATCGCGGGAACCGAACCCAACGAGCTTCGGATCCATCGAGGACGCGCCTCTGGTTACCTCACGATCCCGACGCACGGGAGCTGCTTCCAGCGCGACGACCCCCCATATCCGCTGCCGGACGGTCCGTACGACGTGGGGATCGGATGTCACGCGTGCTCGACGAATGCCGTCGTCCGCGTCGCGCGCTGAGACGGTCCACGGCACGCCGCGCCGCGGACAGACGGGCTAGCTGCAGAGCGTCGCTTCGGGGAAGACCCTCTCGGCCGACCGGTTATCGCGCGGGCCCCCGCGGGTACGACCGCATGGGCTCTACGACGTAGTCGGACCCAAGGAGGAGAGATGCTGTTTGCCGTACTCGGCGTCGTGACGCTCTTCTCGCTCGGAGCGTGCGGACCGACCCCCGATCCCCGCGACGTCGTCCCGTACGCGGAGCTCCCGGTTCCCGAAGACGCGTCGGACGAGGAGCTCGCGATGACGAGCGACCAGCTCGCGCTGGAGATCGGCTTCGCCGACGTCCCGCAAGAGGTGACCCTGGGCTCCGATATCCGCTACGTCGTCGAGCTCCGCAACGTCTCGGACGAGACGGTCTCCCTGGAGCCCTGCCCGGTCTACTACCAGGCGTGGGGGGAGAGCGGGTTCGCGGTGAGCCGGACGTCGTATCTGAACTGCGACGAGGCCCCGCCGGACATACCCCCTGGCGAACGCCTGAGGTTCGAGATGAGGTTGCCGGTCGAGGACCGAGAGGCCGTGCAGGTCGAAGGAGGCCTCGTCTGGTATCTGGGTCATCCCGGCGCCGAGGGCGACCAGAGGACGGACGTCCACGGCGCCGAAGGCCCTCGGATAGTGAGACCGCGTCCGTAGGCAGCTCGCCCGCCACTCTCGCTCGGAGCGATGACTTTCCGCGGCCCCGGAGGTCTATCCAGTCGAAACGCAACGACGACGAGCTCGGCCGGAGGGGGACTGCGACCATGAAGCTGACGACCGTCACGCACGTCTCCGTAGACGGAGTGATGCAGGGACTCGGCGGGGCGGACGAGGACCGCAGGGGCGGGTTCGAGCGCGGCGGATGGGCGCTGCCGCTGTTCGACGAAGAGGGGGCGTCCCTCGTCAACGAGATCTTCCGGCGGGCGGACGCGTTCCTCTTCGGCCGCTGGACCTACGAGGTCTTCGCCCGCTACTGGGGGGCGATCACGGATCCGGCCAACCCCATCGCTGCGGCGCTGAACGCGCGGCCCAAGTACGTCGCGTCGACGACGCTCACCGAAGCGCGCTGGGCGAACACGACCGTCCTCTCCGGTGACGTCGCGGCGGCGGTCGCCGAGCTGAAGGCAAAGCCCGGCGGCGAGCTGCAGGTGCACGGCAGCGGCACCCTCGTCCGCTGTCTGTTCGACAACCGGCTCGTCGACGAGATCGTCCTGCTCACGTACCCCGTGGTGATCGGCCAGGGCGCGCGGCTGTTCCCCGAAACGGGGCCGGACGTAGCGCTCGACCTGGTCGAGTCCCGGGCCACTCCGAAAGGCGTGACGCTCCAGGTCTACCGGCCCGCCGGGCGCCCGCAGTACGCAGGGGCCGCAGCGAGTGAGCGCGGCGGCGAGGCGTAGCCGGGAGCTACGAAGGTCGAGAAAGCCCGATCCTGTCCCGGATCTAGCTGCCGGGACCCGGCACTCTCGAGATCGGTGCGTTCAGCGCGTGCCGCAAGGAGATCACCGAACCCCGCGCGCGGAGCTCCTCGTCACGCTTGTCGAGGTTGTGGCGGCCCGGCGCTATCAGCGTCATCCCGGCCACGAACAGCGGCAGCTCGGTCAGGTAGGGCCACAGCTCACCCTGGACGTACGACAACGTGAAGCCCAACAGCAACGGGACCTCGACGAGCGCGAACCCGAGGAAGAAGAGCGTGCGGTATGCACCCGCGACCTCGGACTCGTCGTTGCCCTCGAGCGGTCGCCGGCGGGTCCAGGCCGCACCCGCCATCCCGGCCAAGCCCAGGGCGACGACGACGGCAGCGAGGAAAGGGTCGGGTGATCCGACGTCTTCGAAGACGTACGTCATGACGAACAGGATCATGAACGCCGCCCCGGTCAGCGCGAGGAACAGGGTTCGGATCGTCGTCACTCCGTCGACGCCTCCGGCCCTCCTCGCCGCGGCCGGCAGCACGAGCTTGAGCGCGGGTAGCCAACCGGGATCCTGATGCGGGTCGACCATCCAACCTCCCCCTCGCGTGCAGCGATAGCCCTGCGGCCGAGACGCGTCCTGCTGCCGACGCGCCTAGAGGACGAGCACGGACAGGATCTGCAGGATCCCGAAGGCGACCGGCAGGAGGACGATGACCAGGAGGGCCACGAGGATCTGCCGGACCGTCCGGACCTCTTTCTCGATGTCCGACATCCGAGCCAGCACCTCGTCCATCCGGTTGTCGTCCGGCTGACGCATGGCCGCCTCCGCGTTGGTTGTCGGGCCCAAGGCTACTCGGGACTCGCCCGGGTCGCCGTGCCGGCCGGGGGTCTCGCGGAAAGACGAGCGAGTCCGCTCGACGAAGAGGAGACTTCCCTCGTGGCCCGCATCGGGAAGCTCCGCATAACAGGAGTCGTCGTCTGCATCCTGCTCGCGGGAGCGGGCGGCGCGGCCATCTTCTTCGACCGCGAGGAAGCGCGCTTCGGCCCCCGGGCGCGCCTGTTCCCGAGCTTCTCCGCCGGATACGCGTGCACGGACGCGCGCGACCAGCTGAGTGAGGAGACCC
>DATADL010000301.1:0-14843 GCA_036258555.1 Actinomycetota bacterium | reverse complement strand
GTCGATGTGGTCGAAGGCGCGACCACCGCGACCACCGCGACCACCGCGACCACCGCGACCACCGCGACCACCGCGACCACCGCGACCACCGACCCCCGCCCCGAATATGTGCGGGCCGGTCCTCGCGCTCACGTTGTAGTCGCATTTATGCATATTATGCAGATCATGGGAGCCGGAGCCGTGGTGCTGGGTGCGTCGGGATACACCGGCGGCGAGCTGTTGCGTCTCCTCGCGCGCCACCCCGCGATGACGCTCGTCGCGGCCGCCGCGTCGTCGGCCACCGGCCGCCGGGCCGGCGACGCCCTCCCCCACCTGGCCGGCGTCCTCGACGTCGAGCTCGTCGGCGTCGAGGACGCGCTCGGCGCGGGCGACGTCTGCTTCTCGTGCCTGCCCCACGGCGTCTTCCCGGAGTACGCCGGCCGCGTCGCGGCCCCCGTCGTCGTAGACCTCGGCGACGACTTCCGGGCCGACCCCTCGTGGTCGTACGGCCTCCCCGAGCTCGCGGGAGCCCCCGGCCCCCGCGTCGCGAACCCGGGCTGCTATCCGACCGCGTCGTTGCTGTGCCTCGCCCCGTTCGCACGCGCAGGTCTGATCGAAGGCCGCGTGGTCGTGGACGCCCTGTCCGGCGTGTCGGGGGCCGGACGCGCGGCGAAAGACCATTTGCTCTTCGCCGGCATGGCCGGCGGAGCTACTGCCTACGGATCGGTCACCCACCGCCACGTCGCCGAGATCGAGCGCGGCCTCCGTGCCTTCGGCGGCCTCGACGCGATCGTGTCGTTCACGCCGCACCTGGTCCCGATGGCGCGCGGCGTGCTCGTGACCGCCCGCGCGCGGCTGCCGCACACCCTGTCCGACGACGAAGCGCTGACCCTCCTCCGCGAGGCGTACGCGAACGAGCCGTTCGTGCAAGTGACCCAGGACTGGCCGGCGACGAAGCACGTGTCGGCGACGAACCACGCCCGCGTGTCCGCCCGCGTCGACGCACGGGCCGGTCTCCTCGTGTGCTCGGCCGCGATCGACAACCTCGGGAAGGGCGCGGCGGGCCAAGCGGTGCAGAACGCGAACCTCGTGCTCGGCCTCGACCAGACGACCGGTCTAGAAGGGATCGCGCCGTGGCCGTGAGGTGGCCCGCCGGCGTCGCGAGCTCGGGCGTCGCGGCCGGCATAAAGCCGGCGGGCGACGCCGACCTCGGCCTGGTCGCGCTGGGGCGGCCGGCGGCGTGGGCCGGGACGTTCACGCGCAGCGGGGCCGCGGCCGCGCCTGTCACGTGGTCGCGCGGCCTGCTCGGCCGGTCCCTGCGCGCGATCGTGGTCAACAGCGGCAACGCGAACGCTTGCACGGGCGCGGCCGGCGAGCACGCAGTCGCCGCGACGGTCCGCGCGGCCGCCTCCCGTCTCGGGTGCGCGCCCGAGGAGGTCGCCGTCGCGTCCACCGGTCCGATCGGTGTGCGCCTCCCCGTGAAGAACGTGGTGAGCGGCATCCCGCGCGCCGTCGCGGGTCTCACGCCCGACGTCGCGCCGTTCGCCGACGCGATCCTCACGACCGACACGCGCCGCAAGGTCTCTCGCCGGGTCGAGGACGGCTTCGAGGTCGTCGGCGTCGGCAAGGGGGCCGCGATGCTCGCCCCGAACATGGCGACGATGCTCGCGTTCCTGGCGACCGACGCAGTCGCCGCCACCGAGGACCTGCAAGGGATCCTGACGAGGGCCGTGCGCACGACGTTCGACCGGATCAGCGTCGACGCCTGCCAGAGCACGAACGACTCGGTCTTCCTCGTCGCGTCGGGAACGGCCGGCGAGGCGGATCCCGGCAGGCTCGAAGCCGCGGTCGCCGCGGTGTGCGCCGACCTCGCGGAGCAGATGGTCCGCGACGCCGAAGGCGGGTCCAAGCTCGTGCGGATCCGGGTGACCGGCGCTCCTACCGAAGAGCACGCGGAGGACCTGGCGCGCGGCGTCGCCGCCTCCGCGCTCTGGCGCGCGGCCGTCCACGGCGCCGACCCGAACTGGGGCCGGATCGCCGCGGCCCTCGGCGCGCTGGACCCCGCGCTGGACATGCGCGGCGTCTCGCTCGCGATCGGCCCGGAGGTCGTGTTCGAGGCCGGCGAGCCCGCCGGCTCGCTCCCCGAGGCTGCCGCGGCCATGGCGTCGGGCGACGTCGTCGTGTCCTGCACGGTCGGGCCACATCCGACCGAGGTCGAGCTCCTGACGACCGACCTGTCGCCCGAGTACGTGACTCTCAACGCCGGCGGGATGTCGTGAGCAGGACCGCCGCGGCCGCCGCCAAGGCCGCCACGCTCGTCGAGGCCCTCCCCTTCATCCGCTCGTACCGCGGCCGCGTCGTGGTCGTGAAGCTGGGCGGCGAGCCGCTCGACGACCCGCGGCTTGCGACCGTGGTCGCGCAGGACGTCGCGCTCCTGTCCCTCGTCGGCATCCGGGTGGCGGTCGTCCACGGCGGCGGGCCGCAGATCTCGCGCGCGATGGAGGACCGCGGGGTGGTGCCCGAGTTCCGCGACGGGCTGCGCGTGACCGGCGACGCCGCCATGGAGATCGTGCAGCGCACGCTCGTCGGAGACGTCAACGCGCACCTCGTCCGCAGGCTCAACGAAGCAGGGGCCGCAGCCGTCGGCATCTCCGGGATCGACGCGACGACGCTCGAGGCCGAGCCGGTGCCGGGCATCGGGCGCGTGGGCACGGTGGCTGCGGTACGGACGGGCCTTCTCACGACCTTGCTCGAGGACGGGTTCACGCCCGTCGTGGCGCCCGTGGGGATGACGCGGGACGCGACCACGCTCAACGTCAACGCGGACGTGGCCGCGGCGGCCGTCGCGGGTGCGCTGCGCGCCGACAAGCTCGTCTACCTCACGAACGTGCCCGGCCTGTACCGCGACCTCGGCGACTCGGCGTCGCTCGTCTCGGAGATGAAGCGCGACGACCTCGTCGCGCTCCTGCCCGATCTGTCGGACGGGATGAGGCCGAAGATGGAGTCGGCGCTCGGCGCGCTCGACGCAGGCGTGGCGAAGGTCCACGTCCTCGACGGCCGCGTCGAGCACGCGCTCCTGCTCGAGGTCTTCACGCCCGACGGCATCGGGACGCAGGTCCTGCCGTGACGGTCGCCGCGCCCCCCGCCGCCCTCATGCAGACGTACCGCCGCTGGCCTGTCGAGTTCGTCGAGGGTCGCGGCTGCACGCTCGTCGACGCCGGCGGAAAGCGCTACCTCGACCTCGTGGCGGGCCTCGCGGTCGCGAGCGCGGGCCACTGCCATCCCCGCGTCACCGAAGCGATCGCCGCGCAGGCGCGACGCCTCGTGCACGTGTCGAACCTCTACCTCACCGAGCCCGCGCAGCGCCTCTCGGCGCGTCTGGCCGGGCTGACCGGCGGGATGCAGTCGTTCTTCTGCACCTCGGGGGCCGAGGCCGTGGAGTGCGCTCTGAAGCTCGCGCGGAGGCACGGAGGCCAGGCGCGCGCGATCGTCGCTACGGACGGAGGGTTCCACGGCCGCACGCTCGGTGCGTTGTCGGTCACCGGACAGCCCGCCAAGCGCGCGCCGTTCGAGCCGCTCGTAGGGGACGTCACGCACGTCCCGTTCGGGGACGCGGACGCCCTCGCCGCCGCGCTCGGACCGGGAACGGCTGCGGTGAACCTCGAGCCGATACAGGGCGAAGCGGGCGTCGTCGTACCGCCGCCCGGATACCTGCAGTCGGTCCGGGCGCTCTGCGACCAGAACGGCGCGCTGCTCGTTCTCGACGAGGTCCAGACGGGGGTGGGCCGGACCGGAGCGTGGTTCGCCTACGAGCACGAGGACGTCAGACCGGACGTCCTCTGCGTCGCGAAGGGGCTGGCCGGGGGACTCCCGATCGGCGCGTGCCTCGCCGTTCCCGGCGTCGCCGAAGCGTTCGTACCCGGGGACCACGGCAGCACGTTCGGCGGAGGGCCCGTCGCCGCCGCCGCCGCGCTGGCGGTGCTCGACGTGATCGAAGAAGAGGGCCTCCGCGACCGCGCGCGGGACGCGGGGCTCAGGCTGCTGGCCGGTCTGGGGCGCATCTGGCCCGACGGCGAGGTGCGCGGGCGCGGGCTCCTGGTCGGCGTCACGTTGCCGCGCGCCGCGGCCCGTGCCGTGGCGGCGCTGGCCCTGCAGCGGGGGCTGCTGGTCAACGACGCGGCGCCCGACGTGCTGCGGGTGTGCCCTCCGCTGGTCGTCACCGACGACGAGATCGACGCGGCGCTCGAGACGTTGGAGGAGGTCTGGGATGAGATCCGAGAGACGTAGGGCGTTGTTGAGGATCCTGCGCGGAAGCCACGCCGCCACGCAGCACGAGCTCGTCGAGGCCCTCCGCGCCGAAGGGTTCGACGTCACGCAGGCGACGGTCTCGCGCGACCTGCACGAGCTGCGCGCGGTGAAGGTGCGCGACGGAGGCGAGGTCGCGTACCGGTTCCCCGAGGACGTCCCGAGGCTGCGCGGCCGCCACGACGGCGTCGCAGCGGAGCTCGCGGAGTTCGCGATCGACGTCCGGGACGCCGGGTCCCTCGTCGTCATCGCCACGCTGCCCGGCCACGCGTCCGCGGTCGCCCGGGCGGTCGACCTCGCGAACGTCCCGGCGGTCCGCGGCACGATCGCCGGGGACGACACGATCTTCGTCGCGACCCCCGACGGCGTCACCGCACGCGACCTCGCGGCGCAGTGGCGTGCAGCCGTCTTCCCCACGGAAAGGATCTCGAATGGCTGAGCGCGTAGTGCTCGCGTACTCCGGCGGCCTGGACACCTCGGCCGCCATCGCCTGGCTCACCGAGGCCCGGTGGGAGGTGATCGCCGTCGCGGTCGACGTCGGGCAGCCGGGCGACCTGCAGCGCACGGCGGCCCGGGGGACCGCCCTCGGCGCAGTGGAGAGCCGCGTCGTCGACGCCCGCGACGACTTCGTCGAGCAGTTCGTGCTGCCCGCGCTGCACATGAACGCCCTCTACGGGCGGCGGTATCCGCTGGTCTCCGCGCTGTCCCGGCCGCTGATCGCGCAGGTGCTCGTCCGCGTCGCGTCGGAGACGGGGGCCGCGGCGGTCGCCCACGGGTGCACCGGCAAAGGGAACGACCAGGTCCGCTTCGAGGTGGCGCTGGGCGCGCTCGCGCCGGGGCTCGAGGTGCTCGCGCCGGTGCGGGACTGGGGGATGGGGCGCGACGAGACCATCCGCTACGCCGAGGAGCGGTCGCTACCGATCGAGACGAAGAAGTCGTCGCCGTACTCCATCGACGAGAACGTATGGGGCAGGAGCATCGAGTGCGGCGTGCTCGAAGACCCGTGGGCCGCGCCGCCGCCCGACGTGTACGAGCTGACGAAGAGCGACGCGGCGCCGCCCGAGGCGCGCGACGTCGAGCTGGAGTTCGAAGCAGGCGTGCCGGTGGCGCTCGACGGCGAGGCACTGTCTCCGCTGCACCTCGTCGAGGCGATCGGCAAGATCGCCGGGTCGTTCGGGTTCGGCCGCATCGACACGATCGAGGACCGCCTGGTCGGCATCAAGTCGCGCGAGGTCTACGAGGCCCCCGCCGCCCTCGCCTTGATCGCGGCGCACGCCGACCTCGAGTCGCTCACGCTGGAACGCGGCTTCGCACGCGAGAAGCGGCGGCTCGAGGACGTGTGGGCCGACCTCGTGTACGAGGGCCTGTGGTTCTCACCCCTTCGGTCTGCGATCGACGCCTTCGCGGCCTCGTGCAGGGACGTCGTCTCGGGCACCGTCCGGCTGCGTTTCGGCCCCGGCTCGTGCACGGTGACGGGCCGCTCCTCGGAGCGTGCGCTCTACGACCACGCGCTCGCGACGTACGACGAAGGCGACACCTTCCGGCACGAGGACGCCGCGGGCTTCATCCGGCTCTGGGGTCTTCCGACCCGGCAGTGGGCGAGAACGCATGGCTGAGCCGCTGTGGGGGGGCCGCTTCTCCGAGCCGCCCGATCCCGAGATGCTCCGCCTCACGCGTTCGATCGACGTCGACATCAGGCTGCTCCCCCACGACCTGGAGGCCACCAAGGCACACGCTCGGGTCCTGGCGGACGCAGGGCTGCTGACTGCCGGCGACGTGGACGCGATCGACCGCGCGTGCGACGAGATCGCGTCCGAGTGGTCGGCCGGGACCCTTACGCCCGCGGCCCTCGACGAAGACGTCCACACGCTCGTCGAACGGGAGCTGACGGACCGCCTCGGCGACACCGGCGCGCGCGTCCACGCAGGCCGGAGCCGGAACGACCTGGTCGCCCAGGACCTCCGGCTGTGGTGCGCGGAGGCGGCCGGTGAGCTCTCCGCGGCGGTCGCCGCGCTCGTGGAGGTGCTGGCGGACCGGGCCGAGGAGCACGCCGCCACAGTGATGCCCGGATACACGCACCTGCAACGGGCCCAGCCGGTGACGCTCGGCTTCCATCTGGCGGCACACGCGAGCGCGCTCGTCCGGGACCACGCGCGGCTGCGGCGGGCGCGCGACGAGGCCCGCACCTGCGTGCTGGGGGCCGGGGCGCTCGCCGGGACGACGCTCCCGCTGGACGCCGCGGTCGCGGCGCGCGCCCTCGGACTGCCGGACCTCTTCCTCAACGCGATGGACGCGGTCTCAGACCGGGACTTCGCATGCGACCTCGTCTACGCGAGCACTCTGTGCGGCGTCCACCTGTCCCGCCTCGCCGAGGACGTCGTCGTGTTCTCGTCGGCGGAGTTCGGTTTCTTCCGGCTGCCGGACGCGTGGTCCACCGGGTCGAGCATCATGCCGCAGAAGCGCAACCCCGACGTGGCGGAGCTCGTGCGCGGCCGCGCCGCGGGCGGCATCGGCGACCTCGTCGCGTTGCTGTCGATGCTGAAGGGCCTCCCGCTCGCGTACGACCGCGACCTGCAGGAGGACAAAGAAGCCGTGTTCACGGCCGTGGACCGGCTGCGTGGATGCCTCGCGGCGATGACGGGGCTCATGGGCTCGATCGGAGTCGACGCGCAGGCGATGGCAACGGCCGCCGGCGGAAGCGGCTCCTGGGCAACCGATGCGGCCGAGGAGCTCGTGCTGCAGGGGACGCCGTTCCGCCACGCGCACGCCCGGGTCGGAGCCGCCGTCGCGTCGGGCACCCCGGCCCCCTTCGATCCCGCCGAAAGCGTGCGGTCACGGCGCAGCCACGGGGGG
This sequence comes from Actinomycetota bacterium, assembly GCA_036258555.1. Classification (GTDB taxonomy): domain Bacteria; phylum Actinomycetota; class CADDZG01; order CADDZG01; family WHSQ01; genus JALZEG01. The sequence goes on along the minus strand of DATADL010000301.1, from coordinate 7,706 downwards.
ACGTCCCCCGAGCGCGTCCTCGCCCAGGTCGAAGCGCTGCGAGCCGCCGTCCGCTAGGCGACGGGGGCGGCGTCCTCGACGACGCGCTGCTGCACGCGGTTCTTGCCTGCGTGCTTCGCCTCGTACATCAGCTCGTCGGCGACCTTCAGCAACGCCTTGACGTCGTCCGGGGGCGAGACGAACGTCACGGCGCCGATGCTCGCCGAGACGGGGTACCCCAGCCTGTCCGCGACGTCGCGCACGGCCGTCTGGATGCGCTCGATCGGGCGCACCGCAGCGGTCGCGTCGGTCTCCGAGAAGATCAGCGCGAACTCGTCGCCGCCCAACCTCCCGACCACGTCCGTCGGCCGCGTCCCGGTGCACAACGCCGCCGAGACCTGCTCGAGGACGGCGTCGCCGGCGGAGTGTCCGAACGTGTCGTTGACGGACTTGAACCCGTCGAGGTCCACGTACACCGCCGTGAGCGGACGGCCGCTGCGCCGCGAGCGCGCCAGCTCCTGACCGGCGCGGTCGTAGAAGGAGCGTGCGTTGAGCGCGCCGGTCAGCGCGTCGACGCGCGCCAGCGCGCGCTCCTGCTCGAGCGCCCGGCGCAGCGCACGTGTGAGGCCGGCCACGACGACGTTCGTGGCCGAGCGCACCGCGAAGTTCCAGACGGGGACCCATGCGGCTGCCGGCTCGTGCCCCGCCACGAGATCGCTCAGCGGGAAGGCCAGCCCCGCGGCGACGGCGACGAGCACGGCGGCGGGCGCGGTCCCGAGCCACGCCGTCCCGAGGATCGGCACGAGGTAGAACACGGAGAAGGCGAGCTCGGCGCCGGTGAGGTAGTCGAGCGCGGCCACGACCCCGACGAGCCCGAGACCGAGGACGAGGATCGCGGCAGGCGACCGCCGCTCGAGCACGTCGAGCGCGGACGTCGACATCCGGGATCCCACCCGTGAACCCGCCACGACCGGAAGCGTAAAGGCCCGGGGCCCGTCGCAGCCGGTTCCGCGGCCCGAGCGGGCCGGTCTGTTAGCCTGCTCGACGGCCGTATCCGGCTTCTCCAGAGACGTCCGGCAGGCGTTCTACGCCACCGGGTAACGAGGCTCCCGCCCCGGCGGAGCCCAAGGGATCGAGGCTCCCGCCCCCGGCGGAGCCGGAGGGAACCGTTGCGATGGGTCTGAGGATCTTCGGTGCGCTCGTTGCCGCCCTGCTCGCGGGCTTCGCGGTCATGCGCTACCGCAAGCGCCAGCTGCGGCGCGGCGAGCTACTCGTCGTGGGGGTGGTCGCCGGGGCGCTGACGGTGGCGGCGCTCGCGCCCGCGCTGCTCGACCCGGTCCTCGGCGCCCTCGGCTTCGAGCCCGGCGGCGAACGCCGGATCATCGGGCTCCTCGTCATCTCGAACCTCTTCACGCTCGCGCTCGTGTTCGGCAGCTTCTCGCGCGACGACCAGCTCTCGAACGAGCTCGGCGACCTGGTCGACTACATGGCCCTCAAGCGGCTGGAGGAGGCCGGGTTCGCGCCGCCGATCGGCGCGTGCGCGGTGATCGTCCCCGCGTACAACGAGGCCGACAACCTCCCTGCCGTCATAGGTCAGATGCCCGCGGACGTCGCCGGGCTCCCCGTCGTCCCGATCGTCGTCGCGGACGGCTGCACGGACGCGACGGAGCCGACCGCGGCGCGCCTCGGCGCGGCCGTCATCCGCCGCGATCTCAGGCGCGGGTCGGGGGCCGCGGTGAGGCTGGGTTACGAGGCCGCTCTGCGGGCGGGCGCGCGGGTGGTCGTGACCCTCGACGGCGACGGCCAGCACGACCCGAAGGAGATGGAGCGGCTCGTCGGGCCGCTGCTCGCCGGCGAGGCCGACATGGTCCAGGGCTCCCGTGTGCTCGGGTCGTTCGAGATCGAGTCCAGCGTGCGCAGCTGGGGCGTCAAGCTGTTCGCGCGGCTGCTCACGACGCTCGGCCGCACGCCCATCACCGACCCCTCGACCGGCTACCGCGCGATGACGGCCGAGACCCTGCGGCGCCTCGACCTGCGCCAGGACCAGTTCTACGTGTCGGAGGTCATCCTCGACGCGGCGCGCAAGGGCCTGAAGGTCGTCGAGGTCCCGATCACGTTGCGGCGCCGGGCCAGCGGGACCACGAAGAAGCCGGCGGCCTTCCGCTACGCGTGGGGGTTCAGCAAGGCGATCGTGAGGACCTGGCTCCGCTGACCGGCGTTACGGGCCCTCCTCCTCGCCCACGGGCTCCTGGGAGGTCCCGAGGAAGGCGCGGCCGGCCGAGAAGTACACGTTGATCGGCTTCTCGTTGCGCAGCACGTCGAGCACGTTGTGGAACATCTCCGACGGCAGGTGCATCTTGATGATCCCGCCGCTGTCCTCGTCGTTCTCGAACGTCATCCCGGAATCGTTGAAACGGACGAAGGCCACGGTCTTGCCGGTGCCGTCGAAGAGAGATATCTGGGCCCGGTTCGTCTGGTAGCCCGTCGGGCTTCCGTAGAACAGGACGTGATAGGACGCGACCGCCGCCACGAGGTCCCCCTTCCGCCAGAGCAATCCCTACGAATGCTTTACACCCGGAGATGACGGTAGGCAAGGGTGAATATCCCGGAGGCGCGACCGGCGCAGGGGCTACGAGTCGGCGGAGACGAAGTAGTCCTCGGCCTCGTCGTCCCAGTCCATGTCGACCACGCCCTTGGCCCGTGCGGCCTTGACGAACTGCAGGAAACCGCCGTAGCCGTAGTCCTTCTCGCTGAACCCCGGCTTCTTCTTGCGGAGCTGGTCCTTCAGCCCCGACAGCGGCGGCGCGCCGTTCTTCTGCTCGATCTCCTCCACGGTCTCCTTGAGGAGGCGGAACGCGCGCTCCTGGCCCCCTCCCTCGGCCGGGAAGTCGACCGCGGGGTCGCCCTCGGCGGTGCCGGTCCGAAGCTCGACGACTCCGAGCGACGCTAGGTGCTGCATCAGCTCGCCCCACGTCCGGAAACCGTAGTCGCCCTCCGAGAACGTGGGGTCCTTACGCAGCAGCGCTCGCTTGATCATCGACGACAGCACCGAGCCGTCGGTCGTCCGTTGCAGGCCGCTGAGTGTGCGCGTGACCTGGCGCGACAGCTCCGCTATGTCCGAGAGCGACTCGTCGGACTCCTGTGGCTCGGCCCCGTCGGCCTTGCGCTTGCGCCGCCGGCGCGACGGCGCGCTCCCCGATCCCCTGCCGAGGAGACCCTCGTAGAACAGGAACTCGTCGCAGGCGCCGGGGAGCAGCTCGGACGTCGACCCCTCGACCCCGACGCCGATCACCTTCTTGTTCAGCTCCCTGAGCTTCAGCACCAGCGGCGTGAAGTCGCTGTCGCCCGACGCGATGACGAACGTGGTTATGAACTCCCGCTGGAACGCGAGCTCGAGCGCGTCGACCGCAAGCTTGATGTCGGCCGCGTTCTTCCGGACCATGCCGGTCCGTTGCGGGACCTCGATCATCTCGATCCGCTCGCCGACGAGCCCGGCCCGGTGCTCGGAGAAGAGGTTCCAGTCTGCGTAGGCGCGCCGCACGACCACGCGCCCGCGCTCCGACAGCGCCTCCATGATCACCGACATGTCGAGGCGCTCGCCGCGGTCGCGCGCGCCGAGCGCGAGGTTCTCGAAGTCGAGGAAGAGAGCGATCCTCTCGTCGTCCGCTGCCATGACCATCTGCTTACCCCTTCTCGTCCGGGCGGATCGCCGAGCCGATCCGTCCCTCGAGTGCCAGCTCTTCGACGTACGGAGGCTTCGGGATCGCCTTCACCGCGATCCGTCCCTCCGCCAGCGCTACGACGGCGTCGCCCGCGAGCTCGCGTCGCCACCCCTGCAACAACCGGTGCCGGCCCTCGTCCACGGTGCCCGACACGACCTCGGCGAGGAGGTTCTCGAGCTCCGACCGGGTCGACACGAGCTCGGTCGCGAGGCCCGCCTGCTCGCAGCGAGCGCGGACGACTGCGTCGGCGAGCCCGGACAGCATGCGGGCGCGCGCCTGCGCGGCCTTCGGCGGCGCCGCCCCCAGGTTTATCGACGGGCCGTCGCGGCCCGCGTCTATCGCCGCCAGGATGTCGCGCCCCGAGCGGTCCGCCTCCGAGGCGTTGAACCCGCGGATCGACTTCAGCGCCTGCGCGGACGAGGGGGCCCTCCGCGCGATCTCGATCATCGTCGGGTCCTTCACTACCCAACCGCGGGGGATGTCGCGCCGTTGCGCGGTCTCCTCCCGCCAGCGCGCGACCTCCCTCAGCACGGCGAGGCCCTTCGGCGACAGGGAGCCGCGGCCACCGACCTTGCGCCACGCCTCGCCGGGATCGGTCCGGTACACGTCTTCGGACTCGAGCGCCTTCATCTCCTGGACGACCCATTCACGGCGTCCGAGGCGCTGGAGCTCGGCGTCGAGCCGGCGCGCCGCCTGCGCGAGGTAACGGACGTCGTCGGCCGCGTACGTGAGCTGGGCTTCGGTCAACGGCCGCCGGCACCAGTCGGTGTACGACTCGCCCTTGTTCAGCCGCTTCCCGCACAGCGTCTCGACGAGCCTCCCGTAGGGAAGCGAGGCGCCGTGGCCTGCGAACCCGGCGGCGAGCTGCACGTCGTAGACGTTGGAGGGGACGACGCCCCAGCCCTCGTAGAAGAGCTCGAGGTCCTGACGTCCGGCATGAAGGATGACCCTGACGTCGGGGTCGCCGACGAGGTCCGCGAGACCCTTCAGGTCGAGCGGCTCGAGCACGTCGACGACGTAGATCGCGTCGCCCACCGCCATCTGCACGAGGCACAGCTTGGCGCGGTAGGTCTTCTCCCTCAGGAACTCGGTGTCGAAACCGACCGTCCCCTCGGCGCGCGCGGCGGCGACGGCGTCGTCGAGGCCGTCTTGGGTCGTGACGAAGATGGAACCCGGCTGTGGGCCAGAGCGCGTAGACGACGCCTGATCGCGATCGTTCCCAGAGCTGGGTTTCAAGCGTTCGGCAACCCGAGCTCGCGCGCGATGAGGATCCGCATGACCTCGGACGTCCCCTCGCCGATCTCGAGGATCTTCGAGTCGCGGAAGTGCCGGCAGACCGGGAACTCCTCGATGTATCCGTAGCCGCCGTGGACCTGCACCGCGTCGCGGGCCACGTCGACGGCCACCGTCGACGCGTACAGCTTCGCCATCGCGGCTTCCTTCTTGTAGGGGCGTCCCTGCTCCTTCAGCCATGCGGCCTTGTGGTAGGCGGTGCGCGCGAGCTCGGTCTTCGTCGCCATGTCGGCGATCTTGAACTGGAGGCCCTGGAAGCTCCCGATCGCCTGGCCGAACGCCGTGCGCTCGTTCGCGTACTTGACGCTCTCGTCCACGCATCCCTGCGCGAGCCCCACCGCAAGGGCAGCGATCGCGATCCGGCCGTCGTCGAGGATCTTGAGGAAGTTGCGGAACCCGTGGCCGCGCTCGCCGAGCAGGTTCTCCTCCGGCACGCGGCAGTCGTCGAAGGAGAGCTCGTGGGTGTCCGAGTGCCACCACCCCATCTTCCGGTAGGGCTTGCCGACCTCGAATCCCGGTGTGTCGTTCGGGACGACGATCGCGGAGATCTCCTTCGCCTCGGCGCGACCGTCGAGGCGCTCGCTGGCGTGGCCGTTCGACCCGCCTGTCACAGCGGTGACCGTGACGAACGACGTGATCGGCGTTCCCGAGTTCGTGATGAACGACTTCGAGCCGTTGATCACCCACTGCCCGTCCTCGAGCCGCGCGGTCGTGCGCGTCGCCCCGGCGTCGGAGCCGCCCCCGGGCTCCGTCAGCCCGAACCCGGCGAGGGCCTCTCCCGTCGCGAGGGGCGGAAGCCATTTGCGCTTCTGCTCCTCGGTCCCGAAGTGCCATATCGGCATGGCGCCGAGGCCGACGGCGGCCTCGAGCGTGATGGCGAGAGACGAGTCGACCCGGGCGAGCTCCTCGATCGCGAGGCACAGCGTTAGGAAGTCGGCGCCCGACCCCCCGTACTCCTCGGGGAAGGGGAGCCCGAAGAGGCCGAGCTCGGCCATCTGCTTGACGGCCTCCATCGGGAGCTCGTGCTCGTGGTCCCAGCGTTCGGCGTTCGGCCGCACCGCGTCGTCGACGAACGAGCGGACGACTCGCTGGAACTCCTGTTGCTCGGGCGAGAGGTCGAAGTCCATCCCGGCAGCGTATCCGCCTCGGACGCGCCCTTGCTCAGGTGAAGAGCTTCGGCAGCTTCGCCTTCGCGGAGAGCGACCCCTGCACCTTCAGCTTGCGCTTCAGCAGCGCCCAGCGCGGGTCCTCGCGCTCGACCGCGATCTTTGCGAAGTCCGCCGCACTCGTCTCGAGCCGGAGCGCGGGCTCGCCCGCGCTTCCCGGCTTCGCCTCCGCGTGACCGTTCGTGACGACGACGTGCCACGGCTCCGCGTCGGTGAAGTCCCACTGGATCGGCCCGCCCAGCGAGCGGGCGACGTCGAGGTCGAGGCCCCGCGCCATCCCGTCGAACAGGATCTCGAACGCGGCGGGGCTGACCTTCGGCTCCCGCCTGTCGTCGCCCATGATCCCGTCCTCGAGCAGGACCCACAGCCGCCGCGAGCGGTCCTCGTAGGAGAGGCTCCGGTCCTCTCGCGAGAACACGCGGATCTCCGAGGGGTCGATGCCGACACGCTTGAGCTTCGTCTCGAATCCGCGCAGCCCGAACGCGTAGATCTCGACGAGCGTGAAGTCGAAGCACTCGGTGTACTCGTGGTCGAGGTTCGGCGGGACGAACACGCCGACCGACCAGGGCAGCACGCGGTCGAACAGCTCGATCGCAGCCGCCCGGCAGTCGCGCGACGAACGGACGAGGTCACCGAGCAGCTTCACGCCGAACGCGACGTGGCGCGACTCGTCGCGCGAGACGTTGTCGATCCCCTCTCGGAAGCCCGGGAGTATCTGGAGCTTCTCGACGTAACGCTGGATGAAGTGCTGGCCCGGCGTCGCGAGGAGCCCTTCGACCACGAGGTGGTAGAGCGCGACCGTCTGCGCGAGCAGCTCGCGGTCCTTCGGCTTCTTGCGCAGCGCGTCCGTCACCCGGTCGAGCTCGTCGAAGACCTGCTTGAAGCCCCACGTGAGCTGTCCCTCGACCGCGTGCAGGGTCGACTTCGTGTCGGTCCCGAGCCCCGCGACCTCGCGCATGAAGCGGTCGAAGAAGACGTGGTGGCGCGCCTCGTCGACGATCTGCGTCGTGAGGAAGATGCTCTCGGGGAAGCCGGGGACCGCGTCGAGGACCGGCGTCAGCGTGCGGGCGACGGCCTCTTCGCCCACGAGGAACATCGCGTAGTTCCACAGGGCGGCCTCCCGCTGCTTCTCGGTCAGGCGCTCCCGCCAGTGGACGGCGTCCTCGGAGAAGTCGATCGCGGTCGCCGACCAGTTGTTCTCCTCCCACAGCCGGTAGAGGCGGTCGGCGGAGATGACTTCCTGTTTCTCGGGGTTTGCCGGCACGCGACCTCCTTAGTGCTCCGCCGTCGGCTATCCTGACACCGCTGCAACTTGACTGGAGAGTCAAGTTCACCACACCCCGGAGGATGGGATGGACTTCACACTCACCGAAGAGCAGAAAGAGCTGCAGAAGTGGGCGCACGAGTTCGCCGAGAAGGAGATCCGGCCCGTCGCCGCCCACTACGACGAGACCGAGGAGTTCCCCTGGCCCGTCGTGAAGAAGGCGGCCGAGGCCGGGCTCTACTCCGTGGACATCTACCTCCAGGCGCAGCAGGACCCGACCGG
>DATADL010000300.1:0-2164 GCA_036258555.1 Actinomycetota bacterium | reverse complement strand
GGCGCAAGCTCGGGATGGATCCGGCCCCCTTCGACTCGGTGTCGTTCTGGGCCCCCGCTCTGTCGCACCTCGGGAGCGAGGGGATCCCCGACAGCCGCGCCCGGACCGAGGGGGAGGAGGCGTTCCGCTGGACGCCCCGCGAGTTCGTCGACGAGCGCCTGCTGCCGCTGCTGTTCACCGACGCGGCGGACTCTCGGCAGCAGATCACTTTCGTCGCCGAGCGGGTCACGCGCCAGCTCGAACGCTTCGCCTGCGACGTAGCCGGGCGCGAGGGGGCGATCGTGCTGCGCGACCCGCGCGACGCGATCCACTCCGACGAGCCGGTCGTGCCCTTCCCGGGGGAGCCGGTGATCGAGTCCCTGTCGGACCTCGTCGAAGAGATCGCGAAGTACGTCGAACCCGACGACGCCGAGCCCGATCCCGCGTGGACCAGCAGGGTCGCGCAGGGGACCGTCAGCGCGTTCATGCGCCGGCTGTACGGCGCGCTGCCGCGCGTCGGCAGGCTCGTCAAGGCGGGACCGTCGCGCCGCATCGACCGCGCCCGCGAGGCCGTGACGGTCGTCGACATCCACGACCTGCACGAGGCCGCCCAGCGGTTCGTCGTAGGGGCGATGATCGCCGAGGTCCATCGCGAGAAGGAGGGCCGCGGCCGCTTCCCGCTGTCGGTGATCGTTCTCGACGAGCTCAACAAGTACGCGCCGCGGGAGGGCTGGTCGCCGATCAAGGACACGCTGATCGACATCGCGCAGCGCGGGCGGTCGCTCGGGATCCTGTTGATCGGCGCGCAGCAGAGCGCGTCGCGCATCGACCCCGACATCCTGGGCAACGCCTCGATAAAGGTGTCGGGCCGGCTCGACTCGGCCGAGGCGGAGCGCGCGGAGTACGGGTGGATGCTGCCGTCGACGAGGGCCCGGGCCCGGTTGCTCAAGCCCGGCACGATGGTGCTGTCGCAGCCCTCGATCCCGGCCCCCACCGTGCTCGAGTTCCCGTACCCGCCCTGGGCGACCCGGCCCGAGGAGGTCGACGACTCCGGGTCCGACCCGTTCGAGGGGCTGTAGGCGATGCGGATCCTGCACACGGGCGACTGGCACGTCGGCAAGAAGCTCGGGCGCATCGACCGGGCCGCCGAGGCCGAGGCCGTCCTCGACGAGGTCGTCGCCATCGCGGCCGACGAGGACGTCGACGCGGTCCTGGTCGCGGGTGACCTCTTCGACCGCGCCGCCCCGCCCTTGCCGTACCTCAGCCTGGTCCTCGAATCGCTCCGGCGCCTGGCGTCCGACGGCCGGCGGGTGGTCGTGATCCCGGGCAACCACGACTCGCCCGAGCTCATGCGCGTGCTCGGCCCCCTCCTCGCGGGCATCGGCGTCTTCGTCGTCCACAAGCCGCTCGCGCCGGGCGCGGGCGGGGTCGTGACGGTCCCCGCGCGCGACGGCTCGATGGCCGCCCGGATCGCGTGCCTTCCGTTCGTACACGAGGCGGCCGTGATCGACGTCATGGACGCGCCGGCCGAGGGCTTCAAGTCCTACGCCGACCGCATCCGGGCGCTGACGTCGCACTACGCGGGCTGGATGGTCGCCAATCCCGAGCCCAAGACCGCCGACCTGTTGATGGGCCACTTCATGGTCCACGGCGCGGTGCCCTCGGGGACCGAGCGCGAGCTGCACATCGGCGAGGCCTACATGGCGACCGCCGAGGCGATCCCGTCGGAGATCAAGTACGCCGCGCTCGGCCACATCCACCAGGCGCAGGACGCGCCGGGATCGTCGGTGCCCGCGCGGTACTGCGGGAGCCTGCTCCAGCTCGACTTCGGCGAGGCCGGCCAGGAGAAGTCCGTGTGCGTCGTCGAGGTGTCGCACGGGATGAAGCCGGCGCAGACGCGCTGCGTGCCGGTCACCGCAGGACGGCGGCTGATGAAGGTGTCGGGGACGATCGACGAGCTCGCCGCGCGCGCGGACGAGCTCGGCGACGCGATCCTCGACGTCTCGGTGGTCACCGACGGGCCCGCGCCGGGGCTCGCGGACGAGGTGAGGGCACTGCTCCCGAACAGCCTGTACGTGCGGGCGGCGTGGGAGCGTCAGGAGGTCGCGGCCTCGACCCGCGAGGGCAAGACGCTCCAGGAGCTGTACGCGGACTACTACCAGGAGCGGCACGCGGCGCCGCCGCC
>DATADL010000299.1:0-5280 GCA_036258555.1 Actinomycetota bacterium | reverse complement strand
GGCAACTGCCGCGGCGGGGGCGAGCAGGATTCGCACGTCGCGTCCGCCCTCGGGGCGGGCTTCCGGGCCGAGCGCGACGGGGACCGCCTCGTCGTGACGGCCGAGAGCGGCGGCCTGGGTCTCGTCTACCGCTCGAAGTAGCGTGGTCGCATGCTCGTACGGCGCGCGGACAAGCCGCATTCCGACGAAGAGTGGAGGTCGTTCCTCCGCACGCACGACTTCGGTCAGCTCATCGCGCCCGGGAGCGGCCGCCCGCTCCCCGTCGTCGTCCCGACGCACTTCGTCTACGAGGGCGGCGACGTCGCGCTGCTGCACCTCGCGCGGCCGAACCCGGTGTGGCGCGCGCTCGAGGAGAGCCCGCGCGGCATGCTCACCGTCGTCGGCGCGTACACCTACGTCACCGCCGAGCTGAACACCGGTCCCGAAGACGAGCCCGGCTACGGCGTCCCGACGAGCTACTACGCGGCAGTGCAGGTCGGGGGCCGCGCCGAGGTGGTGGACGATCCCGCCGAGCTCGCGGAGCTGCTCAACGCGCAGCTGCGTCATTTCGAGCCTGGCCGGACGGGTCCTCCGGTCGACACATCGAATCCGTACGCCAAGCTCCTCCCCGCGATCAGGGGGATCCGCTTCCACTTCGAAGAGGTCCGCGCGAAGTTCAAGTTCGGCGGCAACCGGCACCCGGAGCACGCGCGCGCGATCTCCGAGGCGCTCCGGGAGCGCGGCGGCGACCTGGACGTGGAGGCGAGCCTGATCCAGCAGCGGCGTCTCGAGCGACCCCGCTAGCGCGGCGACTGGACGGCCGGGGTGGTTCCCGGCGACTATCCCCGCCATGGACACCCCCCGAACCGCCACGACCACGGACCTCGCCGCCGCCCTCGACGCCGCGCACGAGCTCACGCTGCGCTACTACGACTCGCTCGCCGACCGCGCCGTCGGCGGCACCGCCGCCCCCGCGGAGCTGAGGCGCGCGCTCGGCGGGCCGCTGCCGGACGCGCCGGCCGATCCCGCGGATGTCGTCAGGGACCTCGCTGCAGCAGCCGATCCAGGTGTCGTCGCGACCTCCAGCGGACGCTTCTTCGGCTTCGTCGAAGGCGGCGTGCTCCCCGCCGCGCTGGCCGCCGACTGGCTCACGTCGGCGTGGGACCAGAACCCGGGCTTCCACGTGCTCTCTCCCGCCGCCGCCGCGGCCGAGGAGGTCGTGGCCGGCTGGCTCCTGGACCTCCTCCGCCTCCCGGCGACGTCCTCGGTCGGCTTCACGACCGGCGCGCAGATGGCGATCGTCGGCGGCCTGGCCGCCGCCCGCCATCACGTGCTCGAGGCTGTGGGCTGGGACGTCGAGGCCGACGGGTTGCAGGGAGCGCCGCGGGTGAAGGTCGTCGTCGGCGAGCAGCGCCACGCGACGATCGGACGCGCGCTGCGCTTCCTCGGGTTCGGCGAACGAACGGCGACCGTCGTCCCCGCGGACGCGCAGGGCCGCATGGATCCCGTCGCGCTCGCGGCGGAGCTGCGGGCGACGCGGGGGCCGGCGATCGTGTGCGCGCAGGCCGGCAACGTCAACACGGGCGCCTTCGACCCCTTGCGGCCGATCGCCGAGGCCGCGCGCGAGCACGGCGCCTGGGTCCACGTCGACGGCGCGTTCGGGCTGTGGGCCGCCGCGAGCCCGCGGCGCCGCCACCTCGCCGACGGCGTCGAGCTCGCCGACTCGTGGGCGACGGACGGCCACAAGTGGCTGAACGTCCCCTACGACTCCGGCGTCGTCGTGTGCGCGCATCCCGACGCACACCGCGCAGCGCTCGCCCTCCACGCGCCGTACCTCATCCGGGATCCGGCGAACCCACGCGACGGCTCCGACTGGACCCCCGAGAGCAGCCGCCGGGCGCGGGTGTTCGCCCTATGGGCGGCCCTGCGCAGCCTCGGACGAAGCGGCGTCGCGGAGCTCGTCGACCGTTGCTGCGACCACGCGGAGCGGTTCGCCTCGTCGCTCGCGCAGCGGCCGGGCTTCGAGGTGCTCAACGACGTCGTGCTCAACCAGGTCCTGGTCAGGGTGGGGGACGACGACGAGCGGACGCGGGCGACCGCGCGCGCGGTCCAGGCGGGCGGCCTCGCGTGGCTCGGCGAGACGACCTGGCGTGGCAAGGTCGCTCTGAGGATCAGCGTCTCGGACCACGCGACGACCGAGGCCGACGTCGACCGCACCGTGGACGCCATCGCGGCGGCGGCCGCATGAGAGGAGGACGGTCCCGATGACCGACATGAGCGACCTCACGGCGCTGTACGTGAACTGCACGCTCAAGCGATCCCCGGAGCCGTCGCACACCCAGCTGCTGGTGGACCGCTCCGTCACGATCATGCGCAACCAGGGGGTGGAGGTCGAGCAGATCCGGGCGGTCGATCACGACATCGCGACCGGAGTGTGGCCCGACATGACCGAGCACGGATGGGAGACGGACGAGTGGCCGGCTCTCTTCGAGCGCGTCCTCGCCGCGGACATCCTCGTGATCGCGTCCCCGATATGGCTCGGCGAGAAGTCGTCGGTGTGCACGCACTTCGTGGAGAGGCTGTACGGGAACTCCAGCCTGCTCAACGAGCGCGGCCAGTACGCGTACTACGGCCGCACGGGAGGCTGCCTGATCACCGGGAACGAGGACGGCATCAAGCACTGCTCGATGAGCATCCTCTACGCGCTCCAGCACCTCGGCTACGTCATCCCGCCGCAGGCCGACGCGGGGTGGATCGGCGAAGCGGGCCCCGGCCCCTCGTACGGCGACGACGGCGCCGGCTTCGACAACGACTTCACGAACCGCAACACGACCTTCATGACCTGGAACCTCATGCACACGGCGCGGATGCTGAAGGACGCCGGAGGGTTCCCCGCATACGGGAACCAGCGCTCGGAATGGGACGCGGGTTGCCGGTGGGACCAGCCGAACCCAGAGCACCGGTGACCGAGCGGCGGGGCGAGCACGTCGTCCTGCGCCCCCTCGACCCCGCGGACCATGCCGCAGTGCGGCGCATCCGCGCGGCCGACGAAGTGGTCCGGTGGTGGGGCCGGCCGGACGACGACTTCCCGCCCGACGACGGCGACCCTCGCTTCGCGGTGCTGGTCGACGGCCGGATCGCGGGGATGGTCCAGTACTACGAGGAGCCGGACCCGGACGCGCGGCACGCCGACGTCGACATCTTCCTCGACCCCGCCGTCCACGGCCGCGGCTACGGCACCGACGCGATGCAGACGTTGGTCCGCCACCTCGTCGAGGACCGGGGCCACCATCGCGTCACGCTGTCGACCGATCCCGGGAACCACGTCGCGATCAGGTGCTACGAGAAGGTCGGGTTCCGCCGCGTCGGGATCACGCGGGCGAGCCGGTGGGACGACCTCGCCGAGCAGTGGGTGGACGAGCTGTTGATGGACTTCGTCGTCCCTCCGGGGGCGCCGCCGGGAAGTTGACCAACCCGGGTGACGGGCCCGCGACGATGCTTTACCGTCGGTCTGCTGGGCCCGTTAAGTGGGGAGGGCGGCGGGATGCGATTCCGCCGGGAGGACCAAGAAGTGCCGGAAACCGCGCCGCCGCGGCAGTCGCTCGCGGACGAGCTCGCCGAGTCCTGCTTCGCGATGGCACGGCACGCGCTGTCCACGGGGCACGACCTGCCCGAGTGGATCGTCGAGCTGCTCGGCGAGCTAGAGACCCGCGACGCCCGCTCCGTCCCGCTCCCCGACCTCGTGCGAGCGCATCACGAGCTCGCGGGCCTCGTCGCGCCGACGGCCCCGCAGGCGCTCGTCGCCATGGCGCGGGACCGCCGTCCCGGATCGCGCTCCCTCGGCCCCGTGCGGCTCGTCCGGCACCTCGTCGTGGCTTCCGCGCTCTTCCTCGCAATGTTCGTCACCTCCGCGGCGTACGCCGACGCAGACGGCTCCGACTTCTTCTCGGCGTCCGGGCGGACGCTGCTCGCGAACCAGGTGTTCCTGCTGTCCGCGGCCGGCGTCGGCGCCTGCTTCGCGACGCTCTTCCGCGTCAACCACGACCTCACCGAGGGGACGTACGACCCCCGCCACGAGGCTTCCTACTGGATACGGTTCCTGCTGGGGCTGATCGCGGGCGGGGGCGTCGCCGCCCTGTTGCCCGTACAGGGAGAGCTGACCAGGCCGCTCCTCGCGATGGTGGGAGGGTTCGCGGCCCCCGTCGTCCACCGGGTGCTGTCCCGGCTCGCCGAGGGGCTCGACTCGATCGGGGGGTCGGCCAAGCCGAAGCCGGCGGGGCACGCCGCGCCGGTCGGACCGGCCGCGGTCGCCGCGCCGGCCGCGGCGGTTGCCGCCGTGGAGACGACCACGCCCGCAGGGGACCCCGCGTCCGCTGTGGTCGGCGTGGCGCCGGCGCCCGAGGAAGTCGCGGCGGCGGTGCGTCCCGGGCCCGAGGACACCGCAGCAGGCGAGATCCCGCCCGAGCTCGAAGGCGACTACCGCGCCAGGATCGTCATCGACGGAGCCCACGTCGGCGCGGCGCGCTCTCTGGACGGTCCCGCTCTCGCGCGCGCGGGGCTGCGGAAGCTCGCAACGATCGCCCGGGCCGCGGCCGTGGCGAAGTTCGCCCCAGAAGGTCCTCTCGGCGAGGTCGTGTCCGCCTCCGGCCTCGGCGAGTCGGACGCGGACCTCGCGGTCGTACTCGAAGACGGCGTCGCAACCGCGGCGCTCCAGGGCTGGGCCGCGTCTCCGGACGCGGGCACGGACGCGGGCCGGCGCGACGTCGTCGTCGAGCTGTACGACGACGAGGGCCGTCAGTCGAGCACGCTGAAGCTCAAGGAGACGCGCGTCGAGGAGCATCGACTCGCCGAAGACCCCGGACGTCCCGGGGCCTACCGGATGCACCGCCTCGTGCTCGCGCCGCGGGAGGCGGACTGGCTCGTCGGAGCGTTCGAGCCGCTGTCGGAGGCGCGCGCCCTGTTCGCCGACGAGGCATCCGCCGCGGCGCCTCCACCGGCGCCCCGCGGCGTGCTCTGCCGGGGCGCGTTCGCCCGTGGCGTCGCGGCCGGGCTCGCGCTCGCGCTCGTCTGCGCGGCGGCCGTCGTCACGCAAGGCGACTGGGACCCTACGGGCGACAGACGGCGAGGCGCTGCGCCCGCGTCGCGGGAGTGCGAGCCGTCTCCGGGGCGCGAGCTGCCCGCGCCGTGCCGTACGGC
Organism: Actinomycetota bacterium; assembly: GCA_036258555.1. Classification (GTDB taxonomy): domain Bacteria; phylum Actinomycetota; class CADDZG01; order CADDZG01; family WHSQ01; genus JALZEG01. The sequence continues at coordinate 105 of DATADL010000299.1, read as the reverse complement.
GCTCGCGCCCACGTCCACGCCCCCACCGATCGACCCGACGCCCTCGCCCTCGCCCACGCCGACGCCCACACCGACACCGACACCGACACCGACACCGACAGCGAC
>DATADL010000298.1:0-15642 GCA_036258555.1 Actinomycetota bacterium | reverse complement strand
CCCCCCCCCCCCCCCCCCCCCCCTCCCCTGTGGGCGTACGCTTGGAGGCATGCTGGCGGGGTTCGTAGGGATCTTGCTGTCGGGCTCGCTCGGGGTGGCGCCGTCACCGCACCATCTCGAGGGCGGCGACGTCTGTCTGATGCGGACGCGCTGCGCACAGGAGCCGGTCTTCTGTCTCGTCCGGCAGTCCGACTGCGACCCGCCGGCCGAGCCCCCCATCTGCTTCGCCGAGGGCTGCCGCGAGAAGGGACTGCGGCTACAGCCCTAGCGTCTTGGCGATTATGTACTTCTGGATCTCTGACGTGCCCTCGACGATCCGGAAGATCCGAACCAGGCGGTAGAGACGCTCGAGCGGGAGCTCGCGCATCCACCCCATGCCGCCGTGGACCTGGATCATCCGGTCCACGACGCGGTTCACCATCTCGGCGGCGTACAACTTGACGATCGAGGACTCCTGGACGACCTGGTCGCCGTTGTCGTACTTCCACGCGCACTCGTAGGTCATCAGCTTCGACGCCTTGAGCTCGACGACCGAGTCGACGATGTGACCCTGCACGTACTGGTTCTTGCCGATCGGACGGTCGAACGCGACGCGCTCCTTCGCGTAGTCGATGCCGAGCCCTAGCGCGTACTCCGCGATCCCGTTGCACGTGGCGGCGATCGAGAGCCGTCCCATCGCGAGGAACTGCATCGCCGAGTAGAAGCCCATGCCGGCCTTGTCCGGCCCCCCCAGGATCTGCTCCTCCGGGACGCGACAGTCCTCGAAGACGAGCTCGTACTGTCCCTCCGCGTCCAGCATCCCGCGCTGCGCGCGGCCGACGGTGAACCCCGGCGTGCCCTTCTCGACGAGGAAGGCCGTTATCCCGCCCTGCGCCTTGAGCGTCCGGTCGTTCGCCGCGAACACGAGCGCGAAGTCCGCGTGCTTGCCGTTCGTGATGAAGTGCTTGGTCCCGTTCAGGATCCAGTCGGTCCCGTCCTTGACGGCCGTCGTCCGCAGGCTCTGCGCGTCCGAGCCCGCGTCGGGCTCCGTGAGCGCGAAGCACATCGACTTCTCGGCCGTCACGAGCGGGACGAGGTACTTCTTCTTCTGTTCGTCCGTCCCCGACAGCAGCAAGCCCGTGGGTCCTTCGGGGCCGTACGTCGTGAACCCGGCGAGCCGGCAGCCCGTGAGCGGCGCGGCCTCGCGCAGCAGGACCATCCCGAGCTGGGGGAGCCCGCTCCCGCCGACGTCCTCGGGGAAGTCGGCGGCGTAGAAGCCGAGCTCGGCCGCCCGGCGTCGGACCTTGTCGATCAGCTCGACCGGGACGTCGTCGGACTCGGGATCGAGCTCGGCGGCCTCGAGGGGCTTCAGCTCGCGCTCGACGAACTCGACGAGGTTGCGGCGCAGCTCCTCGTACTCGCGGGGGATGGAGAACTCCATCCGCTCACGATAAGCGGCGGCTAGGCACAACTGCGTATTGGCCGAGGCCTCCCGCATGCGAGGGTGGAGCCATGAGGCTCCCGCGGACCGCGTTGCTCGCTGCCCTTCTGGCGGCAGCCGTCTTCGTGCCGTCCGCCGCGCCCGCGGGCATCGCCCAGGGCGCGACCCGCGCGGACGTGCAGCGCGGGTTCCTCCAAGACGTGATGCCGGCGCTCGAGGTGCCGATCGGATGGACGGGAGACGCGGCCGCGTGCGACCCCGGGGCGCCCTCGGCCGCGGCCCAGGACGCGACGCTGATCACGCTCAACTTCGTGCGCGACCTCGCCGGGCTCGACGCCACCTCGTTCGACCCCGCGCTGTCGGCGAAGGCCCAGCAGGCCGCGCTGATGATGCACGCGAACGACGCCCTCGACCACTTCCCGCCGCAGACGTGGCGTTGCTGGACCGCCGAGGGCGCGGAGGCCGCGTCGTCGTCGAACCTGGCGCTGGGGATGACGGGGGCCGAGGCGATCCTCGGGTACATGGAGGACTCGGGCGACGGGAACGAGGCCGTCGGTCACCGGCGCTGGATCCTCCGCCCCGAGACGGGCCTCTTCGGGAGCGGGTCGACCTCGCAGGCGAACGCGCTGTGGGTGTTCGGAGAGGACGCGCCGGGCGCGAGGGTGCCGCAATGGGTTCCGTGGCCCGTCGCGGGCTACTTCCCGAGCCCCCTGGAGCCCCTCGGTCGGTGGTCGTTGAGCGCGTCGGACGAGGCAGTGACGTTCGAGAACGCGACCGTGACCGTGACGGGGCCGTCGGGTGCCGCCCTCCCGGTCGACGCGTATCCCCCGCAGGAGGGGTTCGCAGACAACGCCCTGGTGTGGGAGGTCTCGGGGGTCACGCTCCCGCGTGACGACTCGGTCCGTACGTACCACGTGACCGTGAGCGGCATCACCGGCGGGACTGCGACGTCGTACGAGTACGACGTCCACCTGTTCAGCCCGCCTCTGTCGCCCGTGACGCCCCCGGTGATAGTGGGGCGCGCGCGGGTCGGACGGACGCTGCGGGTGGACGTAGGCGAATGGACCCCGGACCCCTCGACGTTCGCCTACCGGTGGCTGCGGGCGGGGGCCGAGGTGCAGGGCGCCACCGCGAGCTCGTACCGGCTCACGCGCAAGGACCGCGGGAAGACGATCAGCGTCGAGGTGACGGCTCGGCGATCGGGGTTCGCCGACGAGGCCGTCACGACGGCCCCGACGCGAAAGGTCCGGCCGCGCTCCTAGCCGTTGCGGCGCCGGAAGGACTCGACCGCCAGGGAGCGTCTGACGAAGTCCTCGCCCAGAGCCGTCAGCAGACCGTCGGTCTGGCTGGGCTGCTCGCGTAGCGCCCGCAGCTTCAGGTCCATCAGGTCGTCGTCGAGGTCGAGCAGGACGGCGAGCTCGGCGCGCGGCACGAACTCCGGAGTCCCCGGAGCGAACACGTCGAACTCGTCCAGCCGTTCGGCGAAGGGGCGCCAGTCGTCGGGCACGGCGGCCCACATCACCTCTGCCTCGGGTGCGGCGGCCTCTACCCAGCGGTGGACGGCGAGGTGGTCGGGATGTCCCGTCTGCCCGTCGGGCCCGAACGTGAGGATCGTGTCGGGAGCGACTGCGTCCACGATGGCGCGCAGTCGCCCGGCTGCGTCCTCGTCGTCCACGCGGTCGCATTCGCCGTCGACGTAGCCGAGCCAGTGGTGCTCGCGCACGCCGAGGACGGCGAGCGCGCGCTCGAGCTCCGCCGCACGCGTCTCCGCGATCGTCTCGGGGGGCCAGCGCTTCTCGTCCTGCGAGCCCTTCTCGCCCTTGGTCGCGGTGACGCAGGCGACGCGCTGGCCGGCCCGGGCCGCGAGGGCCATGATCCCGCCCGACAGGTACGTCTCGTCGTCGGGGTGGGCCCACACCCCGAGGATCGTCCCGAGCTCCTCGACGTTCAGATCAGACCCCTTTCCTGCGTCGGCCTTCTTCGCCTACGGCGTCCTGACGAGATCGAGCTTCGCCGCACCGGCGCTGGAGCAGTACATCACGTCGCCGTGGAAGTTGGCCTGGAAGCCGTCGGAGTCCGCGGCGTCCGCGGCGTCCAGGGGACGGTCCTTCAGGTCGAGGCGTGCGGTCCCGGAAGCGTCGGTCGTCGCGGACCCGACGAAGGCCGGGTCTCCGCCGTCCTGCGTGACCTCGAAGAAGATCTCCTTCCCGCGCAGGGCGCGTTTGCCGGCGGTGAGACGCGCCTCGAGGACGCCCGACGAGCCGACGTCCCTCGCGTTTGCGACCGCGGCGTCGCGCGCGTCGGTGTCCGTTTCCCGGCACCCCGGTGTGTCGCAGGAAGGCAGGAGCAGGAAGGCACAGGTTGCGGTCGCGAGACCGGTCCGCGAAGCGCGAGCGTTCATCGGGGCCACCTCCGTCGCCGGTGAGTACGTCCCCTGTTTCGACGGTCCCGTGTGGCGAGGGTTACCGCGGGCGGTGACGGCTCAGAGGCGCTTCAGCAGCTCGGCCTTCTTCGCCTGGAACTCCTCTTCCGTCAGCACGCCTTCCTTGCGCAGACGGCCGAGGTCGTCGAGCTGCTCGGTGACCGACGGCTCCACCGGCGGGGTGTGCCCCGCGATCTCGCCCATCTGACCGCGCACGACCCGCGTCGAGTTGTCCTCCGTCTGCTTGTAGATCATCAGCTGGACCTGCTCGGGCTTGCGGACGTCCGAGATCTTCGTCTGGCCTCGCTCTCCCGCGGACTCGATGAGGAGGTCGCCGGCACCCAGGACGCGCTCGAGGACGCTCTGCGTGAACGTGACGTCGTTTATGCGTTCGAGGGGGATCTCGCGCGAGTGCTTCGCGACGATCCCGCTGCGCGTGATGAGCCTGTCGCTCGTGAGCACGAACATCGTCCATCGCCACCGCATCGCCGGCAGCGCGGCGAGGAAGTACCAGGCGATCGTGACGACGGCGCCGACGACCATCTTGGCGTTCCTCGTGTTCTCGTCGAAGACCTCCTCGACGCCGCGATAGCCGAGCAAGAGCGCGGCAATCGCCGCGATCGTCCACAGCACCGACGGGACCAGCGCGACCCAGTGCGGCTTGAGGTCGAAGATCAGCTTCTCGTGGTCGGCGAGGAGGTTCTTCGGGAAGGCCATGGTGGCACCGTAGCAACCACGGCGATCCGAGGGAAGGACCGTCCCACGTAGGATCGGACGATGCCGATCGACAGAGCCGCCGTCGACCACGTCGCGCGCCTCGCGCGCCTCGACCTGACCGACGACGAGCGCGAGAGGATGAGGGCGGAGCTGACGCACATCCTCGAGCACGCCGAGAAGATCCAGGCCCTCGACCTGGACGCCGTCCCGCCGACGTCGCACTCGGTCTCGATCCGGAACGCGATGAGGCCGGACGAGGTCACGCCCTCTCTGTCGCCCGAAGAGGTCCTGGCGAACGCGCCGGAGGTCGAGGACGGCCGCATCAAGGTCCCGCGCATCATCGAGGACGCCTGACATGGACGAGCTGATCTGGAAGCCCGCCGTCGAGCTCGGCGAGGCCGTCCGCTCGGGCGAGGTCTCCGCGGTCGAGGTGACGCAGGCCTTCGTCGACCGCAGCGAGGCCGTCGAGGGAGCTATCTCGGCCTACCTGCAGGTGACGGCGGACGCCGCGCTCGCCGAGGCCGAGGCCGCCGACCGCAGGCGGGCCGCCGGCGAGCCGTCCTCGCCCTACGACGGCGTCCCCATCGCCTACAAGGACCTGTTCGTGACGAAGGGGGTCAGGAGCACGTCGGGATCGAAGATCCTCGACAGCTTCGTCCCGCCCTACGACGCAACGGTGGTCGAGCGCTGCTCCCGCGCGGGGCTGCCCATGCTCGGCAAGCTCAACATGGACGAGTTCGCGATGGGGTCGTCCACCGAGAACTCCGGATACGGTCCGTCGCGCAACCCCTGGGACACGAACCGCGTCCCGGGGGGATCGAGCGGCGGCTCCACCGCCCTCGTCGCGGCGGGAGGCGCGCCGTGGACGTGGGGGACCGACACGGGTGGATCCGTGAGGCAGCCCGCCGCGCTGTGCGGGCTCGTCGGCGTGAAGCCGACGTACGGTCTCGTGTCCCGCTACGGGATGATCGCGTTCGCGTCCTCGCTCGACCAGGCCGGGCCGATCACGCGCACGGTGAAAGACGCCGCCGCGCTCCTCGGGCTCGCTGCCGGCGGCGATCCCCGCGACTCGACGTGCATCCCCGGCGGGCGCGCGGACTTCCTCGCCGGGATCGAGGAAGGGATCGACGGGTTGCGGATCGGGATCATGCCCGAGCTCGAGTCCGGCGAGGGGACCCAGCCGGGCGTGCTCTCCCGCGTCCAGGAGGCATACCAGCGGCTCGAGAAGCTGGGAGCCACGCTCGTCGAGGTGTCGCTGCCGTCGTTCGAGTACGGCCTGTCCGCGTACTACCTGCTGGCGCCGGCCGAGGCGTCGTCGAACCTCGCCCGGTACGACGGAGTGCGCTACGGCCACAGGGCGTCCGGCGCCGAGGACATCGTGCGGATGACGTCCACGACGCGCGAGGAGGGGTTCGGCGACGAGGTCAAGCGACGGATCATGCTCGGCACCTATGCCCTCTCGGCCGGCTATTACGACGCGTACTACGGCAAGGCGCAGAAGGTTCGCACGCTGATCACGCGCGACCTCGACCGCGCCTACGAGACCGTCGACCTGATCGCGTGCCCGACCTCGCCGACGACCGCGTTCGAGCTCGGCTCGCGCACCGCCGACCCCCTCGCGATGTACCTGTCGGACGTGTTCACGGTCCCCGTGAACCTCGCCGGCAACGCCGCGATCAGCGTGCCGTGCGGGACCTCGCCGGACGACGGGCTGCCCGTCGGGTTGCAGCTGATCGCGAAGTCGCTCGACGAGCCGACGATGTTCCGCGCCGCCCACGCGTTCGAGCAGGACCTCGGCTGGATCCACTCGCCCGAAGGGCGGCCCCCACTGTGAGCACGACCGTTCAAGACCTCTACGAGACCACCGTCGGCCTCGAGATCCACGTCGAGCTGTCGACGAGGTCGAAGATGTTCTGCGGCTGCGCGGTCTCGTTCGGCGGCGATCCGAACACGCGGACGTGTCCGGTGTGCCTCGGGCTGCCGGGCTCGCTCCCGGTTCCGAACGAGCGGGCGATCGACTACACGATGAGGATCGCGCTGGCGCTCAACTGCCGGATCGCGGAGACGTCGCTGTTCCACCGCAAGAACTACTTCTATCCGGACATGCCGAAGAACTACCAGATATCGCAGTACGACCAGCCGCTGGGGTCGGCGGGGTGGGTCGAGATCGAGGCGGACCGCGGCCCGACCCGGGTCGGCATCAACCGCGTCCACCTCGAAGAGGACACCGGCAAGTCGATCCACGTCGGCGGCTCCGGCCGGATCGCGGACTCCGACTACTCGCTCGAGGACTTCAACCGCGCCGGGACCCCCCTCGTCGAGATCGTGAGCGAGCCCGACATCCGCTCGGCCGAGGAGGCGCGCGCCTTCGCGACCGAGCTGCGCGCGATCCTCGAGTCCCTCGGCGTCTCCGACGTGCGGATGGAGGAGGGGTCGATGCGCGTCGACGCGAACGTGTCGGTGCGTCGCAGGGGCGAGAAGGAGTTCGGCGCGAAGGTCGAGGTCAAGAACATGAACTCGATCCGCTCCGTGGGCCGGGCCCTCGAGCACGAGGAGCGGCGCCAGCGCGCGGCCCTCGACGCCGGCGAGACGCTGATCCAGGAGACCCGGCACTTCGACGAGAAGTCCGGCACTACGTCGTCTCTGCGGACGAAGGAGTTCGCGTTCGACTACCGCTACTTCCCCGAGCCGGACCTCGTCCCGTTCGAGCCGGGCGACGAATGGGTCGGGCGGGTCCGCGCGGAGCTCCCCGAGCTTCCCGCGGCACGGCGCGAGCGCTTCGCGCAGGAGTACGGGCTGGCCGATGGCGACGTCGCGATCCTGACCGCCTCCAAGGCGACCGCGGACTGGTTCGAGCAGGCGGCGGCCGCGTACGACGGGCCGGCCAAGAAGATCGTCAACTGGATCATCGCCGACCTCTTCGGGCTGCTGAACGAGGCGGGGATCGAGCTCGCGGACTCGAAGATCGCCCCGGGACAGCTGGCCGGTCTCGTCGAGCTGATCGACTCCGGGAAGGTCTCGGGAAAGCAGGCAAAGCTCGTGCTCGCGGGGATGTTCGAGTCCGGCGCCGACGCCGAGGCCGTCGCGCGCGACAAGGGCCTCGAGCAGGTCTCGGACACCGGCGCGATCGAGGCCGCCGTGGACGAGGTCATAGCCGAGAACGCCGACGCGGCCGACAAGGTGCGGGGCGGGCAGACGAACACGATCGGCTTCCTCGTCGGACAGGTCATGAAGAAGACCCGCGGCCAGGCGAACCCCGGCATCGTCAACGATCTCCTGCGAAGGAAGCTGGCGCCCTGAGCGGACCGGTCGTGCTCGAGATGACGGAGGTCTGTGCCGGACCTCCCGAGGCGATCTGGGAGCTGATCACCGACTGGGAGCACCAGGACGACTGGATGCTCGAGGCGAGCGACTTCGTCGTGGTGTCCGACGCCCGCGAGGGGGTCGGCGTCGAGGCCGAGGCCACGGTCCGGATCGGCGGGATCGCCACGCGCGACCGGGTGCGGGTGGCCGAGTGGGACCCTCCGAGACGGCTCGTCATCGAGCACCTCGGGTGGGTCACCGGGCGCGGCACGATCGAGCTGACCCCGGTGGCGGGGCGGCGCACCCACGTGTGGTGGCAGGAGCACCTGGAGCCACCGCTCGGCCTTCTCGGAGCGGCCGGGATGAGGGTGTTCAGACCCCTCATGCACCGCGTGTTCACCCGCGACCTGCGCGTCCTCGCCTCTCTCGCCCGCGTGCGGTCGGAGAGCACCCGCACATAGCGGCCCGCAGGCGAAGCAGGAGCGGGTCGGGGGGCGGCGTATTCCTACATCGACCTGCGCCCCGTGCGCGGGGCGCGGTACCGGCCTGGGGGTGCCCCCGTGGGGGCAGGAGCGATCGGAGAGAGATGAAGAGCCCAAGGATTCTGGCGGCGATCGTGGCTGCGGCCCTCCCGGTCGTGGGCGCGGTGCCCGCCGCCGCTCAGGCGCCGGAGTGCGAGACGCTGGTCGCGCAGGGCCCGCCGGCGGCGCACGCCGCGGTAGGCGCGGGCGTCAGCACGTATCCCCAGCCCCAGACCGGCGTGTGCACCGACGTGCTCGTAGGGGCCGGCCCGGTCCAGGTCAGCGGTGGGGCCGCGGCGGGCGCGGGCGACGCCCTCGACGCGAAGGAGGTCCAGGCCGGCGCGATGGTCTGCTTCCCGACGTTCTGCACCTTGGCGGGCGCCGACGTCACCGAGGACTGGGACGGGAACTTCGCCGCCTGGGCCGGCGTGTGCTACTTCGACAGCGTTCAAGCGTTCTGCGTGCCCGATCTGGACCCAGGAGGTCAATAGATGAAGAAGATCGTACGGAGGGCCTCCCTAGGGGCCGCCATTCTCGTGGTTCTCGGAGCTTCGCTCCCGGCCGTCGGCGCCGAGCAGGCCGAGCCGGTGAAGTCCGACAACGTGACACACCTCGGTCAGTCCCAGTTCTTCTCGGGCACCGAGCTCGCCACCTCCGGCAAGTACCTCTACGCCGGCCAGATGGACGGCGGCGAGACCGCCGACCGCGGGACCGCCCCCGAGATGGGCGGGATCCACATCTACGACATCAGCAAGGGGAAGCCGAAGGAAGTCGGCTTCCTCCACTGCCCCGGGAACGACAACGACGTAGAGGTCGTCAAGCCCGGCCTCATCGTCGTGAGCTTCCAGACCAACAAGTGCGCGCCGCAGGCGGGCAACGGGCTCATGACCGTCGACGTCAAGAACCCCCGCAAGCCGAAGATCCTCGGTGCGATCAACACCGGGAAGAACCACACGCACAAGCCGTACCCCGGCACGAGCTACGTGTACACGGCCGGTGGTGGCCTCTCGGGTGGGGCGAACGCCGGCCCCGCGATCGTCGACGTGTCCGACCCCAAGAGCCCGAAGGTCGTGGGCTCGCTGAAGACGCTCACCACCGACTGCCACGACATCTCGTTCCGGATCAGCAAGGGCTCGAAGCTGATGTTCTGCGCCGGCGCCATCGGCACGGGTGAGGTCCAGATCTACGACGTGTCCGACCCGCTCGCCCCGGCCCCCGTGTCGCGGATCTTCAACCCCGCGATCCAGTACTCGCACTACGCGGTCGCAAGCTCGGACGGCCAGTACCTCGCGATCGACGACGAGGCGTTCGCGGCGCACGAGTGCGCCACCGGCCAGAGCCCGACGGGCCGCGTCTGGATCTACAACATCGAGAACCCGCAGCTCCCGATCCTCATGGGCAGCTTCGCTCCGCCCCGCGGCGGCGACGAGACGGTTCCGGTCGGTCACCTGCAGGGTTGGGTCCCGACGTGGTGCCTGTCGCACGGCCTCGACTGGCAGCCCGGCACGCACAACATCGCGGTGACCTGGTTCACCGGCGGCTGGAGCCTGATCAACGCCGACGGCACGACGCCGACCGAGGTCGCGTACTTCCAGGCGGAGGACTCGGCGACGTACTCGGCGCTGTGGGCGAACGGCAAGCTCTACACGAACGACACCGTGCGCGGGGTCGACGGCTTCTCGATCAAGAAGTAGCGCCACACCGAACCGACGGTCTTGCGCCCGGGGCTTCCCCCGGGCGCAGCCGCGTCCGCGCCTAGCCCAGCAGGTCCGCTATCCGGCCCACGCCCTCGCGGATGTCGTCGTCGCCCAGCGCGTACGACAGCCGCGCGTAGCCCGGCGCGCCGAAGCCCTCGCCGGGCACGATCGCGACCTTGACCTTCTCTAGGATCACCTCGGCCAGATGTGCGGCGCTCTCGATCGTCGTGCCGGCGACGTCCCTGCCGATCCATTCCTTGAACGACGGGAAGACGTAGAACGCGCCCTCGGGCTCGGGGCAGACGACGCCCGGGATCTCGTTCAGCATCTTGTGGATCGTCGTGCGCCGGCGGTCGAACGCCTCGCGCATCTCGTAGACCGCGCCCAGGTCGCCCGAGACGGCGGCCAGCGCGGCCGCCTGGGCGACGTTCGAGACGTTCGAGGTCGCGTGCGACTGCAAGGACGCCGCCGCCTTCGTGACGTCCGAGGGCGCGATCATCCACCCCACCCGCCACCCGGTCATCGCGTACGTCTTCGCCACGCCGTTCACGACGATGCAGTGGTTCGCGAGGTCCGGGACCTCGACCGGCAGCGACGAGAACTTCGCGTCGCCGTAGACGAGGTGCTCGTAGATCTCGTCGGTGAGGACCCAGATCCCCTTGTCGACCGCCCACTGTCCGACGGCGCGCACCTGCTCCGGCGAGTAGACGGCGCCGGTCGGGTTCGACGGCGACACGAACAGCAGCATCTTCGTCCGCGGCGTCACGGCGCGCTCGAGGTCTTCGAGAGAGACCTTGAAGCCGGTGGCCTCGGTCGTCGGGATCTCGACCGGCGTGGCGCCCGCGAGCCTGATCACCTCGGGGTAGCTGACCCAGTAGGGGGCCGGTACGAGCACCTCGTCGCCTTCGTCCAGGACGGTGAGGAACGCGTTGAACAGAGCGTGCTTGCCGCCGTTCGACACGAGGACCTGCTCGGGCTGGACCGCGTACCCCGAATCGCGCTGCGTCTTGCGCGCGATCGCCGCCCGCAGCTCCGGCAGCCCGGGCGCGGGCGTGTAGCGGTGGTAAACGGGGTGCCGTGTGGCCTCGGCCGCGGCTTCGACGATGTGCGCGGGAGTCGGGAAGTCCGGCTCGCCGGCGCCGAACCCGATGACGTTCTCGCCCGCCGCCTTGAGCGCCTTCGCCTTGGTGTCGATCGCCAGCGTCGAGGACTCGGTTATCGCCCCGACGCGTGTGCTGATGCGCTCGCCGATGCTGCTCGCCTCGTTTCTTCCAGTAGGTTTCGCGCGACCCTATCAACGCCCACCCCCGGGAGACTTCTTTGTCCGTGCGCGAGATCGTGATCCCGCCGGAGCTGCGTCCGGCGGACGGCCGCTTCGGCTCGGGACCGTCCAAGGTCCGGCCGGAGGCCGTGGCCGCCCTCGCCGCGGCAGCCTCCGGCTACCTCGGCACGAGCCACCGCCAGGCCGGCGTCCGCGCCGTCGTCCGGCGGCTGCGCGAGGGCCTCGCGGCCCTGTTCTCGCTGCCCGACGGCTACGAGGTCGTGCTGGGCAACGGCGGCGCCACGGCGTTCTGGGACGCGCTCGCGTTCGGCCTCGTCGAGGCGCGCAGCCGTCACTACGTCTTCGGTGAGTTCTCCTCGAAGTGCGCGGCCGCGGTGCGCGCCGCACCGCACCTGCACGAGCCCGAGGTGCTCGAGGCTCCCGCGGGCTCGCATCCGGAGCACGTCCCCTCCGACGCGGCCGACCTCTACGCGCTGACCCACAACGAGACCTCGACGGGCGTCGCGATGCCCGTCCGCCGGGTGTCGCCCCAGGGGCTGACCGCCGTCGACGCGACCTCGGCCGCGGGGGGGCTACCCGTGAGCCCACGGGACTTCGACGTCTACTACTTCGCGCCGCAGAAGTGCTTCGCGTCCGACGGCGGGCTGTGGATCGGGCTGTTCTCGCCGGCCGCGCTCGAGCGGGTGGAGGCGATCTCGAAGTCGGGACGCTACGTCCCTCCTTCGCTGGACCTCGCGATCGCGGTCGACAACGCGCGGAAGGACCAGACCTACAACACGCCGGCGCTCGCCACGCTCTTCCTGATGGCCGAGCAGCTCGACTGGATGCTGTCGAACGGGGGCCTCGAGTGGACGGTCGGGAGGTGCGCCCGGTCGGCGGACGTCCTGTACTCGTGGGCCGAGGCGAGCCCCGTCGCGGCCCCCTTCGTGCGCGACCCCGCGCAGCGGAGCGCGGTCGTCGGCACGATCGACTTCGAAGGGGTCGACGCGAAGGCGATATCGAGCGCGCTGCGGGCGAACGGGATCGTCGACACCGAGCCGTACCGGAAGCTCGGCCGCAATCAGCTCCGGATCGCGCTGTACCCCGCCATCGAGCCGGACGACGTCGGGCAGCTCACGCGCTGCATCGACCACGTCGTGGAGCAGCTCGCGTGAAAGCGCGTGCGGCGACCTCGGACGACGCCTCCGCGATCGCGCGCGTCCACGTCGCGTCGTGGAACGCCGCCTACCGGGGCGTGATCGCCGACGACGCGCTGGACGCGTTGACCGAGGACCGGCTTGCACCCGAGTGGAGGGCGGAGATCGAAGGCTCGGACGCCGGCGTGGCCGTCGTCGAGGACGGCGGGGACGTCGTCGGCTACTCGCGCTACGGATCCGCCCGCGACGCAGACCTGGACCCGGCGACCGATGCCGAGGTGTACGGCTTCTACCTTCATCCGGACGCGTGGGGGAGGGGCGGGGGCCGCGCGCTCATGGAGCACGTGAAGGCCGATCTCCGCGGGCGCGGGTTCCGGACCGCGGCGCTCTGGGTCGTCCAGGTGAACGAAGGCGCGCAGGCCTTCTACCGCGCCGTGGGCTTCGAGCCCGACGGCAGGGACGACAAACTTTGCATCGGGGCTCCCGAGTACCGGTTCCGCGGGAAGCTGTCCCCGCAGGCGTGACTTGTACGATGCGCCCGTGAAAGTCCTGGTCTCGGAGAAGCTCTCCGCCGCAGGCCTCGAGCGCCTGCGCGAGCACGTCGACGTCGACGTCCGCCTCGGCCTCGACCCGGACGCGCTCCTCGACGCGATCGGGGACTACGACGCCCTCGTCGTGCGGTCCGGCACGAAGGTCACGGCGGAGGTCCTCGAGGCGGGCAAGAGCCTGAAGGTCGTCGGTCGGGCCGGGATCGGCCTGGACAACGTGGACGTCGACGCGGCGACCCGTCACGGAGTGCTGGTCGTCAACGCGCCCCAGTCGAACGTGCTGTCCGCGGCCGAGCACACGATCGCCTTGATGCTCGCCCAGGCGCGGAACATCCCGCAGGCGCACGGCGCGCTCGTAGGCGGCGCCTGGGAGCGCGAGCGCTGGCAGGGCGTCGAGCTGCACGGGAAGACGCTCGGGATCCTGGGCCTCGGCCGCGTCGGGACGCTCGTCGCCCAGAGGGCGAGCGCCTTCGGGATGAGGCTCGTCGCGTACGACCCCTACGTCGCTCCGCCCCGTGCCGCGCAGATGGGCGTCGAGCTCGCCGACGAGGTGCGCGAGGTCTGCGCCCGCGCCGACTTCCTGACCGTCCACCTTCCGAAGACGCCCGAGACCGTCGGGATCGTCGGCCGGGACGAGCTGCGCGCGTGCAGGCCGGGGGTGCGGGTAGTCAACACGGCGCGCGGCGGGATCATCGACGAGGGCGCGCTCGTGGAAGCGCTGCGGGAGGGGATCGTGGGCGGGGCGTCGGTCGACGTGTTCGACGGCGAGCCCGTGACCGAACACCCGCTGTTCTCGTTGCCGAACGTGGTGGTGACGCCGCATCTCGGCGCGTCGACGGCCGAGGCCCAGGACAAGGCCGGCATGGCGATCGCCGAGCAGGTTCTTCTCGCGCTGCGCGGGGACTTCGTTCCCTTCGCCGTCAACATCGACATCGGCCCGGACATCCCCGAGCCCGTCCGTCCCTACGTGCCGCTCGCCGAGCGGCTGGGGCGCGTCGCCGTCGCGCTGTCGGGGCCCGGGGTCGAGTCGCTGCGGTTCGAGTACCACGGGGGCCTGGGCGACCAGGACACGCGGGCGCTGACGCTCTCGGGCCTGAAGGGCGCCTTCTCGGCCGTCGTCCACGAGCCGGTCACGTTCGTCAACGCGCCCCTGCTCGCGAAGGAGCGGGGGATCGCCATCGAGGAGGCGAAGTCGTCGCAGTCGCTCGACTACGTGAACCTGATCGAGGTCCGGGCGTCGTCGAGGGACGAGACGGTCTCGGTCGCGGGGGTCCTCGTCGGCAAGCGCGACACCGAGCGGCTCGTGAGGGTCTACGGCTACGACCTGGACATGGCGTTCGCCCCCGTGATGGCGTTCTTCCGCTACGTCGACCGCCCCGGCGTCGTCGGCATCGTCGGGACCCTGCTGGGCGAGGCCTCGATCAACATCGCGAACATGCAGGTGGGCAGGCAGACCGTCGGGGGCGAGGCCCTCATGGGACTGGCGGTCGACTCGCCCATACCTCAGGATGTGCTCGAAGGGATCGTCTCGAAGGCCGGCATTCGAGACGCCCGGCTGATCACGGTCGACACCTAGGAGCTCGCGAAGATGCCGATCACTGCGGTCGAGAAGGTCTGGATGAACGGCGAGCTCGTAGCGTGGGAGGACGCGAAGATCCACGTGCTCAGCCACGCGCTGCACTACGGGACCGGCGTGTTCGAGGGCGTCCGCTGCTACGAGACGAGCCGCGGCCCCGCCGTGTTCCGCCTGCGCGACCACCTCGCGCGCATGGCGCGTTCGGCGCGCATCTTCATGATGGAGATCCCGTACGAGATCGACGAGCTAGTGGAGGCCACGCGCGAGCTGATCCGCGTGAACGGCCTCGCGTCGTGCTACGTGCGCCCGATCGCGTACCGCGGGTACGGCGAGATCGGGGTGAACCCGAAGGGCAACCCGGTCGACGTCTGCATCGCGGTGTGGCCGTGGGGGACCTACCTCGGCGAGCACGCGCTGACCGAGGGCGTGCGCATGACGGTGTCGTCGTGGCGCCGGCACGACCCGAACATCATCCCCCCGCAGGCGAAGGTCACTGGGGCGTACATCAACTCGGTGCTCGCGAAGGTCGAGGCGCTCGACAAGGGGTTCGACGAGGGGATCATGCTGAACCCGCAGGGCTACATCTCCGAAGCCACCGGCGAGAACCTCTTCATAGTGCGCGACGGCGAGCTGTTGACGCCGCCGCTAGCGGCGGGCCCGTTGCCCGGCATCACGCGCGACTCCGTCATCGCTATCGCACGCGACCTGGGGATGTCGGTGTTCGAGAGGCTGCTCACGCGGGCCGACCTGTACCTGGCGGAGGAGATGTTCTGCGTCGGGACGGCGGCCGAGGTGACGCCGGTGCGCGAGGTCGACGAACGCGTGATCGGCGAGCCCGGCCCCGTGACGCTGGCGCTCCAGCAGAAGTACTTCCAGATCGTGAAGGGCGAGGACGACAAGTACTCGGACTGGCTCGACTACGTCGGGGGGTGACCGCCCCTACAGCTGCCAGGTGTCGTCTTCGATCAGCGGGATCTTCTTGCCGTCTCGCGTGACGCCCTCGATCGAGACCTCCGGCCC
>DATADL010000297.1:0-21972 GCA_036258555.1 Actinomycetota bacterium | reverse complement strand
GACGACCGTGAAGAAGGACGGGATGCCGCACGTAGCGCGCATCGGGATCGGGCTCGTGGACGGCAAGCTGTGGAGCTCGGGCACCCAGACGCGCGTCCGGACGAAGCACCTTCGGCGCGACCCTCGGTCCGCCCTGATGGTGCTCGAGGCGGGGAACCGCTACCGCTGGCTCGGGCTCGAGTGTCGCGTGACGATCCTCGACGGCGACGACGCGCCCCAGCTGAACCTGAAGCTGTACCGGGCGCTGGCCGGGGAGCCGGACGACGTCGACGAGTACCTCGAAGCGATGGTCAACGAGCAGCGGCTGATCTACGAGTTCGAGATCCTGAAGTCCTACGGGATGTCCTAGGGGCCGGGCGTCGCGCCTCCGGGCGGAGTGCCACCGGGCATGACGCCTCCGGGCGGGGTGCCGCCGGGCGGGGTGCCGCCGGGCGGGGTGCCGCCGTTGCCGTTGTCCCTGTTGTGGTCGACGGTCTTCTTCGCCAGGTAGCCCCCGTGGCTGATTGCCAGCAGCGTGACGATCTCGCCCGATAGAGGCGGCAATGAGTCGAACCGCTTGGTGTTGTCCGTGTCGGCGAACGTCGCAGCAGCGAGCGCGACGTAGGCGACGACGACGATGATCGTCAGCCAGAAGTTCTGGAAGCGCGTGACCTCGAGCTGATCGCCCGCGTCCGTGGACGTCGTCACCGCGTCCATCAGCCGCGGCGGAGCTGAGGAATTCGCCGCCGCGCCTGCGTCCGGTCGTCGTGGGACCGTCGCCGACAGAACCGTCGACGTCGCGCTGATCCCCATCACGAGCAGCAGCTCCGGAGGGATCGCGAACTCGAGAGCGGTTGCAGGGCTGTCGACCAGGCGCGCGACGAACAGGCCGGTCAGCAGCGACAGGACGACGATCGTCCACAACGTCAGCTGGAGGTTCGTGAGGCTCACGCGCTTCGGTGACCCGCCGCTCAAGACGAGGTTCCAAGGCCTCGTCTCCCGAGGTCCGACCCGCGTCCCCAGAAGCACCAAGACCAGCGCGGCGGCCACCCATGCTACGAACAGCACCGTCGTCTCACTCACAGCCCCACCTCCCCGGTCGGGAACCCGCGATCGGAGTGTGGCGGAGCCGGAGACGGAGCGTCAATACGGTTGACGCCCCCGGCCCCCTACTTCAGGTTGACCCAGACGCTCTTCGTCTGCGTGTAGCTCTCGATCGAGTGTTTGCCGAGCTCCCGACCGAAGCCCGACTGCTTGTACCCGCCGAACGAGATGCTCGGGTCGTACAGGCCCGCCGTGTTCACCCACACCGTCCCGGCCTTCAGCCCCCGGGCGACCCTGTGCGCCTTCGAGACGTCGCTCGTCCACACCGCCGCCGCCAGGCCGTAGATGGAGTCGTTCGCCACGTCTATCGCCTCGTCGACGTCGGCCACCTCGATGACGGCGGCCACGGGACCGAAGATCTCCTCCTGCGCGATCCGCATGTCGTTGCGGACGCCGGTGAACACCGTCGGCTCCACGAAGTACCCGTCGCCGAGCCCTTCGGCGCGGCCCCCTCCGCACGCCACCTCGGCTCCCTCGGTCCTGCCGATCTCGATGTAGCCGGTCACGCGCTCCATCTGCTCGGCGGAGATGACCGGGCCGATGGCGGTGTCCTCTTCGAGAGCGGGACCGACCTTCATCGACTTCGTCGCGTCGACCAGCGATCCGACGAACTCGTCGTGGACGGAGCTCTCGACGAGCACCCTCGTCCCTGCGGTGCACATCTGCCCGGAGTTCATGAACACGCCGAGCATCGAGCCCTTCGCCGCGCGCCGCATGTTCGCGTCGGAGAAGACGATGTTCGGCGACTTCCCGCCGAGCTCGAGAGTCACCCTCTTCAGGTTCCCCTCCGACGCGTGGAGGATCTTCCGGCCCACCTCGGTCGACCCGGTGAACGCGATCTTGTCGACGTCCACGTGCTGCGCGAGCGGCTGCCCCACCTCCTCGCCGAACCCGGTGACGACGTTCACGACGCCCTCCGGCACGCCGGCCTCCAGACACAGCTGCGCGAGGCGGAGCGCGGTGAGCGGCGACTGCTCGGCCGGCTTCAGCACGCAGGTGTTCCCGCACGCCAGCGCGGGCCCGAGCTTCCACGCGGCCATGATCAGCGGGTAGTTCCAGGGGATGATCCCGGCGCAGACGCCGACGGGCTCGCGCAGCGCGTACACGAACATGTCGTCCGCGGTCGGGTTCGTCTCGCCGTAGATCTTCGTCGGCCAGCCCGAGTAGTAGCGGAAGCACTCTGCCGCCGCCCACACCTCACCGGACGCGAGCTTCACGGGCTTGCCGGAGTCGATCGACTCG
This sequence comes from Actinomycetota bacterium, assembly GCA_036258555.1. GTDB lineage: Bacteria > Actinomycetota > CADDZG01 > CADDZG01 > WHSQ01 > JALZEG01. The sequence continues at coordinate 19,647 of DATADL010000297.1, read as the reverse complement.
AGCTGCGCGAGCTCGTTGATGTTGCGCTTGAGCAGGTCGGCGAGCTTGATGAGGATCTCCGAACGCTTGCCCGGGCGGAGGCCCGTCCAGCGACGGTCGTCGAACGCCTCGCGCGCGGCCGCCACGGCCGCGTCCACGTCCGGGACGCCGGCGCGGGGTACCTCCGTGACCGTCTGGCCGGTCGACGGGTCGATCACCTCGAACGTGCTCCCCGACACCGCGTCGACCGGTTGGCCGCCGATCGTCATCTTCAGCGGTCCTTCGAGGAACTTCGTGACCTCGGGAAGTACGTCGATACGCGCCATGTAAGCCTCCTGGGACATCGTGATAGTCGGGTGGACGAGTCTACGAGCGGGCGGGGATCGCCGCCGCGTAGGAGCCCAGCAGGCGGGTGAACGTGGCGTGCGCGCTGAGCTCCGCCAGCGCGTCCACCATCTCCGGGCCGTGCGCCGGCGCGAGCACGTCGGCGTAGAAGACGTACTCCCACGGGCGCCCCGCCCGGGGCCGCGACTCGAGCTTCGTCAGGCTGAGGTGCCGCTCGGCGAACGCGCCCAGGCAGCGATAGAGCGATCCTGCGACGTGGCCGACCCCGAAGACGAGAGACGACTTGTCGGGAGGCGCCAGCGGCTCGGGAGCGCGGGCGAGGACGCCGAAGCGCGTGTGGTTGTCGGGATAGGTCTGGATGCGCTCCGCGAGCACCTCGAGCCCGTACATCTCCCCGGCGCGGCGCGAGGCGATCGCGGCGGTGCTCCCCAGGGATCCCTCGGCGACGCGCTTCGCGGCCCCCGCGGTGTCGTACTCGGGCCGCACCGTCACCTGCAGCACGCTGAGGAACTCCTCACACTGCGCGATCGCCTGCGGGTGCGAGATCACCTCGGTGAGGTCGTCGACGTGGGTGCCCGGGAGCGCCAGCAGGCAGTGGTCGACGCGCACGACCGTCTCGGCGACGAGGTGGAGGCCGTGCTTCAGGAACAGGTCGTAGGTCTCGTTGATGCTCCCCGCCTGCGAATTGTCGACCGGCACGAGCCCGTACGCGGCCCGCCCGACCTCGACGGCCTCGAAGACCTTCCGGATCGACGGCAGCGGCGCCAGCTCGGCGTCCGGGAACAGCGAGGCCGCCCCCTCTTCCGAGTAGGCGCCCTTCTCCCCCTGGTATGCGACGGTCGTCACGCCGAGAGAGTAGGCACAACGCGCGAACCGTGGCGCGCCCCGGGGAGTCTCCTAGTCGGAGGAGGTGGGCGTGACCGGAGCGACCAGACGGGGCCTCACGGTGGCGGCCGCGCTGCTGCTCGGAGCGGCAGGGGTGTGGGCGGTGATCGAAACGGGCGACTCCGGCGCGCCTCGACCGGCCCGGGGAGACCACGGGCCTCACCTGTTCCTGAGCGGCAAGCACGGTGACGTCTGGCGGGTGTCCGCAGAGGGCGCGGTCACGCATGCGAAGGTTCCGGAGCTGGACCCGGGCGACCCGCCCCACCACCTCCTCGCGCGGGGCGACGCGCTCCTCGGCTGGGGCTACGAGACGTATCTCCTCGACCCCGCGCTGGACCGCGCGCCCGAGGTCCTCGTCGACGACTCGCTGTTCTTCATCCCTTCTGCGCGCGAGGACCGGCTCTGGGTCGCGACGGAGGAGCCCGGGACGAACCGACGGATCGCTTCCGTCCGCGAGGTCACCGTGGACGGCGAGGTGACGGTCCCGGGCGTACGGCCCCCCGGCGGCGGCTGGCCCGAGGCGTCACTCGAAGACGGGCTCGTCTTCTTCTCCCGTGGGCGCGGGGTCGTATGGGACCCGCGCACGCGACGGGTCGTGGTCCGGTTCCCGATCGCGGGCGACCTCGGACCCACGTACGGCAACGTGGTCGCGTGGTGCGGCCCCCGTTGCGCCGAGCTGCACTTGACCGACGTCTCGACCGGCCGGGACGTGGTCGTCTCGCCGCCGCGCGGTTTCCGCAGGTTCCGCGGGTGGGAGGGCGCGTTCTCGCCCGACGGCAGCACTATCGCGGTCCCCCTCCTGGCCGAGGACTCCCACGACGTCGTCCTTCTCGGGCTCGTCGACGTCGACGACGCCGTCGCGAGGGCCGTCCCGGGGACGCGGACCCGCGAGCTCTTCAACTTCGTCGCCTGGAGCGCATCCGGGAGCCACGTCTTCTTCACGGGCGCAGTGGACTCCGGCAGCCGCACGATCTTCGTGTACCGGACGGACGACGCCGGCGCGCGGTCCCTCGACGTCGAAGTGGGTGAGTTCTACGACGCGGCCGCCCTCTGACGCGGAAAAGGCCCGGCCCCCTCAGGGGGCCGGGCCACGCACCGCTCGATCCGCTAGTTGTTCGGCGGCGCCGACGAGATCAGCTCGAGCAGCTTGCCGACGTCGTCCTCTTCCGCGTTCTTGGCGATGTCGCCGATGCTCACGATCCCGATCAGGTCGTGCCCGTCGATCACCGGAAGCCGGCGGACCTGGTGGTCGGCCATCGTGCTGATGGCGAGGCCGATCGAGTCGTCGGCGCCGATCGTCACCGGCTTGCCTTCGCCGAGCTCGCCCGCCCGCACCTGCGACGGGTCACGGCCCTCGGCGATGACCTTCACGACGATGTCGCGGTCGGTGAGCATCCCCTTGAGCCGGTTGTCCTCGCCGCAGATGGGCATGGCGCCGATGTCGTTCTTCGCCATCATCTTGGCTGCGTCGAGGACCGAGTCGTTCTCGCCGATGCACTCGGCCGACTGCGTCATGATCTCCCGCGCCGTCTTGGCCATGTGGATACCTCCTCGCATAGGCGGTTTCGCCCTGTCCTACCCCCCGGCGCGCCCCAAAAAACGAGGGCCAGAATGGGCGCGGTCCCTCCCCCGGCAGGATGGGCTTGGTATGCGTAGAATGCTGACGGGCGCACCAATTTGGGGGATTCCGGCATGAGCTCTGCGGCGAGCGGCGACACGGGCAGTCACGACTTCGAGCAGCAGTGGCCTGACCTCGCGAGGCGTCTGGACACGATGCTGGCGGGGAAACGCGTCCCGCCGCACAAGCGCGACGACATCGTGCAGGAGACCGGCCTCAGGCTCTTCCGCATGTGGGACCAGGTCGACCCCGAGCGCCCGCTGTGGGCCCTCGTCGTCACCATCGCCCTCAACCTCCTCCGCGACGAGGCGCGCAAGCGCCCCGAGCGCGAGGTCCTGGGCCTCGTCCCGGACCGCGCCGCGGACCAGGACGTCGAGCGCGCCGGCCTGGCCCGGCTCGAGTGGCGCCGGGTCCAGAGCGCGATGACGAAGCTGAGCCCGGACCACCGCTCGATCCTCATGGCCGAGCTCGGCGACGAGTACGCGCCGTCGTCGCGGGGGCCCAACGCGACGAAGATGCTCCGCATGCGGGCGCGCCGCCGCCTGAGCGCTCTTCTCGACGTGGCCTCCGCGAGCGGAGTCCTCGTCGCCGTCAAGGTCCGCCGCCTGTTCGACTTCGAGCGTCACGTGATCGCGATCAGGAGCCTCATGTCGTCCAGCGAGAACGTCGCGGCCCCCGCGGCGGCGGGGTTCCTTTCCGCGGTTGCGCTCTTCGCCGCGACGGCGGGACCGCTCGCCGGCGAGGCGGGCGCGGGGGTCCTGCAGGAACGGTTGGGTGCCCGCGGGGCGCAGGCGGCGACTTCCGGCCTCGCGGTCTACCCAGGGGGCGCCGCGTCGTCGGGGTACGCGCTGCATTCCGAGCGCGACGCCGCGCCGCTGCCCGACTTCGACGGGCCCCGCGAGACGGACGTCGGCGGCGTCGAGGTGACGACGTCGTCGGGCGGCACCGAGACCAAGAACAAGCCGTTCCGCGCCGGCGCCGGCGACCACTGGATCGAAGGCGGGGCCGAGGTCGGCGTCGGTGGCATCGGCGTGCGGGTCGGCGACCGGGGGGACCAGACCCCTGCGTGTCTCTCGCCGGGGTCCGAGGGCATGATGCCGCCCGGGTACATCTGCCAGTCGAACGAGAACACCGAGGAAGGCGTACACGCCGACCTCAAGGTGGGGTCCGACGAGCACAGCGTCGAAGCGCACATAGACGTCGAGTAACCGGGCCTCCCGGGGTCCCCTACTGGTCCGCCAGCGGTGGGACCAGGTCGGGGTGGGCCGTGCGCCTAGAGATGTTGAAGTTTATGTAGCACTTGGTGCCCAATCCGGGCCGAGCGCGATACCGCTTCCCCTTGTACTCCTGGGTCGCCCGCCGCCGCTTTCATTACGGAAGGAAGTAAGTCCATGAGAGTAAGAACCACGATCTCTTCCTTCCCGTCCTTGTTGACGTCGCGAATGTCGTAGAGCGCGAACAATCGAGAATCGTCGATCGTGTGCACCCGAACATTCCTGCCCAGCTCGCCGAGTTGGATGGTTTGGTCCTTGTTGACCGATTTCGGAAGTTCGTCCCTGAGCGACCGCATGACACGCACGTAAACGTCGCCACTCAACTCGTCCAGTTCCCGTTTCGCCGACTGAGTCAGGGTGATGTCCATGAACTCCCTCTCAGGCTCTACAGCCACAATCTTACGTCAGTCTTCGGCTGGGAGGGGGACGACTTGACCCTTATCGGCTTGCGTGAACGCCTCTTCCGTCCTCTGTCCCAGGAGGTCGGCGTAAACGTAGGTGACGACGCGTCCCTGAGCTTCGACTCTCTCCTGCACTCTGCGGAGCTCGACCCCGAGGAGGCCCGCGATGTTGATTCGCTCCAGGGCAGGAGCAATCAACAACAGCGAGGGGACCAGAAGGACAGCGAGTTCCACAACGCCGATGGGTTCGCATGACCTAGTGGACTCTTCGGTGGCAGGAACCTCGATCGTCTTGGTTCTCCCAGCGCTGCCGCGACGTGTGCGCTCGGTTTCGGTGGTCGTAACGGCCGGGCCGCTAGTGACGGCGGTCTTGCACAGGTGGAGGTCTTCGTCAAGCCGCATTACGACCCACACTCCGACGGCGAAGAGCAGCCAGAAGGTAGTCGCAACAACTCGCCACCGAGCCAGTTCCGTCAACGGTACCTATCCCACCCATTCGCACCGCATTGAGGTCTCAAGGAGTGTAACCACCGCATCTAACACAAAAGTGTGACGAAGGTCACTCGATCGGTACGGCGTCCTCCGCCACGACCCCGCTCCCCTACTGGTCCGCCAGCGGCGGGACCAGGTCGGGGTGGGCGCTCGCCAGCCACTCCTGCTCTTCCCGGCCCATCTGCGTCGCGGGCTCTTCCCCGAACCACATCTCGCGCATGATCGCCTGCCAGTTGTTCGTCGCCTCGAGGCGGCCTAGCAACGACGCCAGCCCGAACGACATGCGGTTCACCGTGATGATCACGCCGGGGATACCGACCTTGCGCAGCGTCTGGAACGCGCTGCTGCGCGGGTCGAACCCGGCGCCCGCGATCTCCTGCACCATCTGGGCCGTGATCGTGAACTCGGCATCCACGAGCACTGGTGCGTTCAGCATCTTCAGGTGCTCCCAGACCGCGTCGACCTCGGGCGTCCTCGGGTTCAGGATCCCCACCGCCTCCAGGGCCGCGCGCCCCCGCTCGCGATCGTCGTCGATCAACGACCGCACGATCTCGAGGAGCAACAGCAGCGTGCCCGGGTCCAGCGCGCGCACGAGCCCGTAGTCGAGGAACGCGACCTACCCGTCGGGCAGCAGCAGGTAGTTGCCGGGGTGCGGGTCGGCGGAGAACAGACGGAACCGGTTGAAGCTCCCGTAGAAGAACCGGAAGAGCACCTCGGCGAGCCGGTCGCGACGCTCCACGTCCCACTCGAACGCGTCCATGAACGGTTTGCCCTCGACGAACTCCTGGACGATAACGCGCGCGCGGCAGTACTCGGGATAGACCTTCGGGACGACGACGTACGGATGACCGTCGAACAGCTCCGCGAACGTCGCCTGGTTCGTCGCCTCGCGGCGGTAGTCGAGCTCCTCCATCACGCGGTCGCGCACCTCGTTGGCGACCTCCTTCGGGTCGACGTTCGGCGCGATCGCGACCGACAGCTTCGTCATCGCGGAGACGTTCTTGAGGTCGGAGCGGACGGCCTCGTCGACGCCGGGGTACTGGACCTTGACCGCGACCTCCTCGCCGGAATGGAGCCGCGCGCGGTGCACCTGTCCGATCGACGCGGCCGCTATCGCCTCGTCGCCGAACTCGGCGAAGAGCTCGTGGGGGTCGACGCCGAACTCTTCCTTGATCACGGCCTTCGACGCCTCCGGGTCCATAGGAGGCGCGGAGTTCTGCAGCATCGTCAGCGCGTCCTTGTAGGTCGCGAGGTACTCGCCGGGGGCCGAGAACTCGTAGAACGACGCGAGCTGACCGACCTTCATGGCGGCGCCCTTCATCTCGCCGAGCATCTGCACGAGCTGCTGGGCGGTCTTCTGGTGGAACCCGTCGAGGAACTCCTGCGACCGCTCGGGGGCCGCGAAGGCCCGCGCACGCGTCCCGAGGAAGCGGAGGGCGGACTTGCCGGTCTGGCCGGCGAGCTTCGCCCCCCTCTGCGCCCACCCCGTGGGAAGCGGGCCCCTCTTCTCGTCGGGCATGAGGGCTACTCTAGTTCGGTGCCCCGGCGACGGATCTCACTCCTGACTGCGGCCGTGCTCGCGCTCACTGCGGCGCCCGCGTCGTCCGGCGTGCTCGACGCGCGGTTGGCGGCGCAGCAAGAGGACGAGATCGGGCCGTTCACGAAGGACGCCGCGATGCCGCACGTCGTGCGGCTCGCCCGCCGGATCGGCGTGCGCGTCCGCGGAACCCGCGGCGAGCGCAGGGCCGCCCGGTACGTCGCCGCGCAGTTCCGGTCGATGGGCTACTCCGTCAACGTCCAGAAGTACCCGGTCGACGGGAAGACGTCGCGCAACGTCGTCGCGTGGTGGCCGGGCGCGCGCCGCTACCCGGTCGTGATCGGCGCGCACATGGACACCGTCGCCGGATCGCCGGGGGCGAACGACAACGCGTCGGGCGTCGCGGTGGTGCTCGAAGTCGCGCGCCTCGTGGCCGGGACGCCGAGGGCCGGCTTCGTGCGCTTCGTCGCGTTCGGCTCCGAGGAGTACGGGACCAACGGGCGGCACCACGTGGGTTCGCAGGTCTTCGTGGACCGGCTGAAGGACGAGGGGCGGCGACGGCTCGCGGGGATGATCTCGGTGGACATGGTCGCCGACGGACGGCCGCTCATCGTGGCGACCGCGGGGATCGGGCCGCCGCGGATCGCGAACCGGTTCGCCACGATCACGGAAGCCCGGGACATCGACGTCAGCCGCCAGACGACGTGCGACTGCTCCGACAACGGACCGTTCGAGCGGGCAGGGATCACGGCCGCGTTCCTGTGGAGCGGGTCCGAGCCGAACTACCACGACGACTCCGACAAAGTGAAGAACCTGAAGCCGGACGACCTCGTCCGAACGGGACGCGCCGTCCGTTACTTCGTCAAGGAGCTCGACGCGGCGATGCTCCGCCGCCTGCGCCGGAGCTGAGGCCCGGCACGGCGGGGCCGCTCCCGATACCCTTCCGTAAGCAGAGCGAGGAAGCGAGAAGGGAGCGGCTGTGGCGAGTGGGACCGTGACGGTGCGGGGGGAGGCCCTCGTGCCCGGCGAGCCGGACGAGGCGCAGGTCGTCCTCGAGATCAAGGCCGTCGAGAGATCGCCCCAGAAAGCGATGGCCGACGCCTCGGCGCGCAGCGACCGCCTCCAGGAGATCTTCGAGGAGCTCGAGATCCCGCCCGTCGCCCGCGCGACCTCGGGCATCTCCGTCGGCGACGAGTGGGAGTGGTCGTCCGGAAAGCACAAGCACCTCGGCTACCACGCGATCAACCGCGTCTCGGTGCGACTGGACGACGCGGAGAAGGTCGCGACGCTGATCGCCGAGGCGACCGAGCGCTGCGAGGCCGCGGTGAGGGGGCCCAGCTGGGAGATCGCCCTCGCGAACCCCGCTCGCGTCGAGGCGTTCCGGGCGGCGGCCGCGGACGCCCGGCGAAAGGCGGATGCGTACGCGTCCGCGCTCGGCGCGAGACTCGGTGACGTCGTGTCCGTGATCGAGCCGGGTCTGGCCGTCCGGACCCATCAACGGCACGAGATCATGCCGGTCCCGGCCCCCGCGGCGGCGCCGAGCAGGGCCTCGGCACCCGCTCCCGACATACAGGTCGACGCAGGCGCGCTCGACATCCCGGCGGCCGTCGAGGTCACGTTCGCGCTGGAGCAGTCGTGAGCGCCGGCGGCGAGGGCCCCCGCGACCCGTCGCAGCAGGGTGGGCCGGTCGAGGTCCCGACGTTCGCGTGCCCGAAGTGCGGTCACTCCGTCCCGGTGGGGACGCCGATCTGCGGCAACTGCGGCGCGATCCTCCAGGGAGGTACTCACGTCCCCGAGCCCCTAGCGGCGAGCGGCGTGCGACCGGGCGTCGTGATCACCGCCGCGCTCTCGGTAGCGCTGATCGTCGCGGGGTTCCTGGCGCGCGAGCAGATAAAGGACGCGATCGACTCCGTCGCCGACACCTTCCAGGGCGAGACGTCGGGCGCAGGAGCCGACCGGCCCGAGGTGGACATCCCCGACATCGACATCCCCGACATCGACATCGGTGGCGGTGGTGGCGGCGGCGGACGTCCCAGGGGTCAGGGCGGGACCAACGTGGGCGCGATCGTGCGCGAGCTGCGCGCGGCCGGGATCCCTTGCTCGAACATGCAGGTGCAGTCGGCCGACGCCTACGTCGCGACCGGGAGCTGCCAGTCGAACGGGCAGCACGTACAGATCAACGTGTACTACACGCCGGAGACGATGGCCTTCGCCGAGGACTTCTACTCCGAGTTCGCGTTCGCGTCGGCGCACCGGGACAACTGGTGGATCTCGGGAGAAACCGGCCTCGTGCGGAGGATCGCACGGGCGCTCGACGCGCGCTTCCAGGCACCGTCGTAGGCGAAGCCCCTGGTCTCCGGTCCGGCCCGCGGTCTAGCGTGACGGCGTGTCCCTAGCCGCGTCCACCCGCACGCCGCTCGAGGTCGTGCGCGCGACGCTGGCCGTGTTCGTGACGCTCGCGGGGGTGTCGTGCGGCCTGACGCTGCTATATCTCGGGATGCGCGCGGTGATGGACATCGGCGGCGCGTGCGCGTCCGGGGGGCCCTTCGTCCCGCGCGTGGAGTGTCCCGAAGGCGTCCCGCTCCTGATGATCGGCGGGATCTGGGGAGGGATCGTCTTCGTCGGGCTGTACCTGTGGACCACGTCCAAGCACCGCGTTCCGACGCTCGTCGCCTTCGCGTGGCCCGCGTTGTTCCTGTCGCTCGGCTGGAACTTCCTCGACTACGGCGTCGACCCGCCGGTCGGCGAGGGCCTGGTGTGGGGCTGGCTGATCTGTGCCGTGCTGTTCGCGCTGATGGGAGGCCTTCCGCTTCTCGCGATGGTCAAGCCGGTCCTGGGCCAGTTCGGGCGGCGCGCCGCGGACGTGCCTCCGGCCCAGGTCGTGGTGCCGACGAGGTCGAAGGTCAGGCAGCTGCGGGCCGCGTCGAACCCGGGCCCGCGCGGCTCCCAGCGCTTCGGGTTCGATCCGAAGCCCGGGGGCCCTTCGGGCGCGCCCGGCGGTGAGTCGTTGGTAGACGCGCTCGAGAGGCTCGGCGCGCTGCACGCGTCCGGGGCTCTGTCGGACGACGAGTTCGAGGCGGCGAAGCAGCAGGTGCTGGGGGGTCGCGGGTGATGTCGCGGGAGAGCGCCTGGTGGCTGCTGGTCCAGCTCGCCGCGATCGCCGGGGGGATCGCCTTCGGGGTCTGGTTCTTCCGCGCCGTGACGACCTGAGACGCCGGCCCGGGTCTCTCCGAAAGCGACAAACGCGCTTGTCGACGGGCTACGCTATTTTCTGCCAAGCCGAGCACGTGATTGGGGGCCCGGATGGGCGACAGGATGACCGAGACTTTCGAGCCGTACCGGCCGGACTCGTCCTACGACCTCGACTACGACGACGAGCAGCAGCCGCGCCAGCCCGGTCGCGTCCTGTGGGGCCGGGTGGCGATCCTCGGCGTCGCCCTGCTGATCGCGTTCCTACTCGGCCGCGTCACCGCAGGCGACTCGGGGATCGAGCGGTCCCAATACAACGCGGTCGTCGCGGAGAGAGAGGCCCTCGAGGAGGAGAACGCGGACCTCGAGCGCCAGCTCGCCGCGGCCCCCGAGCCCACGCCGCTGCCGACCGCGTCCCCGGTCACGGGCGGCGGAGGTGGAGGCGGCGACTCAGAGGCGACCGACCCCGAAGGCGAGACCGAGGGCGGCGAGACGTACACGGTCGAGCAGGGTGACACGCTCGCGAGCATCGCGGAGGAGTTCTACGGCAATGCGAGCCTCGACGACTTCCTGGCCGAGGCGAACGGCATCACGGATCCCGAGTCACTCGCCGTCGGCCAGGAGCTGATCATCCCGCCCGAGCCGGAGGAATAGCGGGCTAGGGCGTCTCCCGCACGGCCCTGCTCAGGCGGTCCAGCTCCTCGACGGCCGTCGCCACGTCTTCGTCGCGCGGCGGCAGCGGCCCGTACCTCTCGACCTCGAACACCTGCAGCGCGGTGCGGGACATCGGTCCGTGCGCTCTGGCGGCCCGCGCGACGGCTTCCCGCGCCGTCTCTCCGGGCGCGCGCGGCCGCCCTGCGGTCGCGAGGGCGTCTTCGAACCGCCGGAACGCGGCCGTCACGGGGCCGGCTCCGGGCGGGAGCGGGGCGCGCCCGCGCCCGCGACGCCGCCGGGACGCCCGCCACCCGGCCCTCGCCGCGAACGCCGCCAGGGCCACGGTGATCGCGGCTGCGACGGCCTGACCGAGAGGCCCCGCGTCGCGCACCGACCTCCACAGCGCCGAGATCGCGCCCACCAGCGGGATGCTCCGCTCGAGCCCCCCGTCGGCCTTGGGGATCGCGAACGTGGGGTCGAACTCGTACCAGCCGTAGTTCGGGAACCAGACCTCGACCCACGCGTGTGCGTCGCTCGAACGGACCTCGTAGTAGCCGCTGAGCGCGTTGCGACGACCGACCGCGTAGCCGGCGACGACGCGCGCGGGGATCCGGAGCGAGCGCAGCATCACCGCGGTCGCGGAGGCGAACTGCTCGCAGAAGCCGACGTCCGCGTCGAACAGGAAGTGGTCGACCGCGTCGCGCCCGGCGGGGGGGACCGGCGAGTCGAGCGAGTACTCGTAGTTGCGCCGCAGGTAGTCCTCGATCGCGAGGACCTTGTCGACGTCGGTGCTCTCGCCGCGCGTGATCGACCGCGCGAGCTCCCCCACGCGGTCGGGAACCGAGTCCGGCAGCTCCAGGTACCGCTCGATGTGGTCCGGGGGCGGCTCCTGAGGCAGCTCGCGCAGCTCCTCGGCCGGCGCCGAGCCCCGCGTCGAGACCACGCTGTAGACCGTTCCCGGGGTGAGGGTCGAGGGCGTGCGCACGCCGCCGAGCGCGTCGATCGAGACGCCGCCCTCGTACCAGATCGTGTCCGGCTGTCCCGCGGCGAAGATGACGTTCGGCTGCTCGGCCTCGACGTAGTAGGTCTGCGATATCCGCACGCGGGGGCCGAGGCTGCGCAGCCCGACGGGGTACTGGTACGGAGGCGCGTCGCCGGCCGGCACCGCGGCGTCGGGGTCGGCGGCCTTCCAGTAGCGGCCGTCGTACTCGCCGAACACGATCCCCTTCCACATCGCGGGGGCCGAGGAGCGGACCCTCATCACGAGCTGGTCGCCGAGGTCGCCGCGCACGTTGAGGTCCATGCGGTCGTCGAACCCGTGGTACGCCTCGCCGGACGAGCGCGTCCCGGAGCCGCCGCCCGGGTTCATGATCCCGCCGGCCGCGTCTGCGCCTATGCCCTCGCCGAGCGAGAACGGGAGCGCGAAGTACTGCGACGCCACCGACTGCGGCATCAGCATGAAGATCAAGGCGCCGCACAGCGTGACCGGAAGGACGGCGCGTCCGATGTCGTCCCACGGAAAGCGCGCCCGTCCGGGATCGGTCTTGCCGTCGGCGGTCATCCAGGCCGCGGCCGAGCCGCCGAGCTCGGACCGGTGCGACAGCGTCAGCGCGGCCATCACGAAGGCGAAGTAGACGACGAGGTAGAACGCGAACGCCATGTCCTGTGACAGCGTCGCGGCGATCGCCATCAGCGCGAGGGAAGATCCGAGGGAGAAGTTCAGGTCCTTGCGCGCCGGGAGGTCGAACCCGTGGAGGACCTGGACCGCGAGGAACAGGTTCGCGAGCGGGAACCGGGCCTCGTCGACCGTCTGCAACTGGCGAAGGGCGCCGAAGAACTGCGTGACCGCGACGATCGCGGCCAGCGTGAGCACGATCTTCACGACCCAGCCCCAGCTGGTCGGGTGACGGTAGACGTACGAGAACGAATACCCCGCCAACAGCAGCACGGTGAAGAGGAGCGCCGCGGGGAGCGACACCGCTCCCACCGAGGTCAGCGCGGCAAGTCCGGTGAGGACGGCGCCGAGGACCGCGGCCCTCAGCGCGATCGAGTCCTCGGGGAGCCGCCGCGCGCTGCCACGTGCGAGCACGTCTTTCATGCGGCGGTCTCCACGGGCTCCTCGTCCTCGCTCACCGGACGGACGATCTGCACGGCTGCACCGCGGCGCACGGCCAGATCGATCGCGGGCCGCAAGGATCCGTCCCCGGTCTCGAAGAGGACGAACGAGCACCGTCTCCCCCACCTGCGGAACGCAGCCGCCACGGCGTCCTCGGCCCTCGAGTCCGAGGGCTCCAGCCCGGCGGCCCAGTCGAGGACCTGCAGGCGCGTCGCGTTGTCGACGACCTCGCCGAAGCGCCCGTGTCCGACACAGTGGACGGGGCGTGCGGCGTCCAGCGCGTAGAGGGCGACCGACGCCGCGGCCGACGCTACGCGCTCGCCCACTTCGTCGTCCTCGAAGCCTGCGACGACGATGACGATCGGGCTGCGGGCCGGGTCCTCGTGCTCTCGTACGGCGAGGCGTCCCGTGCGTGCGGTCGTCCGCCAGTGGATCCACCGTCTCTGGTCGCCGGGCCTGTAGTCGCGGACTCCGGCGAAGACCTCGCCGGCCCCCGTTCGCGCCGCCGCCAGGGCCTCGTCGGACGTCGTGGCCGGGGTCTCCGGCAGCGGGAACCCGCTGACGTCGATCACCAGCGGATGCACGACGAGGCGCGAGGCGACCGAGATCGTCCGGCGCGTGCGCATCAGCCCGAAGGGCGCCGCCGTCGAGAGCACGACGTCGGAGTCGTCGAACACGCCCCGGCGGAGCGCCGTCCTCGTCAGCTCGACCGTGGCGGTCCCGCCGCCCGGGACGCTCTCGCTCGCGAGCGCGAACCCGCCGAACGCCGTGAAGCGGTCCTCGACGCGCAGTACGGGGAGGCGTTTGCCCGAGGCGTTGTGTACGGACACCCTGAGCGAGACGTCCTCCCCGACCCGGGCCCGCGCGGGCAGCGATCTCGTCACGGACGCGGCGCCGAGCCGGTGCCAGGTGAGGACTCCCGAGACGACGAGGCCGAGCACGCCCGCGGACAACACGAACAACCACCCCGCCTGCGCGGTCGTGGCGGTCCCCACGAGAAGGACCCCCACCGCTGCGACGGTCCCGGCCTTGGCAGTAGGCCGGCGGCTCATCGCGTGAGGCTCGGAGCCGGTGGCGCTGCGGGAGAGACCGGAGCGTTAGGCGGCGCGTGCCCGCCGTCGGTGACCGGGGCCGGCGTCGCGTCGAGGATCGTCTGGACGATCTTGCGGCCGCGGGCCGGGTCCTGACCGAACCCGTTCGACGTGACGATCCGGTGGGACAGCGTCCCGAGAGCGAGGGCCTTCACGTCGTCGGGCACGACGAACTCGCGGCCCTTCAGCAGCGCGCGGGCCTGCGCGCACCGGATCAACGTGACGGACGCGCGCGGGCTGGCTCCCAGCGCGACGTCGGGGTGCCGGCGCGTCGCGGTGACGACCGCCAGCGTGAAGTCGAGGACCGGCTGGGACACGAACGTGTCGCGTACGGCGAGCTGCACGCCCGCGACCTCCTCCGGAGTGACCACGGGACGCAGCTGCTCGATCGGATGCCCGTGGAGCTGGGCGACTATGACCTCTTTCTCGGTCGCCGGCGAGACGTAGCCCATGTCGATGGCGAGCGCGAAGCGGTCGAGCTGACCCTCCGGGAGCGGGAACGTGCCGTGCTGTTCGAGCGGGTTCTGCGTCGCCACGACGAACAACGGCGACGGGAGCGGATGGCGGACGCCGTCGACGGTGACGGCCCTCTCGTCCATCGCCTCGAGCAGCGCGGCCTGGGCCCTGGGCGTCGCGCGGTTCACCTCGTCGACGAGCACGACGTTCGCGAAGAGGGGGCCGGGGATGAAGTCGAACGTGTGGTTCTGCTGGTCGAACACCGTGGTGCCGGTGATGTCCGAAGGGAGCAGGTCCGGCGTCCCCTGGATCCTCTTGAACGAGCCCCCCACCGACGCGGCCACGCTGCGGGCCAGCATCGTCTTGCCCACGCCCGGCACGTCCTCGATGAGCAGGTGCCCTCCGGCGAACAGGGCGGTCGCCGCGGCCTCTACGGCGCGGCGGTTGCCCTTTATGACCCGCTCGACGTTCTCGGTCAGACGGGCGGCTGCGGCTGCGGCCGCCCGGCGGTCCAGCGGGGGCGGTGGTGTGCCACCCTTGGCCTGATGGCGCGGTTCGAGATCCTGGAACACACTGCAGATGTCGGCATAAGAGCGGAGGCAGTTGACCTTTCGGGCGTATTCGAGCAGGCCACGCTCGGCCTGCTCGACATCGTCGGCACCTGGGCCCCCTCCCGCGCGGCCGCCGAGGAGGTCGAGCTCGACGTCGGCGCGGCCGACCCCGGCGCCCTGCTCGTCGACTGGCTGGGCGAGGTGCTCTACCTGTGCGACTCCCGCGACGTGGTGGTCACCTCGATGGACCTCGAGGTCACGCCCCGGCGGGCGGGGGGCCGGCTGGGTATAGCGCCGAGGGAGGAGGCCTCGTACGAGGGCGGGACGCAGGTGAAGGCGATCACCTACCACCGCCTGGCGGTCGAGGAGTCCGGGGACGGCTGGTCGGCGACCGTCTACGTGGACGTCTAGCCAACGAAGGAGCGGAGGGAGGCCCCGGTGGAGGTTCGGCGGCTCGACGAGTTCCTGTGGGAGGTCCCGGTCGGATGGGCCGGCGGCATGCGGGTCCCGGGCCGCGTCTTCGCGTCCGAGGGCCTGATCCGCAAGGCCGTCGAAGACAACGCCGTCGACCAGGTGGCGAACGTCGCTACGCTCCCCGGGATCGTCGGGGCTTCTCTGGCGATGCCCGACATCCACTGGGGCTACGGGTTCCCGATCGGGGGCGTCGCCGCCACGGACGTCGAACGGGGAGGGGCGGTCTCGCCGGGCGGTGTCGGGTTCGACATCGGATGCGGCGTGCGCCTGGTGCGCAGCTCGATCACGTGGGACGACGCGAAGCCGCGCGTCCGCGAGCTCGTGACGACGCTCGGCCGCCGCGTCCCCCGCGGGGTCGGCGGCAAGGGCCGGATGGTGCTCGACGAACGCGGGATGGAGGCCGTGCTGAGAGACGGGGTCAAGTACCCGCTGTCGCGCGGCGTCGGCTGGGAGGAGGACGCGGAGCTGTCGGAGGACTTCGGGACGCTTCCGAACGCGCGGCCCGACCTCGTGTCGGAGCGGGCGAAGGAGCGGGGCGGGAACCAGCTCGGCAGCCTCGGCGCCGGCAACCACTTCCTCGAGGTCCAGGTCGTCGACGAGATCCGCGACGCGCACGCGGCGGAGGCGATGGGGCTCTTCGACGGTGGCGTGGTCGTGATGATCCACTCGGGCTCGCGCGGGCTCGGCCACCAGACCTGCACCGACCACCTCAAGGCGATCGACCGGCTGATGCCCGAGCTCGGCATCGAGGTCCCCGACCGCCAGCTCGCATGCGTGCCGATGGACCACCCCAGGGCCGAGAGCTACTTCGGCGCGATGGACGCGGCAGGCAACTTCGCGCGGGCGAACCGGCACCTCCTGACCGACGCGACCCGGGAGTCGTTCGAGGAGGTCTTCGGAAAGGGCGCGCGCGACCTCGAGATGTCGGTCGTCTACGACATCTCGCACAACCTGGCGAAGATCGAGGAGCACGAGGTCGACGGCGCGACGCGGAAGCTGTGCGTCCACCGCAAGGGCGCGACGCGCGCGTTCGGCCCTCGCCACCCCGAGATCCCCGACCGCTACGCAGACGTCGGGCAGCCCGTGATCATCCCCGGCAGCATGGGGACGCACTCCTACGTGCTCGCGGGCATGGGATCCCCGCAGTCGTTCGCCTCCACCTGCCACGGCGCAGGGCGCGCGATGAGCAGGACCCAGGCCAAGAAGCAGATGGGCGGCCACGAGCTCAAGCGTCAGCTCGAGTCGGAGGGGATCCTCGTCGCGGCGAGCCACGCGCGACTGCTCTCCGAGGAGGCGCCGTACGCCTACAAGGACGTGTCCGAGGTCGTCGAGACGTGCGAGGGGGCCGGGCTGACGAAGGTCGTGGCACGGATGAGGCCTGTCGGGGTCGTCAAGGGCTGACCTCGCCTTCCGGTGCGCCGCGTCGCATACTTGTCGCATGTTCTGGTGGGCCCTGACGCTGGGGATCTTCGTGGCACTCGCCGCGGCGATGTACGTGCCCGACTGGATCCGCTGGGCGAAGTGGAACCGGCGGCGCAAACGGGCGACCCCCGGCGAGGCGAGGGACATGCGGCCACCGGTGAGGCCGCCGTTCTGGTCGTCGTACTCCGGCCTGGGCGCGACCTGGGGAGGGTTCGGTGCGGGCGGCTACGACGGCGGGTTCGACGGCGGTGGCTCCGACGGCGGAGGGTTCGACGGGGGCGGCGGTGACGGAGGCGGCGACGGGGGCTGCTAGCAGCTCGTGACGGCCGCGGCGGCGTCGAGCCGCCCGTGACCGTAGATCGGGTCACGCCCGGGGGGGCCGAGGTCGTCCGCGGAGCCCAGGAGGCACTCGACTATCTCCGGCGCTTCGAGGCCCTTCTCCGACAGCAGCGCGGCCGTGCCCGACACGAAGGCGGCGGCCATCGACGTGCCCGCGAGGGACTCGTATCCGTCGGCCGGCGCGCAGACGCGGTCGGCGCCGCGCAGGTAGGTCGACAGGATGTCGTTGGCACACGAGATCGTCTGGTCGCCGCCCGGCGCGACCAGGTAGCGCTTGGACCGGCGCGACTCGAAGTTCGTGTAGTACGCGGGGCGGTCCGACCGGTCGAGCGCGCCGACGCACAGCACGCCGTCGACGGCCGCGGGCTCGGCGCACGCAGGCAGAGTGTCGTTGCCCGCCGATGCGACGACGACGGAACCCTTCGAGAGCGCGTACGCGATCGCCTCGTGCACCGGACGCATGCTGCCCGTGATCGTGTCGACGTGTCCCGGCGGTGAGTACGACAGCGAGAGGTTGATCACTTGGGCCCCGCGGTCGGCGGCGTAGCGGATCCCGGCCGCGATGCGGGCGGTCCGGTCGTTGTCGGATCCGAGCACGCGGACCGGAAGGATGCGCGCGTGCGGCGCGACGCCGGCGACGCCGATGCCGTTGTTCGTGGCCGCCGCGGCGATGCCGGCGACGTGCGTGCCGTGACCGGTCGTGTCCTGCGCGCCGTCGGTGTCGGGCTTCCCGTCGACGAAGTCGGCGTCGCGCTCGACGTCGACGTTGGGCGCGAGGTCGGGGTGGCTCAGGTCGACGCCCGAGTCGACGACCGCGATCGTCACGCCGCTCCCGGTGACCTCCGGCCACACCTCGGGGGCCCGGATGCGCGACAGCCCCCACTGCTGGCCGAAGAAGGGGTCGCCGGGCCCGGCGTCGTCGGACGCGGCCGGAGCCGCCCAGATCAACCCGGGCAGCAGCGCCGTGAGAAGGGCCTTCTTGAACAAGGGGACGACCTCTGGTGCTCGTAGTGCTTCCACTGTGGACTTCGCCTCCGCCTGGGGCTCTCCTGCCTCGCTGGAAAGTCCCCCCAGTTGGACCCTAACGGCCACGGAGGTCGCAAGGTCGCGCTGGGGTGGCGAGTCGCCACCTGGACGCCGGGAAGTGGCCGTCTACCAGGGTGTTCGAAGAGATTGGGGGTACCTCGAAGTACCATCAGGTTCTACGGAAGGAAGATGTCTTGATCCGAGCACGTGACGTCGCGGCGGCCATCATCGAGATGGACCCAGGGGTGGACCAGATGAAGCTCCAGAAGCTTCTCTATTACGCCCAGGGGTGGCACCTCGCCTGGTACGGAGAGCCTTTGTTCGCCGACGTGGTCGAGGCGTGGGCGTTCGGGCCTGCCGTCGGTGACGTGTACACGGCATACAAGGACTGCCGTGACGAGCCGATCGCGACACCTTCCGGCGGCGACCCGGAGAAGCTGGGGGCTCGCGAGCGCCGCGCCCTCGAGGCAGTGGTTGCCGCCTACGCCCCCCTGACCGGCCCCCAGCTGGCGGCGCTGACGCACCGTGAAGGACCGTGGGTGGCGGCCCGCGAGGGCTACGAGCACGGCCAGCGCAGCAGGAGGGCCATGAGCAGGGACCTCATCCGGCGCTACTTCGAGGAGCGGTCCGACTTCGGCGCGACCCGGCCGGAGGTCGCCGAACCCTCTCGTCCGGCGATCGAAGAAGTGGCGAACGGAGCGCCCGGGGGCGTGGCCGCCGTCTTCGAAGAGGGGCTCGGCGTCTCTGTTTCGTCCTCGACGACGCTCTGACGCGAGCAGGTGGGCTGGGCGAACCCGCCTCAGGGCGCGGCGCGCGTCGTCTTGTCCGATCCCGAGTTCGCATACGAGAGCCGCGTATCGGCCATCACGGTGACGACTCTCGATAGCGAGGGCAATGTGATCGTCAGCGAGCGCGTCGTCTTCGACCCGAGCCCGTACCTGCCGACGTACGACATGCTCCTCGTGCTTCGCGACAAGATCAACGCGCAGCTGTCGCGCTGAGCACGCCCAAGTGATTACGCTGGACTCATGGACGGGCCCCGCTTCGCCAGCATCGACGACGTCTCCGCCCGGCTCGCCGCCGGCGGGTATCTCGCCGGCGACGACGTCGCCACCGTCGTCTTCCTCGCCGGGCGGCTCGGCAAGCCGCTCCTCGTCGAGGGCCCCGCAGGCGCCGGCAAGACCGAGCTCGCCAAGACCGTCGCGGCCGCCCTGGGGCTACGCCTCGTCCGCCTCCAGTGCTACGAGGGCGTCGACGAGACCAAGGTGCTGTACGAGTGGAACTACCGCAAGCAGCTGCTGCGGATACAGGCCGGCCAGGGGGCCGGGTGGGACGAGCTCTCCGACGACATCTTCGCCGAGGAGTTCCTGCTCGAACGGCCGGTCCTCCAGGCGCTGCGCTCCGACGAACCGGTCGTCCTGTTGATCGACGAGGTCGACAAGCTCGACGTCGAGGCCGAGGCGCTGCTGCTCGAGGTCCTGTCGGACTGGCAGGTCACGATCCCGGAGATGGGGACGGTCGCCGCGCGCGGGGAGCCTTTCGTCGTGCTGACGTCGAACGCGGTGCGCGAGCTGTCGGAGGCGCTCAAGCGGCGCTGCCTCTACCTCTACCTCGACTACCCCGACCTCGAGCGTGAGAAGGCGATCGTGCTGCGCCGCGTCCCGGGGCTGAGCGAAGCGCTCGCCGACGGCATCGTCCGCGTCGTCCGCAGCATCCGCGAGCTCGAGCTCGAGAAGCCTCCGTCGATCGCGGAGACGCTCGACTGGGCGCGGACGCTGCTCGAGCTCAGCATCACGAC